>NZ_JBWPWW010000010.1:0-98489 GCF_056590795.1 Prevotella sp. C0026C3 | reverse complement strand
AGGGCATTTAGTGGGTCAATAATAAATCGTTTTACTGGGTCTAAGATACTTTGCCAGCGTGGGTCAAATTAGTGTGGCTTTTCCAACGGGCATTGATGGTGTGAATGCTGCTCATAGTAGGACTATCGTGGCCTACAACATGCAGGGACAAGCTTTCCATGTTGAAATGTTGGCCAACGGAAAGCCAAATCTTACTCATCTTCCCAAGGGCGTATATATAATAGGTGTAAAGAAGCTTGTGAGGTGATGTGGTGTTGCCGAACTTTCATTTTCTTACTTTCATGATGATACCTATTGGGAGTTTATACCGCCACTTTGCTGACTTGTTGAGCGTAAAAATAATGATTTATATCAAATTTATGGTCTTGAAATGACGTTTTATCGTTAAAAATGCGCTTTTGCTCTAATTTTATTAATAAAAGTTTTGGTATAAATTAAAATTGCATTAATTTTGCAATTCGCAACATAAGAGCTATGTTTGTTAATAAAATACATGCATTTGTATGCATTAAATATAAATCCGAAACTAAGTCTTGAGATGGGACTAGGATCAAGAGAGAAAGCTTTAAGAGAGAAAGAATAGAAATAATACAAATCAACATTATTAAACGAGAGAGATTTTTATGAAAAGACTAACGTTAATTTTGACCGGTCTCTTCCTATGGATGGGAGTGGCTCTGGCACAAATTCATGTTACCGGTACAGTCATCTCTGCTGAAGATGGGCAACCGGTCATTGGTGCTTCGGTAAAAGTTGTGGGCACTAATACGGGTGCCGCTACCAATTTGGACGGACAGTTTAGTATGACTGTGCCTAACAATGCAAAACTTGAGATTTCATATATTGGCATGAAATCGCAGACAGTAAAGGCCGCTGAAAACTTAAAGGTTGTTCTTCAGCCTGATAACCATGTGTTGGAAGAAGTAATCGTTACTGGTTATGGTAACTTTAAGAAGTCTTCATTTACCGGTTCTGCTGCAACGATGAATACTGATAAGTTGGCCGAAGTACCTGTCGTATCTATCGAAGATAAATTGGCCGGTGGCGTTGCCGGTGTACAGATAACATCAGGTTCCGGTTCACCGGGTTCTGTTCCGTCTATCCGTGTGCGTGGAATGGGTTCTATCAATGCAGGTAACAACCCTCTCTATGTTATTGATGGAACGCCTGTTCAGTCGGGTAATACGAGTGAATTTAATTATAGTGATGCCGGTACCAACATCTTGGCAACCATCAACCCTAACGATATTCAGTCTATAACGGTTATCAAAGATGCTGCCGCAGCGTCTCTTTATGGTTCGAGAGCTGCTAATGGTGTCATCGTTATTACGACCAAAAGCGGTAGCAAGGGTAAGACAAATGTGAACTTCCATAGCGATTGGGGATTCTCTAATATGGCCGTAAATTACCGTCCACAACTAGGTGGTGCTGCTCGTCGCGCATTGCTTTTGAAGGGTCTAGAAAACTATTATATGTTCGAGGAAGGTAAGTCTGCCGCCGAAGCAGCGACTGCTGCTGCCGGTGATATCGACGATTATGCCGCAGAGCCTAAGACTGGTTGGACTAACTGGAAGGATCTTTTGTTCAAGAACGGTAGCCATAGCAACTACGAGGTAAGCGTATCCGGTGGTAACGATAAGACTAAGTTCTATACCTCTATGGCTTACAATAAGCAAGAAGGTATTGTGGCTAATCAAGGCTTGGAACGCTTTTCTGGTAGCTTGAACTTGACACATGACTTTGGTAAATTTACAGTAAATGTGTCTTCTATGATGTCGAAGATGACACAGAGTCTTGCCAATGAGGCTACATCTTACGATGGTGCAGTGGCAAACTATGTTTTCTTCCAAAATCCATCTAGTACTGCTTACAATGAGGATGGTTCTTATACACAGGGTCCCGGTTATGTAGGTGTAAACCCACTTTATGAGTATTTGCACTCTACCGACCGCAATATCGTTCGCAGAATGTTGAACTCTGCTAAGTTAACTTATCATATTGCTAAGGGACTTGACTTGAGCGAGAAGGTAACTTATGACTATATCGGTGGTCGCGAGACCGTTATTTGGGATCGTAACTCCAATAATGGTAAGTCTTCCAGTGGTGTGGTTCAGCGTATCTTGAACATCTCTGAGCAGGTAAACACACAGACTCAGCTTTCTTATATCCGCTCATTTGGCTTGCACAATCTTGATGCTTTGCTTGGTTTCGAGACCGAAGATATGCATTATGAGTACAACTTTTTGAGCGGTTCTCAGTATCCCGGTGAACTCTATGAAGTTGCTAATGCCGGTGAAACAACATCAGAAAGTAAAGTTTATGATTCACGTTTGACCTCATTCTTGGGTCGTGTCAACTATAACTATGACAATAAGTACTATGCAGGTCTAAGCTTCCGCCGTGATGGAACATCTCGCTTGGCTCGCAATAATCGTTGGGGTGACTTCTGGTCTGCATCAGCTTCATGGCGTTTCTCTGCTGAGAAGTTCATGGAATCAACCAAAGATATCCTTACAGATGGTAGACTTCGCGTGTCTTACGGTACCAATGGTACACAGCCTTCAGGCTACTATCCATATATGAACCTGTTTAAATATGGTGAAAAGTATAATGGTCAGTCGGGTATGGGTATTGTAAATATAGGTAACCCTGACTTAAAATGGGAGAAGAACCGTACCTTCAACGTAGGTTTCGACTTGACTTTCCTGCAGCGTTTCACAGCATCTTTCGACTGGTACACACGTAAAACCACCGATTTGATTTACGATTTGACCATGTCTGCCGTTCCCGGTTATTTCGACACTACAAGTAAAGTTGCAACCATGGCTACCAATATCGGTTCGCTGAAGAACACCGGTTGGGAACTTACCTTGACTTCTGAAAACTTCAATACCAAGGACTTCAGCTGGTCTACAACATTGAACCTCTCTCACAATCACAATGAACTGGTGAAACTTGATGGCGAAAGCGATATGGTTCAGGATTCTGATTATGGTCGTGTATTGTTCCATAAGGTAGGCGAAACTTACAATTCATACTACGGTTACGAGTATGCTGGTGTAGATCCTAAGACCGGTAAAGAACTTTATTACATCAACGATGGTTCGGCAAATGCTCGCAACACCACGACCAATGCCAACGAAGCTAAGAAGGTAATTCTTGGTAGCGCAGAGGCAAGCGTTGCCGGTGGTATCACCAACAACTTGCGTTGGAAGTTCATCGACCTTGGTTTCACCTTCACTTACCAGCTTGGTGGCGACGCCTACGACTATCCGCGTTGGCAGCACTCTAACGGTGGCTCTGCACTGTATAAGGGAGCTACGCCTGCTTACTACGACCTCTCTAAGATGTGGAAGGGCGAGGGCGACACTGCAGCTAAACTCCCTAAGTTCCAGTATGGCAGCACATTCGTTTACTCTTCTCGTTGGATGATGCCTTTGGACTATCTGCGTTTGAAGAACTTGACCATTGGTTTCACCGTTCCTCAGCAGTATATTCGCAGCTTGGGTATCAATAAGGCTCGCGTATACTTCTCTGGTGCCAACCTGTTGACATGGAAGTCGGCTGATCTCTATGTAGATCCTGAGCTGCCGGTAACTGGACTTGCAAACTTCCAGACTCCACAGTTGAGAACTTACACATTCGGAATTGAAATTGGTTTCTAAACATAAAGCATACCAAAAATGAAAGTATCTAAATTTATATATAGTGCAGTTATCTGCCTCACAGCCGTAACGGGTTTGTCGTCTTGTGGTGATGAGTGGCTTGATCGGCAACCATCCGACGGTATTGATGCCTCTACGGCTATTACAACCACAGCCAGTCTGGCTAGTGCGCGTGTCGGTCTTTATTCAGCACTCAAAGGTCGTTCATCTGATTATGTAGACTATTATGGTGCCAACATGTTTGTCTATGGTGATGTTCGTGGCGAGGATGTACAGTACAATGCCAGCTATGGTAGTAGCCGTGGTGAGTTCTATTACAAAATGGAATACAAGACGGCCGATGATTTTACCTCGAAAAACTCTGTATGGCGTACTCCGCTTATCGTCTTAGGACGTGCCAATCGCATCATTGAGGCTGCAAACGGTGGCGTTATTACCGATCAAGATAAGAACAAAGAGGCTGTTGCACAGTATGAGAACGAAGCCAAGGTGATTCGTGCCATGGCTATGTTCGACTTGACTCGTGTCTATGGTAAGCCTTATCTACAGGATAATGGCGCTTCTTATGGCGCTCCCATGGCCACCACGTCTATGGAACCTGCAACACAGGTAGGTCGTGCTACGGTAGCTGAGTGCTATACTCAGATTATCAAAGACTTGACTTCTGCTATTGCTTCGGGTGCTTTGTCTACCAAGGCTACTCCCGGTTATATCAATGCTTGGGCTGCTAAGGCTCTGCTTGTAAGGGTTTATTTGACTAAGGGCGACTACAACAATGCCCTTTCTACGGCCGAAGATATCATCAAGAACTCTCCTTATGCTCTTTGGACTTCTGCTGAGTATGCTAACGCATGGCAGAAAGACGACAAAGCTCACGCTAATGAGATGCTCTTTGAGTTGGCTATCAGCGGTACATCAGATTGGACCGACCGTGAAGGTATCGCTTATCTCTTGACAGAGAATACCGATGCTGAAAAAGTAGCTGCCGGTTATGGCGATCTCATCGTTACTAAGACATTTGCCGATGCATTGGCAAGTGACCCTAAGGATGTTCGTAACAACATCTTATTGAAGGCTACTTCTAGCTCAGAACTCAAGGCTAAGACTTTCGAAGGTCGTGCCGTTTACATCAATAAATATCCTGCACCGGCCGGTAGCGTAGAGGTTCGTATGAACAATATTCCTTTGCTCCGCTTGTCAGAGGTTTACTTGAGCGCTGCCGAGGCTGCTTTCAAAGCTAATAAGAAGGACAAGGCTGCTGAATATCTCAACGCTATTATCAAGAATCGTACCACCGATACCGGCAAGCAAGTAACTGCTGCCGACGTTACCGAAGACCGCATCTATATGGAGCGTCGTAAAGAGTTGGTAGGTGAGGGACAGCGTTACTTCGATGCACTGCGTCGTGGTGAGAAGATTGTTCGCTACACAAATGCAGATAATAGAGGCTGGCACAGTGTGCTCAATGCCGATGCTCAGACCATCGACACTTGGAAGTCTAAGAAGGAACTGCCGTTGATTCCACAGTCGGAAATCGACGCTAACCCGAAGATGGAGCAGAATCCTACTTATTAATTCTATACATGATTAGAATTTATTAGCCTAGAAGGCTACCTATTCATAGCCGGGGACAATCGAGCGAAAGCGAAGATTGTTCCCGGTTTTTATGTGTTAGCTGGTACAATGGGAAGTCTTTCAGACTTGTCTTTCTTTATAGCGTTCTATCATTCCGGAAGCCTAAAGGCATCCGGCTATTGATAAGGGTTGTCCTACCGGACAAAGAGTGCATTATCAGTTCTTGTTTGCGGAGGTGGCATTGTGGGTATTTCTGTCCGAAGGACAGCCCCTTCATTGCCGTAGGCCTTTAGGCCTACGGTACCAATGGCGATAATAATCGAGTCTGAAAGACTCCCCTATATGTCGCATTTTATGTGTTAGATAATATAATGGGAAGTCTCATGGTCGGCAGGAGTCTTTATATTAGTAGTGTTGGGACAGCTGTGGAAGATTTTCCGTCTCTACTATTGCCTTGATAATGTCTGTTCATTGGGATACTAGTGCGACATGTTACCCCTCCATACCCTTATGCTATCTTCCTCCAACAACTAAAAAACTTAACAACTAACATACTACTTTTCCATTCCTTTCATCTGCTTTTTATATACGAAATGCAGGATATATCCCGATTTTTATGTACATTTGCTAACGCAAGATTGATTCCATTGGCTGGCAACGTTCTCACAATGGAGTTGCTGCAGGGACGAGGCAAAGATGCTGCATCGGCTTGGCAGCAATGCTGAAGAAGCTATGCAGTGATGTTGCAGGGGCTTTGCAGTAGCCTCTCCCCAGCCCTCTCCCAAGGAGAGGGAGAATAAATTGAGTAGACAAATAAACCGGTTTACTGATGAAAGCGATCTCTAGTAAGGGGAAAGGCCATATATATACGTATTTTATATAGTAGCTCTACTAATTCAAATATCGTAGATATAATCAACAAATTACCTAATAATAACAACTACAAATCGAATGAAAAGAAAACTCGTATTAACGATGTTGGCTCTCCAAGTGGGTTTCTGTGCATGGGCGCAGAGCGTACGTCCGGCTATCAAACCAGATGCCAACATAGAGAAACAAGTGAAAGAGCAATTGTCTAAGATGTCGTTGGACGATAAAGTGGGACAGATGTGTGAGATAACGATAGACGCTATCACCGACTTCTCCAAGGCAAAGACCGGCTTCGCATTGTCGCCCGTGCAGACCGATACCGTACTCGGTAAATACCGAGTGGGCTCGATTCTAAACGTTCCATTGAGCGTTGCGCAGACTCCCAAGGTATGGCGTACACTCATCAGCGAACTAAATCGCAAGTCGATGGCGGTCAATGGTATTCCACAGGTGTATGGTGTAGACCAGATTCATGGTGCTACTTATACCATGGGTGCTACTTTCTTCCCCCAGCCCATTGTGCAGGCTGCATCGTTCAACAAGAATATTCCCTTTCGTGTGGCAGAAGTTTCGGCCTACGAGAGTCGCGCTTGTCTCATCCCATGGGTATATGCTCCGGTGATGGACTTGGGTAGAAATCCCAACTGGCCACGTATGTGGGAGAGCTTCGGAGAGGACGATTACGTGAATAGCGTGATGGCTGTGCAGGCTGTGAAAGGCTATCAAGGTCCCGATCCTAACCACATCGATATGAACCACGTGGCTGTAAGCATCAAGCATTTCATGGCTTACGGTGTACCGGTAACGGGTAAAGACCGTACGCCCTCGATGATAACAGAGCGTGAACTCAAGGAGCGTTACTTTGAACCGTTCAAACATTGTGTGGAGAATGGGGCGTTAACGCTGATGGTCAACTCTGCTTCCAACAACGGAGTGCCTTTCCATGCCAACAAAAAATTGTTGACCGATTGGCTCAAGGATGGCTTAAACTGGGATGGAATGATAGTTACCGACTGGGCCGACATCAACAACTTGTACACTCGTGAACATGTGGCTGCCGACAAGAAACATGCCATCGCTATGGCTATCAATGCTGGTATCGACATGAGTATGGATCCCTATAGCGTGGATTTTTGTACGCTTCTGAAGCAAGCCGTGAACGAAGGACTTGTTCCGATGAGTCGTATTGACGATGCGGTGAGCCGTATCTTGCGTTTCAAATACCGCGTGGGACTCTTCGATAAGAAGACATGGGACAAGCCGGAGAGGATAGCTAAGAACTATCCCGATTTTGCTTCGTCCAAGTTTGCAGCCGAGGCTACACGCTTCGCAGAGGAAGGTGAGGTGCTATTGAAGAACGAAGACGGTATCCTTCCGTTGAAGAAAGATACGCGAATACTCGTTGCCGGACCCAATGCCAACACACTCCGTGGTCTCAATGGTGGTTGGTCGTACACATGGCAGGGCGATAAGACCGACCAGCTGGTGGGTGATAAGTACAACAGTATCTATAAGGCTTTGGCCAATAAGTTCGGTGCTGCGAATGTGACGTTGGCCGAAGGTGTGCGCTATAAGGCTGGTTCCGACTGGGAAGCAGAGGATGCTTCTGATTTGGAGAAGGCTGTAGCTGCAGCTGGAAACAGCGATGTCATCGTGGCATGTGTGGGTGAAAACTCGTATTGCGAGACTCCCGGAAACTTCAACAGTTTGATGTTGAGCGAAAATCAGCGCCACTTGGTGAAGGCATTGGCAAAGACCGGTAAGCCCATTGTTTTGGTGTTGAACGGTGGTCGGCCACGTATCATCAACGATATTGTGCCTCTGTCGAAGGCTGTGGTAGACGTGATGTTGCCCGGAAACTATGGTGGTGATGCGCTCGCCAACCTGTTGGCAGGCGATTGTAACTTCTCCGGTAAATTGCCATTTACCTATCCTCGTACCACCAGTTCGCTGCATACATACGACTATAAGGTGAGCGAGAACCAGAGTACGATGGCAGGTAACTACAATTACGACGCTAAAATGGATGTTCAGTGGCCGTTTGGTGCAGGCTTGAGCTATACCACTTTCAAGTATAGTAATTTGCGTGTGAACAAGACTTCGTTTGATGTGAACGACGAGTTGACAGTGTCTGTAGACGTAACGAACAGTGGACAGAAAGCCGGAAAAGAGGCTGTGCTGCTATATTTCTCGGATGTTGTGGCTTCATTGGTTCCCGATAATCGCAATATGTGCGGCTTCGACAAGATAGATTTGCAGCCCGGTGAGACGAAGACCGTGACCTTGAAGGTTCCCGCCCATTCGTTGGCTTTTGTCAATAGTGATATGAAATGGGCACTTGAAGAGGGTGAATTCTTGTTCCATTGTGGTAATCAGCAGGTGAAACTGAATTGTACCAAGACTGCTACTTGGGAGTAAGAGTAGCTGTATAGAGATACGAAACTACGGTCATAAGCAAGATTTTATGACTGTATCTTGGTCCGATAGGACAACCCTTTTGAATAGCTGGATGCCTTGATGCTTCCGGAATGATAGGGAACAATAAAAAAATAAGTCTGAAAGACTTCCCATTGCATTGTCGGATTAAATATCCATTGTGTTACAAAGGGGAGTCTTTCAGACTCGTTTTTTACTGTCATTGTTACCGTAGGCCTAAAGGCCTACGGCTATGAATAGGCTGTCCTTCGGACAGAAATATACTATGCTATGAATATGAGGAAGGCTTAATCCTAACTACCCTTTTTGTTAATCGAAAGGATAGGCGATGCCTAGTTGTCGCCGAATCTCATCCATCTGTTTCATGATACGGATGGTTTCAGCATGCGGTATGTAGGGAGATTCGAGCCAACCATGCTCTATGGCTTCGATAGAAGCACGTACTTCGTACTCGTAACCGGTGATATGAGGTGGATGGGGAATGTGCTTGATGGGTTGATAGTTGCTATCGTATACAGTGATAGATTGCGGATGATTGAAGTCTTCGACGATGATTTGACCGCAATCGCCCGATATGATGCCTTGCTTATCGGTTCGAGCGTACATGGAACAAGCCAACAGAGCCATCTGATTGTCGGGATATATCTGCGTGATGGAGGTTTGGGCATCCACACCGCTGGGTGCTTTGATACAGTGGGCATACATTTCTTTCACGTCTGTACCAAAAAGCATGGCGGCGAAATTGAGGGCGTAGACGCCCAAATCAAGCAGTGCACCACCGGCCAACTCTGGCTTCTTGACGCGTTCAACGCCCTTGATAGGATATCCAAGGTTGGCTGCTATCATGTAAGGAGTGCCGATAATGCCCGAATCCACCAACTCTTTGAGCGTGGCAGAGAGAGGAAGATAGCGCGTCCAAATGGCTTCGGTGATAAATGTGTTCTGCTCTTTGGCAAGGGCAAAGAGTTGTTCGGCTTGCCGTGCATTGCCTGTAAAAGCCTTCTCGCAAAGCACCGGCTTGTAATGACGCAGGCACAGTGAGGCATGTTCAAAGTGGAAATTATGGGGTGTGGCTACGTAGACAAGGTCTACATCCGGGTCGTTTACCATCGCTTCATACGAACCGTAAGCCTTTCGGAATCCCCATTTTTGTGCGAATTCATCGGCTTTTTGTTGATTACGTGAGGCTATTGCATAGCATTCAGCCTCTTCCATTCCAGCTATGGTATGAGCCATTTTAGCGGCAATCTTGCCCGCTCCGATAATTCCAATCTTGTATTTCTTCATATCAATTGATTAATTCAAATTATAGGTATGTACGCTTGTACCCTGTGCAGAAGGCAGATAATTGATACCCCACCAGCACATTTGCAACAGCACAAAGCTCACGATGAGTATCCAAAGGGCTGCTTTGGGGCTGCTTCGGCGGTCGAGTCGCAGATGGATATAAGCTAAATAGGCAAACCAAGTGGCTGCCGCCCATGTCTCTTTCGGGTCCCACGCCCAGTAATGTCCCCATGCTTCTTTTGCCCATAAAGCCCCGAAGAGCATGCCGATGGTGAGGAATGCCCATCCCACATAGACGAGGTTGTCGCAGATGTCGAACTCTTTTTCGGTGACGACCGACTTTTTCAAGAACAGCAGATAGCACGCCATGACAAACGCTGCACCCAAGATGGCGTAGGCAAACATATATACGATGACGTGTGGAGCGAACCAAGGACTCTGTAAAGCAGGCATCAATGTCTTGCTATGTATCTCTGGTTTGAAGATATTGATGCACACAAAGACTGTTGCAAGGAGCGTGCTGAAAGCGAGAATCCACTTATATCGCCATAGCGAATAAACGATGATACCGGTCAAAGGCAGGAAGAACGAATACCACAGGCGGGTTTCTCCCATCGTACGTAAGGGTGGGCGTTCGAGCGAATTCCACAATCCGAGGATGTAAGCGAAGAACACCAATAGGCCGATACCAGTGAGAATATAGGCCCATTTAGTGATGTTTTTCCAAGCAGCATACGCTCCCAGTGTCCAAAGCCCCACTGCTATGGTAGCGAAAATGATAAATTCATGCCATGTCATAAGGCTTCTCCTCCTTTCTACGTTGTGCAAATACGAACATTAAAATGGCTCCGGCAAGCATCAGGAAGATACCTATATAGACCATAGGGAGCCACGGATCGGTCACGAGTTCAAAGATACTCATATTGCTCCACTTACCCATTTGCTCGTCATAACTTAGTTGATAAATCTTCCAACCGGCCACACTGAAAGGTTTGTTTACCTCTATGGTGGTGGCAAGGTGTTTGCCTTGTTTGGTGAAGACCTCTACCTCGGAGGCGAAACGTTGCGGTTCGCGGGGTGGAGTGGCTAAACTGACGTGCTTGTTGAGGCGTAATACTTCTGCCGGATACATGTAGCTGCCCCCAGTAACCCATCCTTCCACCTTTCGACCGGTCTTCGATTGCACGGCTTCCACATGCAAAGCACACTCTGCTCCGCTCGATTTCCACTCTTTATAAGTATATTGTGGCGCCTTGTGAGGGTCTTTAGAGGGTACCATACGAGGCGCAGCTTCGTCGAAACGTTGCGTTACCTTGATACTCCATGAGCCTAAAGTACCACCTTGAAATTTGTCATCGATGAGCAGAGTTTGCGGTTTTTTGCTCAACGGCATATTGTTCTTATTGTCGACAATGACCAGTTTGGGTGGATATTCGTCGATGGAAAAGCGGTTCAACTGGAGCGCTAAAGGTAGCTCGTGCATCGTACCGTGACTGTCGAAAGCACGCCATTCGGGTTGCCCTTCCATGCAATACATCTTCAACCGCTGCATGTCGGCACTGCCCAAGGTGCCACATACGACCACTAAGAAGAGCCCTAGATGGCTGATGATAGCCGGTAGGGCTCGACGGCGGAAATGGATAAGCTGGTGAACGGTGGCTAGTCCGACGATGAGTGTAGCCCATAGATAGGTCAAGATGAACGGCCATGAACTTAACATGCGGCTGAATCCCAAGGGGTCGGTGGGTGCATGGTCGGGTGGAAGTTGCTTGACCAGTCCCATGATGACCGTCAATAAAGCTGCAAAAGCGACGGCCGGAACGGCAGCCTGTGGTGTTATCATAAAACGAAGAGCGTAGATTCTGCCTCTAAGAGCATAACCTACGCCTATGCTCATCAGTATGATGGCCACTAGAAAGATGTTTACTGGCCACGCCATCAGTGCCCAATCAATGCCTCCTATAGTAAGTTGAAGCAAGACACCTGTTAACAGTAAGCCTGCTCCGATGGCACTTCCTTCAATGATTCCCCAAGGTTTTTTCCACATAAGTGTGTGTGTTTAGTATTTAGCGGGAGTTAATGGAAGAACGAGGCTAAGTGTATTTAGCTCCCGTTACCTCTATTAACTCCCGACAGGAAAGTTCTTATAGTCTACCAATTCTTACATTGGTTGTGCGATGAAACGCTTGTTTTGACGTGCTTTCTCAATCCAAACAGGAACTACAGTTTTCAAGAATTCCTGCTTCTTTTGCTTTAACAACGGCATATTTAAACCGATGTAAGCCTGAGCTTTGGCCTTTGTTGAGATGTCGGGCAATGGAATATCGCCGGTGAAACCGTGACGTGCCACGACTTTAGCTACTTGTAGACGAGCATCTTTAGCATATTCCATGGCTGCAGCGAGTAATCTCATCACCTCTTGAGGGGCATGGAAAGCGGCTCCATGACTAGCTAATGCGTAGTCCCAACGCCATTGACTCTTGCGTAAATCGTCGAGAACATGCTTCATCTCTGGCTCTGTAGCTCCCTTATCCCAAGCAAATTTGGCTTCGATATGTGCATAGGCCAACTCTGAGTTCACTTTGACGGCAAAGTCGTACACTTTCTTTTGGCGCTCATAAACATTCTGACGGAGCGTCTCGGCATCCTGTCTATGGCAAGTCTGACAGGTTCGATCAATGTGTGCCAACGGACTCATAACGTGGTGATCGGTGTACTTGATGCCACCTTCTTGGATGTATGGCATGTGGCAATCGGCACAACTGACACCGCGCTGAGCATGGATTCCTTGCAGACTCATCTCGTATCCGGGGTGCTGAGCCTTTAAGATAGGAGTTTTAGAGAGTGGGTGTATGTAGTCGTAGAAGCCTATACTATCGTAGTAAGCCTCTGCAGCTTCGCAGGTCATACCCTTCTCTTGAGGGAAGTGCAAGTAGTTGTTGTTCTCTTTTTCAAAGTAGTATTCGGTGTGACATTGCGCACATACGAGTGAGCGCATCTCTTGATGGCTAGCTTTGCGCACGTCTTTACCTACGCGTTGCCATGCTTCGTAGAGAGCAGGACGAGCCGGGCGAAGCTCCATGGTACGTGCATCGTGGCAGTCGGAACAGCCCACGGTGTTCATCACTTGGTTGCCCCAATCGCTCCACTTGGCTCCATAGAAAGCGCCAATACCTTTCTCTCGCATCAGTCGGGGTACGTCCGGCCCCTTACAAGTCCAACAAGTACCGGGTTGCATCTCCTTTCCTCCCTCTACACCGGGGGCTCCGGTACGCAATATCTTACGCAGATCTTCGAGGCAATGACGGTGTCCACGCGGGGTGTTATAGTTCTGTGAGAAAGCATATCCTGCCCAAATGACGCAGATAGCTGGTTGTTTTTCCAATATGTCTACTTCTCTTGAACCATTGTATAGGCTTACAAACGAAGTGTCTTCCGTCATAGACCACGTCTCATACTCGCGTGGGAAGTCTTCTTTGAACTTCTCGTTCTGCGATACAATGGAGTCATTGAACATCGTCCGGCGATTGTTGAACACGCTTGCTACTTCGGCACGGCGCTCCAATAGCGAACTAACGATGAGTCCAAGCACGAATACTATGACCATAGCTCCACCGAAAAGGAGCCATCCTTGCCAACGTTTTAATTGCTTTGCCATATCTCTGATATTTTAATTTAAGTTTCGTATGTATGCTCAATAGAGGAGTTATCGGGATTTAAAGGGAGTTAGGAGGAGTTCAAAGGGAGTTATCGGACAAATGTCTGTTATCTCCTGTTACCTCCCGTTATCTCCAGTTAACTTCTATTTAATTCTATCCATCCTTCAACTTGCGAAAGTTTGGTTTTGATTATTCGTTTAATCGTGATATTATTTGGTAGAGTGTCCTAGCAAATGCTGCAACCATTCGGGGACAGGAGAGCTGGGAATAGGTGTTTGGGTTTCGCCCCATGGTGTGCTCGATAGCGTATTCATGCCACCGTGTGGTACGTTGCGGTGACAGTCCCAGCATGCCATTCCCTCGCCACGCTTGGCCATCATGTAGTCTATACGTCCCGTCTTGACAAACTCCTGATTCAATTGTTTGTGGCAACGGATACAGTTGTCCATGATGACTTCGGAACTTGCGGTCTCTGCCCTGATAGCTTGAGCCTCACTATTGGTTACGAAATAGGCCACATGTTTCATACCGTCGACCCCTTTAAAGAGGTATTTCATGGCCATATTTTGGTGAGGTACGTGACAATCGTTGCACGTTGCGTCGCGTCCATGGCTGGAATGTTCCCACGTTTGATAGTAAGGTGTCATGATATGACAGTTGACGCAGGCTGCCGGATCATCGCCAATAAGATATGTGTGCATGCGTAAGAGGTATAAGAAGAGGGCTATCAACCCCACGATAACACCGCTAAGAACGAGCAATGTTATTTTCTGTCTCTCCGACAGGCGGTCTTTCCATGTGATGAGCTTACGAAAATCCATAGGCCATAATCAGATTATTGTTCGCAAATATAATCATAAATAAGGATGCGGGTTGTCAATAATTCAGAAAATTATCCTTATTTATGAGGAAAAGAAGTATTTTTCTTGTTTGCGAGAAATTATGTATCTTTGTCGGCAAATGAAAATAGGCAATATAGAATATGGTCGACATCCGGTGTTTCTGGCGCCGATGGAAGACGTTACCGACATAGGTTTCAGACTGCTATGCAAGCGTTTTGGTGCTTCCATGGTGTATACCGAGTTTGTAAGTGCCGAGGCTTTGGTGCGCTCCATCAAGTCGACGGTGTCGAAACTCACTATCAGTGACGATGAGCGCCCGGTGGGAATACAAATCTATGGGCGCGATGTGGAGTCGATGGTTGAGGCTGCCAAGATCGTGGAAGAAGCTCATCCGGACGTCATAGATTTGAATTTCGGTTGTCCAGTGAAGAAGGTGGCGGGCAAAGGTGCAGGTTCGGGCATGCTACGCACTATCCCCTTGATGCTCGATATTACGCGTGAAGTGGTGAAAGCCGTGCATACGCCGGTGACTGTGAAGACTCGATTGGGATGGGATACCAACAGTTTGATTATCACTACATTAGCCGAACAGCTGCAAGATTGCGGTATCCAAGCTTTGACTATCCATGGTCGTACGCGCTCACAGATGTACACTGGCGAGGCCGACTGGACGCTGATAGGCGAGGTAAAGTACAATCCGCGTATCCATATTCCCATCATTGGCAATGGCGATGTGACTTCTCCGGAGCAGGCTGCCGCTGCTTTCGACCGCTACGGTGTGGATGCTGTCATGGTGGGGCGTGCCACTTTCGGATGCCCATGGATATTTAAAGATATCAGAGACCATCTAGATGGCAACGTCGATGCTACGCCGTTGACTCTTGATGAGAAGATTGATGTGCTTGAAGAACAATTGCGTATTAACATCGAACGTATTGATGAATACCGCGGTATACTCCATACGCGTCGCCATTTGGCTGCCAGTCCCATCTTCAAAGGTATTCCCGATTTCCGGCAAACGCGTATCGCCATGCTGCGTGCACAGAAAGCCGATGAGTTGATGGAGATACTGGAACAGTGCCGGGAGCGGTTGAGAGGCTAGATAGATAAAAATTAAAAGGTGTTGAAATGACTCTCTTTATGGAAGCGTAAAGGCATTTGACTATGCAGAGGTTTGGCGTTTCGGGCAAGCCTAAAGTCGTAGAAACTGGCATGTTTAACGTCTCATACCTTCTATTATTTCTCATTTCTTATTTCTAACAAGTCTGCTTGTTGGCTCATTTATTTGTTAACCGGCAGATTGCAACGGCTAGTCAACATTACTGTTCGGGTTTTGCAGCATTGCAGAAAAGGCGAGGCAGTAAAGCTGGTGTGCCTTTGCACTCTACTAGTTGACAAGTAGACGGGTTGACAAGTGAACGGGATGAGTTTGTAAGTGATTTTGTTTTTAAGTTCGTTAGTTGTTGGAATCGTATTTCATGAGGGTTTGTAGGGATACGATATGTTGCGTCCGTTGGGAATCTACAGCTATATTTACCTCATTCTTTTTATAATTTCTCACCGCAATGTTTGCAGAATCGGTCGTTAGGATCGACTTTGTTACCACATCGGGGGCATTTGCCGTGCTCCACTTTTTGAGTGGTTTCATCGACAAAGGTGGCGGTAACGATACCCGTGGGGATGGCGATGATGGTATAACCAAGCAGCATGACGAAGGCCGAGAGCAGTCGTCCGAGAGGTGTGGTGGGTGTGATGTCGCCGTAACCGACGGTGGTCATGGTGACGATGGCGTAATAGACGGACGTACCAAGGTCGGTAAATTGGGTGCCGGGTTGATTACCTTCTACGAGATACATGAGTGTTCCGATACACGTAACGAGTATCAAAACGAACATGAAGTAAACCATAATCTTGCGCATGCTGCGTCGAAGGGATTGCAGGAGTAGGTAGCCCTCGTTGAGAAAGCTGAAGAGCTTGAAGACGCGGAAGATGCGAATGAAGCGGAACGAGCGCAACAGTATCATGTAGCGTGCGCTTGGGAAGATGATACTGAGGTAAGGTGGAATGGTGGAGATGAAGTCGATGACGCCGAAAAAACTAAGGGCATAGTCCTTTGGGCGTGGCGAACAATAGAGTCGGGCGCAGTAGTCGATGGTGAAAAGTACGGTCATGAGCGCCTCTAATACTTCCAAGATGTACTTGTAGGTGAGTGCCAACGACTGAATACTCTCTATGAAAGCGACAATGATACTGACAAGAATGACGATGATGAGTGCCACGTCGTAGGCTTTACCTTCGGGCGTATCGGCTTCGAAGATAATGTTATAGAGACGCTTCCTCTCCATCCATGTTGGTTTCTTCATATTGCAAAAATAGTAAATTTCCGGATACTTAGGATGTAACAGGGTGAAAATTGCTGAAAACGTTTATTTCTTTTATCTGTTCTCCCTTTGCCATTAGTAGTAAAAATCGTAACTTTGCAACAATAATAGAAATGGATTTGTCGGTCGAAAAATGAAAGAGAACGATGAAACCATTTCTCGACTAGGATAATAAAAGAACAAATACTAATAAGTACTTCATTATGGCAAAGAAAGCTTTATTGATGATTCTCGATGGATGGGGAGTCGGAAAGCATGGAAAAGGAGACGTGATTTATAATACACCGACTCCTTATTTGGATTATTTGACAGCTACATCGGCTCACTCACAGTTGATGGCTTGCGGTGAAGACGTAGGTCTGCCCGATGGTCAGATGGGTAACTCTGAGGTGGGTCACTTGAATATTGGTGCCGGACGTATCGTTTATCAAGATTTGGTAAAGATTAACCGTGCTTGTAAGGACGGTTCTATTACCAAGAATCCGGGTATCGTTGCAGCTTACAGTTATGCTCAGAAGACCGGTAAGAAACTCCACTTGATGGGCTTGACTTCTACCGGTGGTGTGCACTCTTCGCTCGACCATCTGTTCCGTTTGGTAGAGATAGGTAAGGAATATGGGTTGAAGAATCTGTTTGTACACTGCTTTATGGACGGTCGCGATACCGATCCGAAGAGTGGTGTGGGCTTCATTCAGGAGCTTACTGATGTATGTGCGAAGAACGATGCCAACATTGCTGACATCGTAGGTCGTTTCTATGCTATGGATCGCGATAAGCGTTGGGACCGTGTAAAGACTGCTTACGATCTCTTGGTGAATGGTGAGGGTAAGGCAGCCAGCGATATGGTGAAGGCGATGGAAGAGAGTTATGCTGAGGGTGTGACCGATGAATTCATCAAACCTATCGTTAACAGCACTGTAAATGGTAAGATTGAGGAAGGCGACGTAGTAATCTTCTTCAATTATCGTAACGACCGTGCCAAGGAAATGACACAGGTGTTGACACAGCAGGATATGGATGAGCAGGGTATGCACACCATTAAGGATTTGCAATACTTCACTATGACTCCGTATGATGCGAACTTTAAAAACGTAACTGTGCTCTTCCCGAAAGAGAATGTACAGAATACATTGGGTGAATATCTCTCAGGTTTGGGTAAGAAACAGTTGCATACAGCCGAGACAGAGAAGTATGCTCATGTGACATTCTTCTTCAATGGTGGTCGTGAAGCTCCTTATGAAGGTGAAGACCGTATCTTGGTGGCATCGCCAAAGGTGGCAACTTACGACCTGAAACCTGAGATGAGTGCTTACGAAGTGAAGGATAAATTGGTGGGAGCTATTAAGACTCAGCAGTACGACTTCATCGTGGTGAACTTCGCTAATGGCGATATGGTAGGTCATACAGGTATCTATAATGCTATTGCTAAGGCTGTGCATGCTGTAGATAATTGCGTGAAAGAGGTTGTTGAAACGGCTAAGGCGAATGATTACGAAGCCATTATCATTGCCGACCATGGTAATGCTGACAATGCAATCAATGAGGATGGTACGCCTAACACGGCTCACTCTTTGAATCCGGTGCCATTCATCTATGTTACAGATAATAACAGTGCTACGGTGAAAGACGGTCGTTTGGCCGACGTGGCTCCATCAATCCTCCATATCATGGGCTTGGAACAGCCTACCGATATGACTGGTGAGAATCTGATTTCTGATACCGGTGAGTTTATCGCTGCAAAGTATTAAGCTCGTAAAGAAATAAAATAAAAGCGCCTGCATGATTACCATGCAGGCGCTTGGTGGTTTATTGATGGACAGAATTATAATTCTGCTAATAGTTGTTGAATCTCTTTTTTAGTGATAGTGCTTTGTTCTTCCTTATCGTAGATGGCCAGTAAAGTGATGATACCGTCTTCAATATCAATGATAGTAGTGTAGGTTATGATGCGTGCCCCATGGCTTTTGCCTCTCCCCTTATCACTAATTTGCATTCTGATTTTGCGAATTCCATTTCCTAAATCTACTCCTTGAGTAGGATTGGATAGTAAGGAACGTTCGAGATTTAATAAATCCTCTTTGATGTTTCTGTACTTTTTGGCAAGCCGTTTTAACTGCTTATCAAAGGGAATAATAGTTTCTATGCTATAATTCTTTCAATAAAGAAGCTAATGGTCGACTGGTACTTTTGCCTTTTTTTACTAATTTCATCTCTCTTAATCCATCTCTAATATCATCTAGAATTTCTTTTTTCTCAGCTTTACTCATTTCCTGCTTCTCCTCTCTTTTTAGTTTGTTAAGGTACTTGTGCAATTTATTGAGTGCATCCGTATTTCCAAATAAGGATGCAACATCGTGTAAAATCGATTGCTGTAATTCTAATGACTTGTCCATAGTTTTCCTCTTTGCAGGCAAAGATAATGCTTCTTTATTGGTGCAGCAAATATTTTTAGTAACTTTGTGGACAAAAGAAATGCGATGAATGTAAAGATAGAAGAGTCGTGGAAAACGCATGTTGGTGAGGAATTCGAGAAGCCTTATTTCTCGCATCTGACTGATTTTGTTCGGCAGGAATATGCTCAAGGCACTTGTTTTCCGCTGGGACGATTTATTTTTAATGCCTTTAATTTGTGCCCATTCGACAAGGTGAAGGTGGTCATTATTGGTCAAGATCCGTATCACGAATACGGTCAGGCGCATGGACTCAGCTTCTCTGTGAACGATGGAGTGCCGTTTCCGCCGTCTTTGCAGAATATCTTTAAGGAGATAGAATTGGATTTAGGGTGCCCTGTTCCGTCTTCGGGAAACCTCACACGATGGGCAGAACAAGGCGTATTGTTGCTGAATGCTACGCTTACAGTGCGTGCCCATGCTGCCGGAAGTCATCAGCGTAGAGGATGGGAAACGTTTACCGATGCTGTGATTCAGGCCTTGAATCGTGATAGAGAACATTTGGTTTTCATTCTTTGGGGTGGATATGCACGTAGCAAAGTGTCGCTGATAGACCGTTCGCGTCACTTTGTGTTGGAGTCGGTACATCCCTCTCCGCTCTCCGCTAATCGTGGTGGGTGGTTCGGGAATCATCATTTCTCGCGGTGTAATGCTTATCTTCAAGAGCATGGTATCGCACCTATACAATGGTAAAAAGCATGGATAACGAATTACATATTATACAAATAGGGGATGTATTGGTATCTCCCGACATCCTGACAGAGAAGTTTTGCTGTGATTTAGAGAAGTGTAAAGGTATCTGTTGCATTGAAGGTGATGCCGGAGCACCAGTGACTTTAGACGAGATAGGGGGCATAGAAGACTCGTTGGATACTGTTTGGAACGACTTATCTGCCTCGGCTCAGTCGGTAATAGACCGTCAAGGAGTGGCTTATAGCGACCGTGATGGCGACTTGGTGACAAGCATTGTTGGGGGAAAAGATTGTGTATTTACATGTTATGAGAACGGTACGTGCCTCTGTGCATTGGAACGTGCCTATAGAAAAGGGACTACGCGATTCGTGAAACCCATCTCTTGTGCACTTTATCCTATACGTGAAAAGACTTTCAACGATGGTACTGTAGGACTAAACTACCATCGTTGGGAAGTGTGTAAGGATGCTGTTGCCAAAGGTAAAGCGCTTGACTTGCCGATATACCGGTTCTTAAAAGAACCATTGATACGTCGGTTTGGTGAGGACTGGTACAAGGAATTGTGCGCAGTAGCCGAACAGTTGTTGGGCTTATGACTTTCGATACTCTGTAGGGGACAAACCTACATGCTCTTTAAAGTACTTACCGAAGAAGCTCTGATTGTTGAAATTCATCTCTTCGGCAATCTCTCTAATGCTCTTCATTGTATTCTTCAGCAATACACGAATTTCTAAAACAACGTATTGGTCAATCCATTCGTTGGGTGTACGATGGCTTACTTGTTTGATAACTTCAGAGAGATACTTGGGCGTAATGTACATCTGATTGCTGTACCAACTTACCCGTCGCTCCTTTCGATAATGTTGTTCTACAAGTTTAATGAAGTCGCTGAAAATCTCGTTGGCGCGTGGTTGGCGATTATTAGGTGATGTTTGAAGGTGATAAATCACGTTGCTGATGTCGTAAATCATTGTTGTTAGCATTGATTTAGTGGTCTCGCGACGGAATTGATGTTCCTTGTTCTCTACCTTACGCTTGATAATATTGAAGTAATTATGTAGTGTTTGGGCTTCGTCTTGTCTCAAGTGGAAGACTGGATGGTTACGTGCAAAGAGGTATAGATAGGATAGCTCACGAATGTTAGCAACGATTTCGTAGAAGAACTCGTAGGACAATACAATGGCTATGGCTTTAAAATCATCGCTCAATACGTAGTTGTTTGCCACCTGACCTTCACTTACGATGATGACATCGTTTACTTGAACGGTGTGGGCAACCGTATCAATGGTATAGTGAGCTACCCCTTTTGTACACAGTGCCATGAACAAACAATGCATTCGGCGAGGCTCATTGGGGAATGGGATATTGGCTAGATCGTCTACTAGGAGTATGTCATCTTCTATATGACTTCCTTGGTATAGCTTTTTAACAGATGGGATAGTGATTTCTTCTAGGCGTTTACTCTCCATACTTCATGATATTACTTGATTTCACAAAGATACAAAATAACATTGAAGAAAAAGTGTTTTATCAATATTTTTAATAGTTCCAATCTTCATGCCAACGGCTTTTGATGCCGATACCCTCTATTTTTTGTATCTGTGACCGACGAAAATTGGTGTCTCCGCTGATACATACTTGTCGGCAATTTGTTATCTGTAGGCGTTGGAATATCTGCTCATCCATTTGTCCACTACAGATATATTGGGAACCATTTATATAGATACATTCGCCTGGTATGGCATCTCTGAGCGTGACGCGGACATAGCCTTGAAAGCCTGTTCCAAACTCATAAAATACCGAATCGCCCTCTACATTGAAATATAGCGGCCGTATTTCTTCTGCAACAACTTCTTCTTGATAGAATGATTGGTGCCATCGGGTAGATCGATTCTGTGGAGATGGAATCATGGTGGCAGGATACCAGCAAGCTAATGACTCGTCGGCTGTGGAGTAAGTATATTCCTCTGACAATCCATTTTGTACTTGTCGACCATCGGGCATGAGTGAAAATGAAGCGCTACGACATAACCATCCCTCGCTTCCATCGTAACTAAAACGCTGCCCATTGACCCATTTTCCATCAAAACGAAAGGCAAACAGAGCCCTATCAAGGTCATAGGCGAGGGGTGAACAGTATACGGCGATGATATTATCTCCCGCTTGTAAGAATCGGGTGACATCGAAAATATGTCCTATACTGCCCGTATCTCCTTTCTCCCGATAAGGTAAACGATAAGCAGTAGATACATCGTAACCATTGACATAAAGCCGAAAATACCCTGTGGTAGCAATGCTGATAGAAGCTTGTGTGGGGCGTTCGTGGAGCGAGTAGGTATGTCGAAACCATACCATGTCGGCTTTGTCTGCCTGAGAAGCCGACATCCATTGCATTCCGAAGTCCTGTGCCGAGATTGCAAGGAAGTAGCATAAAGTTGCAAATAGCATCCACTTCCTCATCTGGTATCGCTTTGTTTTATAACCAAGGTATCAATACCAACCGCAAAGAACAGCGATATATATTTCTTCATGAGGTGTTTAGCGATTAGGTTTCCGTTTGCAAAGATATAAAAAATCACATCGAAATGCAAGAAGGAGAGCAAATGATGCTCTCCTTCTTTTATATTATATGTACGTGTACAGTATTATGCGTCGATGTTAGCGTACGTAGCATTCTTCTCAATAAATTCTCTACGAGGTTCTACATCGTCGCCCATGAGCATCGAGAATATCTCGTCTGCGTCGGCTGCATTCTCTATCGTTACCTGCTTGAGCAAGCGAGTAGTTGGATCCATTGTTGTTTCCCAAAGCTGTTCGGGATTCATCTCACCCAAACCTTTGTAGCGTTGGGTATGGATATTCTTATCGTCCGGACCGGTAGCATACTTGTCGAAATAAGCCTGTCGTTGCTGTTCTGTATAGCAATATTCACTATTCTTGTTCTTGTATGAACATTTATAGAGAGGCGGAGTAGCGATGTAAAGATGTCCTTCTTCGATGACTTTCGGCATGAAACGATAGAAGAGCGTCATAATCAGTGTGTCGATGTGTGAGCCATCGACGTCGGCGTCGGTCATGATAATAATCTTGTCGTAGCGCAACTTGTCGATGTTTGCCTCGCGATCATCTTCGCCCTCTACACCAAAACGTACACCGATACTTTGGATGATATTCATTACAGATTCGGCTTCAAATACGCGATGCCACTGTACTTTCTCAACATTCAGAATCTTACCACGCAAGGGTAGGATGGCTTGTGTATAACGATCGCGTCCCTGCTTAGCCGAACCACCGGCTGAATCACCCTCGACTAGGAATATCTCGCTGCTCTTTGGATCTTTGTTAGAGCAGTCGGCCAGCTTTCCGGGCAGTCCACCGCCACTCATTACGCTCTTGCGCTGAACGCTCTCACGAGCCTTGCGGGCTGCAATACGTGCCGTAGCGGCCAATACTACCTTCTCGCAAATCTTCTTCGCTTCGTTAGGATGCTCTTCCAAATAGTTTGCCAGCGCTTCGCCCACAGCCTGTTGAACGGCTCCGGAAACCTCACTGTTACCCAACTTGGTCTTGGTCTGACCCTCGAACTGAGGCTCTGCCACTTTGATAGAGATAACGGCTGTCAAACCTTCGCGGAAGTCTTCGCCCGCAATTTCTATCTTGGCTTTCTCTATTTGCTTGGATATGGTCGGCTCCGAATCAGCGTACGACTTCAATGTACGAGTCAATGCTGCGCGGAAACCAGTCAAGTGTGTACCACCCTCTATGGTGTTGATGTTGTTCACGTATGAGTGGATGTTCTCCGAATAGTCTGTGTTATACATCACAGCTACCTCGATAGGGATGCCTTGTTTCTCTGTTTTGAGATAGATAACATCGTCGAACAGGTGGGTACGATGACGGTCTACGTAGCGCACAAACTCCTTCAATCCGTCTTTGGCATGGAATACTTCCTCGCGTGTCTTGCCTTCCTCGTCAGCGCGAAGGTCTCTCAATGTGATGCGGATACCTGCATTCAGGTAGGCCAATTCGCGCATACGCGATGCGATGATGTCCCAACGATAGGTAGTCGTTGTGAAGATAGCAGGATCTGGCCAGAACTGTTGGCGTGTACCACGAAGCTCTGTTTCGCCCACAACCTTAACTGGATAGAGGGGCTTTCCTTTCTCGTATTCCTGCTGATAAATCTTTCCGTCGCGGAATACCTGAGACATCATGTGAGACGAGAGTGCGTTCACGCAACTCACACCTACACCATGCAGACCACCGCTGACCTTATATGAACCCTTATCAAACTTACCACCGGCGTGCAATACGGTCATAACGACCTCCAAAGCCGACTTATGCAACTTGGCGTGCATGTCTACAGGGATACCACGACCGTTATCTTGTACAGTGATAGAATTATCTTGGTTAATGGTTACTTCAATGTCTGTACAGTATCCGGCCATAGCTTCGTCGATAGAGTTGTCCACTGTTTCGTTGACCAAGTGGTGCAATCCTTTTTCACTAATGTCGCCGATATACATGGCCGGGCGCTTACGCACAGCCTCCAGTCCTTCTAGAACTTGGATATTCGAAGCTGAATAATTAGCCTCGGCATTTAGATTTTCTGCCATTTTCTCGATTAGTAATATTTCTGCAAAGATACAAAATTGCCGTGAAAAACAGAAATATTTAGTGTCAAAAAAAGTAAGGGCGCATTCTTTGAAGAATGCGCCCTTACTTACTTGTAAATCGGAATATTATCCTAATTTACTAATATGCAAAGCCAAACTTGACTTCAAGTTAGCTGCCTTATTCTTGTGAATAATGTTGGTCTTGGCTAATTTGTCCAGCATTTTCTGTACAGATGGGTACAACTGGGCAGCTGCATCCTTATCTGTCATTGCGCGTAATTTACGCACTGCATTACGCATGGTCTTTGCGTAATATTTGTTATGAAGAGTTCTTGTCTTTGTCTGACGGATTCTCTTAATGGATGATTTGTGATTTGCCATCTTTACTTTTTCTTTTATTTCTTATTGTAGTCCCTAGGAGAGTCGAACTCCTCTTTAGAGAATGAAAATCTCTCGTCCTAACCGATAGACGAAGGGACCATCGCGTTTAATTTGCGGGTGCAAAGTTAGACACTTTTTCTTATTCCGCCAAATATTCGTGAAGAAATTTTAATAAAAGCCGCGTTTTTTCGCGTTTTTGCACTACCTTTGTCTCATTATGCTCATCAAAACAAGGGCTATCGTACTTCGCGCGTTCAAATTCAGAGACACTAAAATAATTGTCGATGTGTTCTCTGAATGGCAGGGGCGTATCTCTTTGGTTTGTAGTTTGTCGCTTTCGGGGCGTGGAAAGTTTAAGAAGCAACTTTTCCAACCGCTCACACTCCTTGCTATTGAGTTCGATGACAAAGCTCGTGGTTCCTTGTTTTCTTTGCACGATGTGCGTGTAGATATTCCTTATTCATCCATCCCGTTCAATCCTTATAAGTCTACGGTGGCGCTGTTTATTGCCGAATTCCTGTTATATGCCACTCGTGGGGAGCAAGAAAATCCCGCTCTTTATAACTATTTACGTTCCAGTATGTCGTGGCTCGACCTTTGTCCGGCGTCGTTTGCCAACTTTCATTTGGTCTTTACCATGCGTCTGAGCCGCTTCATCGGATTCTTCCCCAATCTCGACGACTATGTACCGGGCAGCCTCTTCGACCTTCGCGAAAGTCGCTTTCTGTTCACCATTCCGCTCCATTCCGACTATCTGTCAGCCGAAGAGACCTCGCGTATCACCTTGCTGATGCGTATGAATTATGAGAATATGCACCTTTTTGCTATGTCGCGTAGTGAGCGTAGTCGATGTCTACACCTTATATTATTATACTATCGACTGCATACTCCCGGATTTCCCGAATTGAAATCGCTCAGTGTGTTGGAGAGTTTGTTCGATGAATAATGGGGAGTAAAAGCCTTATCTTTACCCTCTATAGCCCCACCCCACCCTCCCCAAAGGGGGGAGGGAGACTATTTAAAAGTTTATTATTAGGCTGGATGACAAGTAGACTAGTTAACGAGTAAACAAGTTAACAAAGTTTTGGGAATAAAGGTAGGCAATAGTAGAGACGGAAGGTAATGGACGGGGGCGGGACTGATGACTTTTTATTTCCGTGAAAAAACTACAACGAGGACGGAGAGTGTATAAATAATGTCAATGGAGAGGTGGAGAGAGTTGTCTACTTGATAACTTATCTTTATATTTGTGGTCATGAGAAAAACGAGACACCTATATATATTGTTCTTGATGGTTTTGTTTTCGTTGGGAGTATCGGCTCAGAAAGCGGGAAAGATAGAAGCAAAGCGCAACGTCATTGATGGGGGATACAACTTTTGGTTGTATACTCCTGAAGAGTATGAGCCCCATGGACACGCGCTCCCAGTGGTGCTCTTTTTGCATGGGGCAAGCTTGTGTGGCAACAATCTCGACCGTGTGCGTCGCTACGGAACGCTGGATGCGCTAGAGAAAGGTAAAATAATTCCTGCCTTTGTGGTAGCCCCTCAGAATCCGGGAGGGTCGTGGAATCCGCGTAAACTCAACGATTTGTTGGAGTGGATGGAGAAGAATTATCCCGTCGATGCGTCGCGCGTGTTTGTCTTGGGTATGAGTTTGGGCGGCTATGGTACGCTTGATTTTGTGGGTACTTATCCTGAAAAGGTGGCCGCAGCGATGGCTTTATGTGGCGGAACGACGCTACACGACGTGCAAGGAATGGGGCGTGTGCCGCTTTGGATTATGCACGGTACGGCTGATAGAGCGGTGAATGTGAGGGAGTCGAAGAAGGTTGTGGAGAGTTTACAGAGTGCCGGTAACGACCATTTGCTACGTTACGACTGGATAGCAGGAGGCTCTCACGGACTATTGGCGCGTATTTTCTATTTGCAGAAGACGTATGATTGGCTTTTCTCTCATACGTTGAAAGACAAGCCAAGAGGTGTGGACAGGTCGTTCGACATTACTCGTGAAGACATCAATACGACGTATCAAGAGCTCCGAATGCTGTCGGAAGACTATGATAAGGAGTGATTTGGAGTGAGAATATAGTTAGTATTATTGTAGGATAGCAGAAGCATTCATGGTCAGAATTTTCTGTTGGATGTAGTTTTTGAATTCTTCTCCACCTAATACTTCTATATCGTCGTAGAGTCCAAGTACGAATCTTCCGATACCCACATAGCTTGCCACGTCAATGTTTAGCAGCCAATGCTCTGAGTCATCGGGTGTGAACGCGTCGGTGGAAGCTGGATATTCCTCTATCATCAGGTTGTGGGAGAGTTGCCCCATACGCAGACAGATGGGTAGGCGTTGCTCACTACTGAACATGAAGATATCGGTAAAGAGCTGGCGGTGACGCTCTGTGTGAATCCAAGGTGCGTCGTATGTTTCCACGTCACCGATGCGCGAAAGTTTGAAAGTCTTGTTGGTATGGCTCTTGAGTTCGTAACACCGCACGTCCAGATTGTCGTTTAAGAACATGTAAGGCTCTACTACACGGTCGGAAACACTGCGACTGTGGGGTGACGAATAGTCTTTGAGGCAGACCGTTTGACGATGGTTTATGGCATCGCGTAACTTGTTGAGTATGTCGATGGTGTGGGCTTTAAAGCGGGTATCGGTATAGAAACGGAGATGGTAGAAGCGTTCCAACTTGCGTTTGAGGATGCCTACGACAGGATTTTTGGCGTCGGCAGCTTCCAGCAGGTGATGCATGAAGGTAGCTTCGGTGTCGGAGAAGTTGACCGACCGTGCTATCTCTTGAAAGAAAGGTGAGTCGGTATCCAGTCGGTAATGGCTGTTTTCATGAACCACGATGAACTCGTTTTCGCGGAAAAACTTCAAGTAATTATAGAGTTGTCGGCGTGTTGTGCCTATTTGTTTGCACAACTCTGCAGCAGTATAGTCGTGCCCATCGGTCATGAGCAACATGAGTTTGAGTTCCTTTGATAATTTCTCCATCTTCTATTGGTTAGCTTAGCAAATATACAAAGTTTTTTTATAATAGTGTTAAACTATAAAAAGAACTGAATATTTTCATTGTTTACTTCTCTCTAAAAGATAAAAATAGTACCTTTGCTAAAGGATTGAAGAAGTCCGACTTCTTGTTGGAAGAACATTCCTAAAGAATCTTTTAAATAAACAAAATAACTAATTCTAATATCGACAGTGTGATGGACATGGCGCGATCAGAAGCAAGTTGCGAGATGCCGAAAGCGCTGTCAAACAATAACAAAACCTATGACAAACTATCCTAAGATTGGTATCAGACCAACAATCGACGGCCGCCAAGGCGGAGTACGCGAAAGTCTCGAAGAGAAAACAATGAGTTTGGCCAAAGCTGTGGCCGAGTTAATCAGTTCACATGTTTACAATGGCGACGGAAGTCACGTGGAATGTGTGATAGCCGATAGTACGATTGGACGCGTAGCTGAGTCGGCTGCTTGTGCCGAAAAGTTCGAGCGTGAGGGTGTCGGTGCTACGATTACCGTCACATCTTGTTGGTGCTATGGTTCGGAAACGATGGATATGAATCCTTATTATCCCAAGGCTGTGTGGGGATTCAATGGTACCGAGCGTCCGGGAGCCGTATATCTAGCTGCCGTATTGGCCGCTCATGCACAGAAAGGATTACCCGCTTTCGGTATCTATGGACACGATGTACAAGACTTGGACGATAATACTATCCCTGCAGACGTGGCTGAGAAGATTCTGCGTTTTGCCCGTGCAGCACAGGCAGTTGCTACCATGCGCGGTAAGAGCTACCTCTCTATGGGTACCACTTGTATGGGTATTGCCGGCTCAATCGTAGATCCTGACTTCATGCAGAAGTATCTTGGACTGCGTACGGAGTATGTAGATATGGTGGAAGTAATGCGTCGTATCGACGAAGGAATATACGATCCGGAAGAGTTTGAGAAGGCTATGGCATGGACAAAGAAATATTGTATGCCTAAGGAAGGGCACGACTGGAACATCGAACGTAATGGTAAACAGAAGAGTAGAGAGGAACTTGACAAGGATTGGGAGTTCACAGTGAAGTGTATGCTCATCACTAAAGACTTGATGCATGGTAATCCTCGACTGAAGGAACTGGGCTTCAAGGAAGAGGCTTTAGGTCATAATGCTATCTTGGCAGGTGTTCAAGGACAGCGCCAGTGGACCGACTATAAGCCAAATTTCGACTTCCCTGAGTCGTTGGTTTGCTCTTCTTTCGACTGGAACGGTACGCGTGAGGCAGGTGTCTTGGCTACCGAAAATGACTCTTTGAACGGTATAGCAATGCTTTTCGGTCACTTGCTGACCAATAAGGGTGTGATGTTCTCAGACATTCGTACCTATTGGAGTCCCGAAGCTGTGGAGCGGGTGGCAGGCAAGAAGCCTACAGGAGCAGCCGCAGGAGGCTTTATACACTTAATCAATTCAGGTGCTACCACACTCGATGCGACAGGAGCAGTGAGCGATAGCGAGGGTAATCCTACGATGAAGCACCACTGGGAGTTGACCGATGCAGAGGTTGAGGCTTGTTTGAATGCCACTACTTGGTATCCGGCCGACCGCAATTACTTCCGCGGAGGTGGTTTTTCGTCTAACTTCCTCACTCGTGGTGGCATGCCAATGACTATGATTCGTGTGAACAGAGTGATGGGATTGGGTCCTGTTTTACAGTTGGCTGAGGGTTGGACGGTAGATCTTGATCCCGAAATCAATGCTATCCTCGATGGCCGTACCGACCGTACATGGCCTACTACATGGTTCGTTCCACGTCTCGATGCAACCAAAGATGCCTTTAAGGACGTTTATTCTGTGATGAATACATGGGGAGCTAACCACGGTGCCATCGCTTATGGTCACATCGGTGCAGACATTATCACGCTCTGTTCTATCCTTCGTATTCCTGTATGTATGCATAATGTAGCCGACGGAAATATATTCCGTCCGTCGGCATGGAATGCATTTGGTATGGATAAAGAGGGTGCTGACTACCGTGCTTGTCAGAATTTTGGCCCTATTTATTAATATGACGCTATCCCCCTTGCTATCGGTAAGGGGGATAACTATTTCTATTCGACACTTTAAAACCTGATGAATGAAAAGCAAAGAATCAATCCTTTCTAAGGACGGAGTGAGCTATCTCATTCCTTTTATCCTCATCACTTCGTGCTTTGCCCTATGGGGTTTCGCCAATGATATTACCAATCCGATGGTGAAAGCGTTCTCTAAGATATTCCGAATGAGCGTCACCGACGGTGCATTGGTGCAGGTTGCGTTCTATGGCGGATACTTTGCAATGGCGTTTCCTGCGGCTATTTTCATCCGCAAGTACTCGTATAAGAGTGGGGTACTCATGGGACTTGGCCTCTATGCGGCCGGCGCTTTGCTCTTTTTCCCGGCTAAGTTGACGGGTGCTTACTATCCTTTCTTGATAGCATACTTTATCATGACGTGCGGATTATCGTTCTTGGAGACCAGTTCCAATCCCTATATTCTCTCGATGGGAACGGAAGCTACGGCCACAAGACGCTTGAATCTAGCGCAGTCGTTCAATCCAATGGGCTCGTTGTGTGGTATGTTTACTGCGATGGCTTTCATTCAAGCTAAGCTTAATCCCATGGATACAGCCACGCGTGCTACTCTCTCTCCGGCTGAATTCGAGGCTGTGAAAGAATATGACTTATCGGTTCTTATTACTCCCTATTTTGTCATTGGGATGGTCATTGTGGTGATGTTCTTGGTCATCTTCTTTACAAAGATGCCGAAAGGTGGCGACCAACAACACGATATTAACTTCGTTCCGACCCTGAAGCGTATCTTCTCCATCAAGCATTATCGCGAAGGTGTTATTGCACAATTCTTCTATGTAGGTGCCCAAATCATGTGTTGGACTTTCGTTATCCAATACGGTACACGCGTATTGGTGGGTGAGGGGATGACCGAACAGGCTGCCGAAGTGTTGTCACAGCGCTACAACATCATTGCCATGGCTATCTTCTGCTGTAGTCGGTTCATCTGTACTTTCTTCCTCAAGTATATCAATGCCGGTAAACTGTTGGCCATCCTGTCGACCGTTGCCACGGCGTTGACTTTCGGAGTCATTTTCTTCCAAGACATCAAAGGCTTGTACTGTCTCGTTGGTATCTCTGCCTGCATGTCGCTTATGTTCCCTACTATCTACGGTATAGCGTTGCAAGGACTCGGCGATGATGCTAAGTTTGGTGCGGCAGGCTTGATAATGTCTATTCTTGGAGGAAGTGTTTTACCGCCTTTACAGGCTTCTATTATCGACTTGGGCACCATCTTTGGCATGCCGGCCGTAAATATTTCATTCGTCTTACCACTCATTTGCTTCCTCGTTATCATCACGTATGGAGTGCGAATGTATCAAGCAACGAAAGCCACATGGAGAAATTAAAGCGCATATTTGCAGTTGATTTGGGTGCCACGAGTGGCCGAACGGTATTGGGCGCGTTGGAAGGTGACCACCTTACCATGCAAGAACTTACGCGCTTCGAGAACCCTATCATTCAAACCGGAGGACACTTTTATTGGGACATCTACGCCCTCTATAATCAGATTATCACTGCGTTGAAACTGGCAGTGGAACAAGGTTACGAAATTCAGAGCATCGGTATCGACACGTGGGGATGCGATTTTGCTCTTGTAGGTAGCGATGGTGCGCTGTTACGTAACCCTCTGTCGTATCGTGATCCGCATACTGTCGGCATGATGGACGACTATTTTGCCAATGTCATGGAGCGCGACGAAGTGTATCGACTCACTGGTATCCAGCTCATGGCATTCAATTCTTTGTTCCAATTACACGCCATGTGGAAGGCTCAAAACACTGCTTTGGCTGTGGCCGATAAGATACTTTTTATGCCTGATGCTTTGAGTTATATGCTCACGGGACAGGCGGTATGCGAGTATACAGAGGCTTCGACATCGCAGATACTCGATCCTTACAAGCACGATTTAAACGAACGGCTGCTCGAAAGTGTTGGTCTGAAGCGGTCGCAGTTTGGTCGGATGGTGATTCCCGGAACCATTATAGGTTCTGTAACCGAAGAAATCAAGCAGATAACAGGTATTGGTGACATTCCGGTAGTGGCTGTTGCCGGACATGATACAGCCTCGGCTGTGGCTGCCGTTCCGGCTTCTGATGCCAACTTCGCCTACTTGAGTAGCGGTACATGGAGTCTGATGGGCGTGGAGTTGTCGCATCCGTTGATAAGCAATGAGAGCTATTCCGAGAATATGACCAATGAGGGTGGGGTAGATAACACGACTCTCTTCTTGAAGAATATCTGTGGTATGTGGATTTACGAGCGTTGCCGGAAAGAGTTCTCAGAGAGGAAGTCGCATGGTGAACTGATAGCTGAAGCGATGCAGGCAGAGCCTTTTAGAAGCATCATTGACCCCGATGACGCTTCGTTTACCAATCCTCGTAGCATGACGGAAGCCATTTGTAATTATTGTCGGAAGACCGGGCAGCCAGTTCCACAGACTGCTGCCGAGTTCTGTCGCTGCATCTTTGAATCGCTCGCTTTGCGTTATCGAGAGGTCTTAGGCACGCTGAAGCGGCTGTCGCCAGTACAGATTGACGTACTACATATTATTGGTGGAGGGTCGATCAACGATTGTATGAGCCAATTTACAGCCAATAGTTGTGGTATCACCGTGCTTGCCGGACCGCAAGAAGCCACCGCCATTGGCAACATCATGCTACAAGCCAAGGCGGCTGGGATGGTGAAAGACGTGTGGGATATGCGCCGTGTTATCGGGGAAAATACCAGCCCGAAGCGATTTGAACCGCAAGACCGAACCGTTTGGGATAATGCTTTTGCACGCTATCTACAGATATGTAGGGCGTAAAAAAGTTTATTTGATGGCGCTGCAAAGTCTTTTCAGCATGACTGTTTGGGCTTTGCAGCGTTTTTGTTTGCCCTTTGCAGCAATGCTGCGGAGCCCTTGCAGTTATCTAAGTTTAAAGTATACGAGTTGACAAGTGAACAAGATGGAGTTTAAGTGTGTGAGTTTTTGAGTTAATGAGCGGTTCAGTTGCTGGATAAGTCTTTAGTTTTTTGCTTTTATAAGTTTTTGAATTTGGAAAAAGTAAAGGCATGATAAGATGTACACTTACATCCTATCATGCCTTCTCTGTTATTTCTATGCTTCTAAATCCTACTTTGGCAGATGGAACACATCGGTGAGTTCCTGCATCTGTTCGTCGCTCATGCCGTCGGGTTCAAAGCCCATACAGCGTGCGCTGATGTATATCTTGGCACTCTTGGAGAGTACGTCGATTTGGTCGAAAGCCTGCATGACGTCGGGACCTTGCGCCAATACGCCATGTTTTTCCCACATCACGACGTCGTATTCTTCGAGCTGTTCGAGAGTGGCATTGGCCAGTTCGAGACTTCCGGAAATCTTGTAGGGTACGATACCGAGGCCTAATGGACAGAAAGCCTTGGTCTCCGGAATCATGCTCCATAGTAGTTTGGTCATATAATCCTTTTGCAAGAACTTGTCGTTATGGCTCATGGCAACCAACTCAATGGGGTGGGTATGAACCACAGCATTATATCCGTTGCCCTTTTCTAGGTTGCGGTTGTGTACCGAAAGGTGGGAACTTATCTCTGAAGTGGGCTTCACGGGATTGTCGGCAATGATTTCGTAGTGCGCACAATCGTCGGTAATGCGGACGATGGAGCCATTCTCCATAGGCCAGCGAGCCAAGTCGCGCATGCGTTTACCCGTACCTTTGCAGTAGAAATAGCAACTTTTGAGGTGGGGAAGCGTTGTTCCGAACGATACAGGGTCGCTGATGGCGGGCATACTGCGAATTTCGTCGTCTACCAAATCGGTGATGTTGACGGTGATATTACCGCCATTGCGTTCTGCCCAACCGTTCTGCCAGAGGTATCCGGCTACCTCGGCTATGTTGTCAATCTCGCGTTTGAGAGCCGGTCTTCTTTCTAGAATAGATGTCATTGTTCGTGGTTTAAAAGAATATTTAGGCTGTGGGGATTATCCCAATAAGCCTTTTACGATTTGCGAAATGATTTTTCCGTCGGCTTTACCGGCCATTTGCTTGCTGGCTATACCCATTACCTTACCCATGTCTTTCATGCCTTCGGCACCGGTAGAAGCGATGATGGCTTTTACGACTTCGGTGATTTCGGCTTCGGAAAGTTGCTTAGGCAGGTACTCTTCGAGCACGGATACCTGTGCCAATTCCTCATCGGCTAGGTCTTGACGGTTGTTGTCTATATAAGTCTTAGCGGTCTCTTTGCCTTGCTTAGCCAACTTGGTGATAATCTTCAAAGCATCGGAATCTTCCAATGTCTCGTTAGCTCCGGGGGCTGTGACTGCCTCTAAGAATACTTTCTTGACGTTGCGTAAGGTGTTGAGACGCACCTTGTCGCGTGCTTTCATTGCGTTCTTAATGTCCTCACTAATTTGTTCAAATAGTGCCATGATATCTCCTTTTTTATCTGATTTATGTGAAACTGATAATGCCCGGTGTCTCGATGGCATTATCTTCTTTTTCCTCTGTGGTTGGAACTTGGCTGCGAATAGCTTCCAGCATCTGTCTTGTACGCTTGTAGGTAGGTGTGGTCTCTACGGCCAAGATGACGTCCTCGTTGTCCAATTCTTCCGGATGGAAGAGGAAAATATGTGGCCGGCGCTTGAATTGAGTGTTCTTTCCGTCGACAGCATAGTACCTTGCCCGACGGTCACGACGCTCTGCTGCCTTCTCTTCTTCTTCGGCTATTCGACGCGCTTCTTCCTGTGTGTGTTTCTTGATGTGACTGTCCATACCGTCCACATCTTCTATACCGAAGCCTGTAGCGAGGATGGTTACCTTCACCTTCTTGCCTAATTCAGGATCAATAGCGAGTCCCCACTTAATCTCGAAGTTGCTATCGAACTTGCTCATGAACTCGTTGACATCGTTCATCTCTTCCATCATGAGGCCTGAGTTATCGTTCTTCTCGTTGCAGAAGTTGATGCTGAGCAGTATTTTCTTGGAATTAAAGATGTCGTTATCGTTGAGTAATGGGGAGTTGAGAGCATCATCTATCGCTTTCTTGACGCGTCCTTCGCCTTCGCCATATCCCGTGCTCATGATAGCAACACCACCATCTTTCAGCACTGTCTTTACATCGTTGAAGTCGAGGTTGATGAGTCCGTGGTTTGTAATAATCTCTGCGATGCTCTTGGCTGCGATGCTTAGTGTGTCGTCGGCTTTGCCAAAAGCGTCGAGGACAGTCAGTTCCGGATAGATTTCGCGTAGCCGTTCGTTGTTGATAACGAGCAAAGCGTCTACGTGTTTAGCCATTTCCTCTACGCCATCGAGTGCTTGGTCTATCTTTCTATCGCCCTCAAAGCGGAACGGAATGGTCACGATGCCGACTGTCAAGATGCCCATTTCTTTGGACACACGAGCAATGACGGGGGCTGCACCTGTACCGGTTCCACCGCCCATACCGGCTGTGATGAATGCCATTTTGGTACCATCGGAGAGCATATTGTTGATTTCATCCAGTGTCTCTTCGGCTGCTTGACGCGCTTTGGCAGGCTTGTTACCGGCACCAAGCCCTTCTTTTCCCAGTTGCAGATGCACGGGAACAGGCGAGTCGTTGAGTGCTTGATTGTCGGTATTGCAGAGTACGAACGACACATCATGGATGCCTTCGCGATACATATGGTTCACTGCGTTGCCGCCACCACCACCAACACCGATTACTTTAATGATGCTGTTGGACTTTTCGGGTTCCCCGAAATCCAGTATTTCTCTGTTATCTGGCATAATATCTTTCTTTATGTATGAGTCTAATATGTTATTCGTCTTCGGCTACCATGGTCTGGAAGAACTTCTTAAGATTGCGTCCCATCTTGTGGAGAGTGCTGTTTTCGCGCTTCTCTTTGGCAATGCGTTCAGCCTCTTCTTCGGCAGCTTTGCGCTCAGCAGCCTCTCTCTCAAGGCGTTTTCTACGTGCTTCTTCCTCGGCTTTCTCCTTTTCTGTGGGAGTGAGGACAACGCCTGTACCGGCTATTTCGTTCGGATCGCGCGACTTTTTGATGTCATCCGGCGTATGCAGCGTGGTGCTTGTAGCCGCTGTTATAGGTTCTGATGTGCCAAAAAGATCGCTTGAAATCTCTTTTCCGGCGCAGTTCATATCGCCCTTAACCAGCAAGGCAAGCGCGGTATTCATGGTTCCATCCTTGGCATTGATGTCGCTATTGCTTGAATTGATAGTTGTGGTGACGAACTTGGCAATGCGTATCTTCTCAATATGAGTGTACTTACGGAAGGCCACATCAATGTTCTTCATGTTTGAACCGCCACCGGTGAGGACGATTCCGCCCAATAGTTTGTCGGTAAACTCGCTCGGAACCTGATACCAAACATTCTCGATGATTTCCTCAATTCGACCTTCTACCATCTCAACGAAGCGCCGGTTCTCTACCTGACGGTCTTGATCGATGGGCAGCATGAGGGTAGTATCGATGTCGGCATTGTCGGTATAAGCGCTTCCATACTTCAATTTCATGCGCTCAGCATCCTTGTCTTCCATCTGGAGAGAGGTGATATCCTTGGTGATATTGTTGCTACCGAGTGGAATAACTGCCAAGTGGCGGAGTATATTCTTGAAGTATACTGATACGGTAGTGGTGTCTGCGCCTAGGTCAACAAGCACGCAACCGGTACGTTTCTCTGCTTCTGTGAGTACACTATCGGCTAAAACCAATGGCGAAAGATACATGTCGGCTATGGCAATTCCCGACTTTTCAAAGCATTTGTTGAGGTTGCGATAGTATGAATTGCGCCAAATGATGTTGAGGAAGTTGCCCTCTAGTCGGCGACACTGTATACCTACGGGGTCGAGTTGTAGTTGTTGGTCTACCTTATACTCCTGTGTGGCAGCGTCAAGTATCTGTTGGTCGGGGTATTCCATGTTGCGATTGGTATCCATGAGTTCGTTTACCATCTCCTGCGTGATGATGGTTTCCTCTACAAAGTCTTTTGCAATGTTGTTCCGGATACTGCGGATGGATTGTCCACCAACGCCCACATATACATAAGCAATCTCTGATTTGAGAGTGGTTTTGAGTCGTGCTATGATGTTAGTCAAGCACTGCATAGTCTTATCTATGTTGTAGACTACGCCCTTTCTGATGCATGCTGTGGAGTCTTCTTTTACTACAGCGAGCACCGAAATGCTTCCATCGAGGTTCTTTCTGCCTGAGATGCCGGTGATCTTTGATGATCCCAATTCGATAGCTACAATAAATTCTGCCATAGGTTTATATTCTTATCAATTCAACATTCTTCTTTTACAGATTATTTGGTTGTCGAGCTCCAAGTTTATATAGGAGTATTTGTTCCAACCGGCTTGGGATAGTCCGTGGCGATAGAACTTCTCCAAGCGATTCATCTTCTTTGTTACATAGTCTCTTACAAGCTGCTCTCGGTCGGTAGCTGTTTTGCCTTCGGGCAGTTGGCCTATGTAGATGACGTGGTCGCCAATGCGTGGTATCAACTCAATACCAAGGTTTGGCAGCACGTTGATTTGCTCTATTTGGTTGCGCCAGAGGTCGTTTTCCATCATCACCTTGCCAAGTGTGGCGACATATTTAGTCGCGAACAGACGGTTGATGTGGCCAGTTGCGATGATGAGATTGGATGTATAATGCGAGTTAGGCATGATACAGTTTTTATCATCTAGGTAATAATCATCGCCTCTTTCCGATTTAATACGGATGACCGGCAACCGTTGGGTGATGCTAATGCATACTTGTCCGTCTTGTGTCTTGTAACATTCGGCCGTCTTAACGAACGGGCTGGACTTTAAAGTTTCTTCTATCTTGCGTGCATCAATGTAACGTATAGGCTTCTCCAAAGGATAGAGATGGTAGTGTTCCAATCGCTTTTTGATTTCCTTTGTGTCTATAAAGCCGTTGGTAGCCTCATCTTTGATGTCGATACTAACCTTCGTACACACGTGGACTGTTTCATCGGGCTTGTTAAAAGCGGTGAAAGCGAGTCCCAAATATGCAGCTAGTACAATATCCAGAACGATGGTGAGCGTTTTCTTCCAACGTATTCTCACTTACTTTCCAAGATTTTAGTCATTTGTGGAACATAGTTGTCTAGGTCGCCGGCACCCAATACGATGAGCACGTCGAAGTCGCGTTCCTTTACCAACGAGAGCACATCTTCCTTGTGTATCATGCTCTTTTCCACGCCCGGTTTCAAACTGTCGTATATCAATTGGCTCGTAACCCCCTCGATAGGAAGCTCGCGTGCCGGGTAGATGTCGCACAAAATCACTTCGTCCAACAGGCTTAATGCATCGGCAAAGTCCTTGTAGAAGTCGCGTGTACGCGTGTATAGATGCGGCTGGAAGATAGCTGTAATCTTACGATTTTGATAGAGTTCGCGAATGCTCTTGGCACTTTGGTAAATCTCTTTGGGGTGATGAGCATAGTCGGAGAGGAATACGAGCTTGTCGTTCTTTATCTTGAAGTCGAAGCGACGTTCCACTCCATGATAGGTAGACATACCGTATTTCAACTCTTGAGCGCTGCATCCACTCAGCTGAGCCATAGCCATGGCGGCCACTCCATTCTCTATATTGATGGGAACAGGTTGTCCCAACTGCACATCCTTGACATTCTCGATGGGCGAAACGAAGTCGAATGTAATCTCACCGTTGTCGATTCGGATGTTTTCAGCATGGAAATCTCCTTCGTCGAGGCTGTATTCATACACCTTTACTCCCTCGGCTACGTGCTGTTTCATTTCTAAATCCTTGCGCAAAATCAGTGCTCCTCCCGGTTGAATCAGCTCTGTATAGTGACGGAAACTTTCCAAATAAGCCTCTTTGGTGCCGTAGATATCGAGGTGGTCAGGGTCGGTCGACGTGATAACGCTTATCCATGGTGATAACCAATGGAAGCTACGGTCGAACTCATCAGCCTCTATCACAACGTATTCGCTGTCGGAGAGGATATAATTGGTGCCGTAGTTTTTGGATATACCGCCCAAGAACGCATTGCAATCCACGTGGCTCTGGTGGATGATATGGGCACACATGGTCGACGTAGTAGTCTTTCCGTGTGTGCCGGCTACGCACAATCCTTTATGACTGTGGGTAAGTGTGCCCAATACTTGTGCACGCTTTTGTACTTCAAATCCGTTTGCACGGAAGTAAGCAAGCTCCTTGTGTGATTCAGGGATGGCCGGTGTGAAAATGACCAACGTAGATTCGGGCTTCTTACATGCGTGAGGAATCTCGTCTATATTCTCTTCGTAATGGATGAGCATGCCCTCTTTCTCAAGACGGCGTGTGAGTTCCGACGGAGTTTTGTCGTATCCGGCAACTACCAATCCTTTGTTGATGAAGTAGCGAGCAATAGCACTCATGCCGATTCCGCCGGCTCCAACGAAATATACTGCTTTGATATCTTTCAGTTCCATACTATGGTTTCAATGTCTTGTTTCTCTATATCGGATTACTTCTTTCCCCATGCTAATGCCACCACTTCGTCGGCGATGGTGTCGGCAGAGTTCTGTAATCCCATTTGTTTGATGTTTGCTTCGAGTGAAGTTAGTTTTTCGTCATCGCGTACTGCATTGATGGCTGTCTTTAAAAGAACGTCGGTTGCCTCGCTGTCTTTTACGAAAATAGCTGCGTTACGGTTCACGAGCGCCATGGCGTTTTGTGTCTGATGGTCTTCAGCCACATTGGGTGAAGGTACCAAGATGACCGGTTTGCCGATGAGGCAGAACTCGGATATACTGCTTGCACCGGCACGGCTGACAACCAAGTCGGCCGCCTTGTAGGCTGCTCCCATGTCGCTGATGAAGTCGGTGACGTGCAATAGTGCCGGTTTCTTGTTTCCTTCCAGTTGCTCGCAGATGGCTTTGTGGTACACTTTACCTGTTTGCAAGATGATTTGTACATCGCTCTCTTTCACCATGTCGAGGTGTTGGAGAATGCTATTGTTGATGTTTCTCGCTCCCAAACTGCCACCAATGAAGAGGATAGTTTTACGGTCGGGCTCCAATCCGAATGACTGGCGAGCTTCTGCTTGACTCATCGGAGATTCTAATACGTTCTGGCGAACCGGGTTACCGGTCTTGATAATCTTCTCGACAGGGAAGAAACGTTCCATTCCATCGTAAGCCACGCATATCTTGTCGGCCTTTTTAGCTAGTAATTTGTTGGTGACGCCGGCATAAGAGTTCTGCTCTTGGATGAGGCAGGGAATACCCTTGTTGGCACAAACATTCAACGTAGGACCACTGGCATAGCCCCCAACGCCTACAGCCACCATCGGTTTGAAGTCGCGTATGATGCGTTTGGCCATGCGTTGACTCTTCCATATCTTGTAGAGTACGGCAAAGTTCTTGAATAGATGTTTACGGTCGAATCCGCAGATGGGCAGTCCTTTGATTTCATATCCGGCTGCCGGAACGCGCTGCATCTCCATTCTGCCCTGCGCACCCACGAACAATATCTTTGCTTCGGGATACTTTGCTTTGATGGCATTGGCTATGGAAACAGCCGGGAAGATGTGTCCTCCGGTGCCGCCACCGCTGATGATAACCCTTAATTCTTTATCCATTCTTTCTTAATATACGATGTTAAAGTTTCTCTAACTTAGAAGTAAATAGGAGTAAGCTGGAGTAGAAGTCTCTTTGAGACTAGAAGTTAGCCGACATCTGTCTATTAACTTCCCTTATTACTCCATCGCCCCCAAAAGGCGATTAACTCCCAATAATTTCAAAAGCTGAGCAAACTTGCGAAGCTTTATGAGCTATATTGCAAAAGTAATCATTTTTTTTATGATTCTCCGCTTTTGTTCTTTTTTTATTAGGATGAGCCTTAGTGCCCTAATATTTTTTATATATTGGCCTTTTGACCGTGGTTTTCGCGGGTTACTGCAAGGGCTTGTCAGTAATGTTGCATGGGCTTTTCAGCGATGCTGCATAGGCCGAACAGCAGTGTTGCTCTTGCATTGCAGCAATTCCATGTAGATTCCTACAGTCTGTGGTCAAGCCATTTGTGTAGCCTTAGCGACATTGTTTTCGTCGATAATTCCTTTCTTCTTGGTGGCCGAACGGCTCACACTGAGGATGGCACCCACGTAGATACAGTTGATAATAGACGACGTTCCACCCTTGCTAACCAGCGGTAACGGTTGCCCGGTAACAGGGGCTAGTCCTACGGCCACGCACATATTAAAGAGCGCTTGGCTCACTAAAAGCAGTGCTAATCCCATTGCTAGGAAAGCAGGGAAGTTGTTCTCGCACCGGTTGGCGATGTAACCTGTACGGAAGAGCAGGAAGATATAGAGTGCAGCTACAAAGATAGCTCCCGTGATACCCATCTCTTCGATGATGATAGCGTAGATGAAATCGGAGAAAGCCTGCGACAGAAAGTCGCGCTCTTCAGAATTTCCGGGGCCCTTACCGATGACATTTGACGAGGCTATGGCGATGTTGGCATGCGCTACCTGTGCGTCTTTGTCAAGATCTACTTCGCTCGGCTTAATTTCTTTGTTGTCGGAGAACTTCATGATACGCGACTTCCAAGTATCGGCACGGTGGAACACTTTGCCTAGCATTCCGGGGGCGGTCTTCTCTGTCTCTGCCGTTTCTACCTCCTCGGTGAGGTTCTTCTTCGTGTTCTCGGTGTTCTTGGCATGACCCAATAACATCACCAGTGTGAAGACACCGACTATTGCCAACGCCACGACACCTAGCAGTTTGCCTAGCTGTGGCATGGGTATGCGTCCTATGACCATCATCATGAAGATGACTAGACAGATGAGTGCAGCTGTGGAAAGATTCTCGACCATGATGAGCGGGACGATGAATGCACACACGATGAGAATGTATTTGAACGCGTTTTTATCGGCTCCTGTGGGTGTTTGCATGGCACTAAGTATCTGAGCCGTGGCCAGTATGAGTGCTCCCTTGGCTATCTCTGAAGGTTGGAACTGCATGCCGAGGAATCCTATCCAGCGTTGGGCACCATTGGTAGACTGCCCGGCTATAATCACCCATAGCAGTGTGATGAGCGAAATACCTAAAAGGAAAGGAGTCAGAATCTTGAAATATTTGCATTTGATGTTGAGGGTAACGACCATGAAAAAGATACCCATCAACAGGATGCCCAAGTGTTTAATCATCGGAGTCCAGTAACTTCCGCCCTTGTATGTGAGCGAAGAGGACGCCGAGAACACCTCGACGACACTGATGACACAGAGGAAGAAAAATATCATCCATATCACCTTGTCTCCTTTGAAGATGTTTGCTAGTTTCTTATCCATTTATAGATTTCTTACCAATGTCTTGAATTGTTTGCCTCGGTCTTCCATGTTCTTGAACAAATCGAAGCTTGCACAGCAGGGACTTAAGAGTACGGTGTCGCCCGGTTGAGCCAGTTCGTAGCAGGCAGCTACGCAGTCTTTCATGCTGTGGGTGTCGCGAATCTCTACTCCGAGGGTGTCGAAGTTGTCGTGGAGTTTTTGATTGTCGGCACCTAGATAGACTACGGCACGGCATTTTTGTTTTACTAATGCCTTGATTTGGTCGTAATCGTTACCCTTGTCTTTGCCTCCGATGATGAGTACGGTAGGTGTCTTCATGCTCTCAAGTGCGTACCAACAAGCATCTACGTTGGTGGCCTTGGAGTCGTTGATATACTGTACGCCACGCACCTTACAAACCTTTTCCAAGCGATGCTCGACGCCGGGGAAGTCGCTCAGGCTCTTTCTGATAATCTCTTTCTTGATACCTGCGATGTTGGTAGCGATGCCGGCGGCCAAACTATTGTATATGTTATGCTTGCCGGTGAGCGATAGTTCCTCTTGTTCCATGTTGAACGGAGTGGGATATTCTATCTTGTATTGTCCCTCTTCGATATATCCGATAGAGCCTTTCTCCTTGATCTCGGAGAACGGACACAACACGGCTTTGATGTCGTATTTCTCTAGTTCGCGCTTAATGATGGGATCGTCGCCCCAGAAGATGAAGCTGTCTTCCTCGGTTTGGTTTTGCAATATGCGCATCTTGGCGTCTACATAGTTTTGCATATTGAACTCGTAGCGATCCAAATGGTCGGGTGTGATGTTGAGCAAGATGGCGATGTTGGCACGGAAATTGTACATATCGTCGAGTTGGAAACTACTCAATTCGATGATATAATATTCGTGTGGGTCTTCGGCTACCTGCAAAGCCAGACTCTTACCGATGTTTCCTGCCAGTCCAGCATCGTAACCTGCTGTCTTGAAAATATGGTAGATGAGCGACGTGGTGGTGGTTTTGCCGTTGCTACCGGTGATACATACCATTCTGGATTGGGTGTAACGACCGGCAAATTCAATCTCGCTGATGATGTGAATGCCCTGCTTGAGAATCTTCTGAATCATGGGTGCTTCCTTCGGAATACCCGGACTCTTGATGATTTCGTCGGCATTGAGTATCTTCTCTTCGGTGTGTCGGCCCTCTTCCCACTCTATTCCGTGGTCGTCGAGCATCTTCTTATATCGGTCTTTGATGGCCGACATATCCGATACAAATACGTCGAATCCTTCTTTCTTAGCTAGTACGGCTGCTCCTGCGCCGCTTTCTCCTGCTCCTAAAACTACGATTCTGCTCATGTTGCTAATACTTATTAGTCTGCTTAGACTGTTGAGTCTAGTGGATTGTTACCTGATTTTTAATGTGATAATAGTCAATGCTGCGAGGATAATAGTGATAATCCAAAAGCGTATTGTAATCTTGGCCTCGTGCTTGGCACCATGTGGTCGCGAGATGAGGTAGCGGCATTCAGGGTCTAGTTGGTCGTCGGTGGTGCGGAAGTTGTCGTGTATCGGCGTGCGCTTGAAGACGCGCTGCTTGATACCCTTACGCTTACCTAACTTGAAATAGTACACCTGTATAATGACGCTGAGGCTCTCAACAAAGAATATTCCGCACAAGATAGGCAGCAATAACTCCTTGTGTATGATGATGGCACCAACTCCGATGATACCTCCAATGGTGAGTGAACCGGTGTCGCCCATGAATACTTGAGCCGGATAAGCGTTATACCAAAGAAATCCGATGAGTGCTCCGACGAAAGCACACATGAATACCACCAACTCTTGGGAGCCGGGAATATACATGATATTGAGGTAGGAGGCAAACTCGATATGACTGCTCACATAGGCTAAGATACCCAGTGCGACGCCTATGATGGCCGAGTTGCCGGCGCACATTCCGTCCATTCCATCGTTCAAGTTAGCTCCATTGGACACGGCCGTGACCACTAAAATAGTCATAATGACAAAGAGTATCCAGCCGGCTGCAGTTTTATATTGACCGCAAAAGCTCATGATACGTGAATAGTCGAGGTTGTGTCCCTTGAAGAAAGGAATGGTGGTCTTGAGCGATTTACGACTGTCGGCACGGTGTTTGACCACGATTTCCTGTCCTTGTTTCTTTATTGCGATATTCTCATTGACCTTGACGTCGGGCGACATCCATAATACCAATCCTACGATAAGGCCTATACCAATCTGTCCGATAATCTTGTATCTACCTTTGAGACCCTCTTTGTTGCGATGGAAAATCTTGATAAAATCGTCCATTCCACCGAGGAAACCGAGCCAAAGGGTGGTGATAATCATCAAGATGAGGTAGATGTTGCGGAGTCGACCGAGTAATAATACGGGGATAAGTATGGCAACAATGATGATGATACCGCCCATTGAGGGAACACCAATTTTCTTGGTGCCGAACGGGTCGATGCTTGCATCTCGCTGGGTCTCGGTGATTTGCTTCTTCTTCAGGTAAGCAATGAACTTCTCACCGAACCATGCTGAGATGGCCAAAGAGAATATGAGAGCCAGTAAGGCACGGAAAGAGATGTAGCCCCAGAGGTGTGAACCGGAGATACCATATTCTTCTAGAAATCTGAAAAGATAGTATAGCATAGTGTATTGTTTCTTGGGTTGATACTTAGTCCTATTGGTCTAATGGGGCTAATCGTTTTTATTAATTGTTGAAAATCTCTTTTACAATCTCGCGATCATCGAAGTGGTGCTTTACGCCCTTGATGTCTTGATAGTCTTCGTGACCTTTTCCGGCAATGAGAATCACATCGCCTTTTTTCGCCATCATGCATGCTGTGCGGATGGCTTCTTTCCGGTCTACGATGCTGACAACTTTCTTGAGTTGTTGATTATTAAGTCCGGCGAGCATGTCGTTGATGATATCCTGTGGCTCTTCAAAGCGAGGGTTGTCGCTTGTAATGATGACCTTGTCGCTTTGTTTCGCAGCTTCTTGCGCCATTAGTGGACGTTTGCCCTTATCACGGTTACCACCTGCACCGCAAACGGTAATCACTTGTCCCTTTCCATTGAGCACTTCGTGGATGGCGTTGAGTACATTCTCGAGGGCATCGGGGGTATGGGCATAGTCTACGATGGCCGTAAATCCTTCGGGAGAATGGATGGGTTCGAGACGACCGCTAACGCTATGGAGTGTGCTCATGACCACCAATACGTCTTCAGGTTTTTGTCCTAGCATGACGGCGGCGCCATAAACGGCCAACAGATTGCTCACGTTGAATTTGCCAATGAACTGTACGCCTACTTCACGGCCGTCGATTTCGAGATACATTCCTTCGAAGTGGCACTCTAAGATACGCGCTCTGAAGTCGGTCATGCTGCGCGTGCTGTAGGTTTTGATAGCCGCTTTGGTGTTTTGAACCATCACCATGCCGTTCTTATCATCGGCATTGGTAATGGCAAAAGCGTCTTTACCGAGACCATCGAAGAATGCTTTCTTGGCATCACGATAGTTTTCGAAAGTCTTGTGATAGTCCAAATGGTCGCGTGTAAGGTTGGTGAATAGGCCGCCAGTGAACTTCAATCCTCCGATACGTTTCTGTGCAATGGCGTGAGAAGAGCACTCCATGAATGCATATTCACAGCCGGCTTCGACCATTTTACCGAGCAACATGTTCAGCTCAATGGGGTCGGGAGTGGTATGATCTGTAGGAATTGCCTCGTCTTCTATGTAGTTACAAACGGTCGAGAGAAGCCCACATTTATAGCCTAACTTACGAAACATATTATATAATAAGGTGGCTATGGTGGTTTTCCCGTTTGTTCCGGTGACACCGACGAGCTTCAGTTTGTGCGAAGGATTGCCGTAAAATAAGGTCGCTACTTTGCCTACTGCATCTTCGGTAGATTCCACTTGCACATAAGTGATGCCTTCGGTGGGTTGTTCGGGCATGTCTTCGCAGAGCACGGCAACTGCCCCTAGCTCAATGGCTTTGGGTATAAACTTGTGTCCGTCGACCTGTGTGCCCCTCATTGCAACGAACAAATGACCCTTTGCAATGCGTCGTGAGTCGATGTTTACTCCTGTGATGTCAACGTCGGCATTGCCTTCCAAGCGGATAGGCTTGACGTTTTTCAGTAATTCTGTTAGTTTCATTATCTTTCTTATCATTGTAGATGAGTGTGCAGATGTTTTGGTTTCTGTCTCTCACCTTATATTTATATTCACTCTAAAGTCAGTACAATTTTTTCTTTCTTGGCTATCTTGTGACCGGGCTCGAGTGATTGTTTCACTACTTTTCCGCGTCCGGTGAGGTAGGTTTTCACCCCTCTGCTCTCCAATAAGAATACCGCATCGCGGGCTCCCATGTTGTGTACGTCGGGTATAACGCGATGTCCGTAGGTCTTCTCGCGTGTCAAATTCACACTGTTCTTGCTTTGAATACGAGCCTTTCCCCATATAGGATTCCCGTCAGCATACGATCCTCCCCATCCTTTATTGGCGCTAATGCCTAGATGAGACAGCACATAATCAGCGGCCAATATATTGCCTGCCTTTACATCGGGGACGAAGATGGAGGCCGAATCGCGTGCGTCCGTCACGTGAAGTTTCAGACTTTGAGCCATAATACCTTCTGCAATATCGTGGAATACTACTCCGCTCATGCCGCCACCCGATGCCGGTAGGCCACTCTTTTGGATGCAAACGATGCAACTATAGCGCGGTGCATCGTCGGGGAAGTAGCCTGCGAAGCTCAACAGATAGTTGGTTTGACCGGTCTTATAGCCTCCTGCACCTTGCGAAATTTGTGCCGTACCAGTCTTACCTGCCACTCTGAAAGATGGCGAACCGGCTTTCTTACCTAGTCCTTGACTCACAACGTGATCCAATATAGTCTGTATTTCGTGCAAGGTCTTGTCGCTACAAATACGTGGACGCATCACTTGTGGTGGGAAATCCATGATGACTTCGCCATTTTTTACGACTTGTTTGACGAATCGCGGACGCATCATTCGACCGTTGTTAGCTATCGTATTATAGAATGTAAGGGTCGAAATAGGCGGTATCTGCGTTTCGTAACCGATGCTCATCCATGGCAATGAGGTTTTACTCCAGTTGGTATACTGTCCACGGCTGTTCTTTTTAGGCATTCGTATACGTGCCGTGGTGGCACCGACAAGCGGTATATGCAGATTGTCGGCAAGTCCTGTACGGTATATTCCACGTATAAACTTTTCCGGATTGTTATGGTAATGGTCGTCAATAATGCGACTTACACCGATGTTTGAACTGTACATCAGTGTTTGGGGAAGTGTGATGAGCCCGTAACCGCCGCGTCGCCAGTTATGGTCTTTCATCTCTCTGCCGTACATAGGCCACACTCCGCCGGCCGTCTCTACGGTATATGAGGTGTCTACCATGCCGTCTTCGAGAGCTACCATGATGGAAGCGGGCTTGAAAACAGAACCGGGTTCGAGCAAATCGCTCACTGCATGGTTGTGTATTTCGCGGTATTCGCCATCCACACATTTCTCCATGTTCACGATAGCTTTGATGTCGCCGGTAGCTACTTCCATTACGATGGCTACACCGACATTGGCATTGATGAACTTCAACTCGTCGAGTAAGGCGCGTTCGGCCAAGTCTTGCATACTCACATCGATGGTTGTTACGATGTCGGCACCATCTATTGGAGGTGTGTCCATGATGTCAAGGAACTTGTTAAGCACCTTGCGACGGTGGATGATACCGTTTGTTCCACGTAGGATGGAGTCATAAGAGAGTTCCAATCCAAATCGCGCGGTATCTTTAGCACCAAACATCGTACCGATGGTACGGCCTGCCAAAGAACCAAAAGCCCGCTTTCTAGCGTTGAATTCTTCGTAATGGAATCCACCTTTATAAGATGTAAGTTTGAATACAGGGAGAGCTTTCACCTCGGTAAAAGTGTTGTAGTCAATGCGCTTACTCCATATCGGCCAGTTCCTACTCTGCTTGCTTCTGCCTTCAGCCAACTCGCGTTTGAATGCCGATGCAGGTTTTTCGGAGAAGATAGCAGCTAATCCTTGGCAGATAGAATCCTCTTTTTCATCCCACAGTGAATCATTACCGGCGTCGCTTAGTGCCTTGAAATCCATGTAAATCTTGAATTCCGGAAGCGAACTAGCCATCAGTTGACCGTCGCAACTTAGGATGTTTCCTCTGACAGGCTTCACGCTTACACTGTCTTTTTTGACGCGTTCGGCCACCCGCATCCAGTAGTCTCGCTTCGCAGTCATGAGGTATAGCGTCTTCCCAATCACCGCAAGAGCTATCAATGTCATCACGATGGCGATGGCACTGTAGCGAGGCATTATCTTCTTATATTCAAATTTACTCATGAATCACTTATTTCCCGTCGGGCACATTGATGATATATGGGGGTTGGCTAGCTATCTTTAGTGTGCTGTCGTTGCTGTTTTTGAGCATCTCCAGTACATGACTTTCGCGACAAAGTTCCGTCAGATTACTGCTGCTCGATAAGGCTTTATACTTCGTATCTTGCAGTTGTTTGTTCAAACGGTCTATCTCTATCAGGTCTTTCTGTACACTGTAGCGATTTGCTGTGTACACGATGGCAAAGAAAGTGATAAGCAGAAATACCCATATTTGGCGTCGAATGGCTTGTGTAGTCAATATGTCGCCACCCAACACTTTGCGCAGTGTGAAGTCGGAAGAGTGGGGAGCTTCGTCTTCATTGGCCTGCTCCTCAATGGTTTCTTTAAGAGATAAACCTGTATCGGTATTCTCTATAGCTTCTTTCTTCTTTATGTCTATGTCTTGTTCTGTCTTGTTCATCTCTTTGCAGCAATTCTTAATTTGGCGCTACGACTACGTGGGTTAACTGTTTGTTCATTGTTGTCGGGTACTATCACTTTGTTGTTGACGAGTGTGAAAGGTGTCTCTATGCGGCCATAGAAGTCTTGTATAATTTTCCCCTCTACGTTCCCGGCCTTCATAAAGTTTTTTACGATACGGTCTTCCAAACTGTGATAGGTAATGACCGACAGTCTTCCACCTTCGCATAGCAGTTCGCTTGCGGCTGTCAACATTTCTTTGAGTGCATCCATTTCGTGATTCACTTCTATGCGTAGGGCTTGAAACAAGCGTGCCATATCTTTCTTTTCACGTTCGCGTTTGAACAAGGGTTCCATCACGGCTAGAAAATCTTGTGTTGTATCAATGCGTTTCGTAGCTCTGCTCTTGACGATGGCTGAGGCGATACGATACGAGCTTTTCAATTCGCCATACAAATAGAAGATATCAGCCAACTTCTCTTCCGGGTAGTCATTTACAATGTCTGCGGCCGTCATACCAGCTCTTTTGTTCATTCGCATATCGAGCGGGCCGTCGAAACGGAATGAGAATCCGCGAGTCTCATCGTCGAAGTGGTGACTCGAAACGCCCAAGTCGGCTAGTAGTCCGTTTATATGTTCCACACCATAATAGCGCATCCAGTTCTTCAAATATCTGAAGTTGGAACGTACAAAGGTGAATCGTGGGTCGTCGGTGAATCTTATAGCTTGTGCCTCATTCCCATCTTCTGACTGGTAGATGTTTTGCTCGGCATCGGCATCTTGGTCGAAACTGTATAAATGAGCATCTTGTGGCAATCGCGAAAGAATCTCTCTGCTATGACCACCACCGCCAAATGTAACATCAACATACACCCCGCCATCGTGAATGTTTAGCCCATCGATGCTGGGATGGAGCAATACAGGGGTGTGATATAACACCTCTCCCTCTCTTTCTCCCAAGGAGGAAGGGGTGTTATTGGTTGTTGATCTTGTTTGATGATATTTGGTTTTTGCCATATATTTGTTTCTTATGTCCTTTGCTATCTCTTTTGGTGAGAGAACCGGAGAAAATTGCTATGGGTGGTATTTTGTATCTTTATTCTTCTTTTCCCATAGCTTCCAGCGCTTTTCCAAACTCTTCGCTGTTCATAAAAGGCCTGTCGTCAGCGCGTCTACTCCATATTTCGATGGTATCATCCATGCCGATAAACTTGATTTCTTGCTCAATATCGGCCAACTTCAGATACCGTTTTGGAATCAGAAAACGCCCATTCCCATCGAGCGTCAGTATCTCTACGTCGGATACGAACTGTCTAAAGATTTGCTGGTCTTTCGCGTTCCAGCGGTTTAAACGTTGACGTAAGAAGTCAAGTTGTGCGTTCCAAACAGATTCTGGATACAATACCAAGCAGGGCTGGAATACATCTTTGCGCATAATGAGGCTTTCTTCGCCCGATGCTTGAAGCACCTTGCGGAATGTAGCCGGCAGAAAAGCTCTGCCTTTGGCGTCGGTTTTAGCCTCTATGTTACCTAAAAAGCGCATGCGTTCTTATATAATATGAAATTTCGCATCAAAGATACATAAAATTCCCCATTATTCTCCACTTTTCCCCACAAATCTTTTTTAAACTCTCGTTTTTTGTTTTTAATGCTGTAGTGACGCGCTTTGAAAGCTTTGATTTTTTGTGGTTGAAAACACCATTCTCCATAGGTGAAAAGGCGCTTACTTTGCTGTTAATGCTTAGCTTTTTGTGTGTGGTGATGTCGTACATCTTACATTCGTCAAAAAATAATAATAAAAAACAGACTAAATGTAACTTATTTAAAAAACTTATGTTATTTTTGCATGTAGTTAGTGTTAGTTGAATGAGTGAAAGTATAGAGAATACTATCGATATTGATGATATTCTGAAAAGCAAGATGGGAGCAAAGGTTAAGTATGTTCCCGGCTTTGTTGTTTCGTGGCTCAAGCACATTGTTCATCAAGACGAGGTAAACCGTTATCTTTGGGAAAGCCGGGATAAAGTGGGAACCGAGTGGCTTGAAGAATGTGTTCGGTATCTTGATATGACACTCGACATCGTTGGCGTGGAGAACTTACCCGATAAAGACGATGGAAAACTCTACACTTTCGTATCCAACCATCCCTTGGGAGGTGCCGATGGGGTAGCATTAGGTTCTATCATCGGGCGGCATTATGATGGTCGTTTCCGCTATTTGGTAAACGATTTGCTGCTCAATCTGCCGGGATTGAAGCCTGTAAGCATTGGTATTAATAAGACAGGAGGTCAGAGTCGCAACTTTCCCGCGATGGTAGAAGCGGGTTTCCAAAGCGATAATCACATGTTGATGTTTCCTGCAGGACTTTGTAGTCGCAAGATAGATGGGCAGATACACGACATCCCGTGGAAAAAAACATTCATCTCAAAGAGTGTGGAATATCAGCGAGATGTAGTGCCTATTCACTTCGGTGGACAAAATTCTGAAAAGTTTTATCGCATTGCTAATACCTGTAAAGCGCTCGGATTGAAATTCAATGTAGCCATGTTGTTTTTGGTCGACGAGATGTACAAGAATGTGCATAAGACTTTTCGGGTAGCTATAGGAAAACCTATTCCTTGGCAAACTTTTGATAAAAGCAAATCTTCGATGGAATGGGCGAAATTTGTCGAAGACCGTGTTTATGAACTATAATAAAGACCAAATAAGAGCAAATGGAAGAAGAGATTATCCAGCCTGTCAGTAAAGAGTTGCTCAAGAGCGAATTAACGCCCGACAAGCAGCTCCGTATGACCAATAAGAGTCACAATGAAATCTACATTGTTACGGGCAACGACTCTCCTTATGTAATGCGCGAGATAGGGCGATTACGTGAAATTGCTTTCCGTACTGCAGGTGGTGGAACGGGTAAGTCGATGGATATCGATGAGTTTGATGTAGGCGATAATTGCTACAAACAGTTGATCGTGTGGAATCCCGATGCCGATGAGATTATCGGAGGATACCGTTATCAGTATGGGGCTGACTGGAAATTGAACGATAATGGGCAACCGGCTTTGGCCACAAGTCATATGTTCCACTTCTCTGATGAGTTCATCAAAAACTATATGCCGTACACGGTTGAGCTAGGACGATCGTTTGTTTCGCTTGAATATCAGAATGTTCGTACGAACACGAAATCTATTTTTGCACTCGATAATCTGTGGGATGGGCTAGGCGCGTTGACGGTTATCAATCCCAAACTGAAATATTTCTTCGGTAAGATGACGATGTATCCTTCTTATATCCGTCGTGGTCGCGATATGATACTTTACTTCTTGAAGAAGCATTTCGATGATAAAGAGCGTCTCATATTACCGATGAAACCGCTCAAAATAGAGACTTCTGATGAAGAACTAAAGGCAATATTCACAGAAACTGATTTCCGTGCAGATTATAGAATATTGAATCGCGAGATTCGCAAGTTAGGTTATAATATTCCTCCATTGGTAAATGCTTATATGAATCTCAGTCCGACAATGAAGTTATTCGGCACTGCTATCAATTATGGATTCGGTGATGTGGAAGAGACCGGTATCTTGATAGCAGTCGATGAAATATTGGAAGATAAGCGAGTTCGACATATTGATAGCTTCATCAAGGAACATCCGGAAGCTCTAAAAATCACAAGTGGTGCAAACAATGTGATTTATAAAGATAAAGATTAAATAAATAAGGGTGATGGTACGTGGATGTCCATCACCCTTATTTGTTTTGATAGGGAACTATTATTAAGTTTGTTTCCTGATTTTTAATACAGGCTCGTCCTGTGATTTGTATTGGAAATTCTTATATTTGCAAATAGTTCCTTAGTGATTTGCAAATGAAAAAGATTTTAATAGCCTTTACTTTGTTTGTTGTTATATGCCTATTGGTGCAATGGTTGATGCCCATAGGTGATAGAAGACCGTTTCCTCAGGCATTTCGAGAAGGTATGAATGCGGTGAAATGGGTTAAATTTGTAGATTCTAATTATTGTTATACCTTTATGTATCCTTCCTTCTTTGTACGCGAAGAGCGAACGGATGGCTCTGTGGCTTTTGGCTATCATGCCCACGAAATGAACGTCATATTGGAAAGCAAGGTGTCTGATGCGGACGATCAACGGCGATTGGAATACATTCGTGAGGGCGAAATGGAGGATTTAAAAGATTATCGTTACTATTTACATGGTATTCAACGAGGTGGTAAACTCTATTCTCTCGCACTCTATTATCCTGCAGAATACCGTCATTGTATGCAACGTTTGATATGGAAAGTAAAAACTTGGAAGTGCGATACCATTAGGTTGCGTATGCCGGATAAAGAGACTTCGCTGATTAAAAAGTAATGATGATAGTCTATCGGCGGCTCCCTCTCCTTGAGAGAGGGATGGGGAGAGGTTTCTGCAGCGGCTCGGCAATATTGCTGTCTCGGCTTTTCAGCAATGCTGTTTGGGCTTCGCAGTATCGCTGAAGTGCCTTTGCAGTGAATTATTTTTGTTGTTTTCGTGCTTTTTTCTTACTTTTGTCGTTATATAAAAGATTTAAGTTTCGCATGTATGCTCAACTTTAGAGTTATCGGGAGTTAAAGGGAGTTAGGAGGAGTTATCGGACAAATGTCCGTTATCTCCGGTTACTTTCCGTTATCTCCAATCAATTCTAAGCTATGCATAAACTTGCGAAAGTCAAATAAAAAAGCTGTCATGGACTATACAATCAATGTACGTGGTCAACTCATGGACCTTTCTACGCCGAAAGTGATGGGCATTGTGAACATCACACCTGATTCTTTTTTTGAAGGAAGCAGGAAACAAACCGAGGCTGAGATAGCCGAACGTGTGCAACAAATTGCAAAAGAGGGCGGTTCCATCGTGGATGTAGGAGCTTTTTCTACACGTCCCGGAGCATCGGAAGTAAGTGAAGAAGAGGAGGCGCGTCGACTACAGTTTGCATTGGAAATTGTACATCGCGAATGTCCGGAACTACCTATTTCGGTAGACACTTATCGCCCCCGTGTGGCGCGAAAGTGTGTAGAAGAGTGGGGAGCCGACATTATCAACGATGTATCGGAAGGCGGATTGACAGGTATCGTAAATCAACCTATCCACGAAGATGAGAGTATGTTTGCTACTGTTGGAGAGTTGAAAGTACCTTATATCTTGATGTCTGTGAAGCCTACATTGAAAGAAATGTTGATAGCTTTCGCCGATGAAGTACAGCTATTACGCGATTTTGGAGTGAAAGATATTATCCTTGATCCCGGTTATGGGTTTGGGAAAACGCTGCAACAAAACTATCAATTGATGCAAGAAGCAGAAAAGTTACAGGTATTGGAACTACCGATTTTGGTAGGAATATCGCGTAAATCGATGATTTATAAATTGATAGGTGGAACACCATTGACCTCGTTGAACGGTACCACGGTGCTGAATACGATTTCTCTCATGAAAGGTGCCGGCATCTTACGCGTACATGATGTGAAAGCAGCGATGGAATCGGTAAAAATTGTAAATGAACTAAATATGTCTTATGCCCTTTGACTTTGGAATAAAAGATGTAATTGACATCTTTCTAGTAGCGCTGATACTCTACTATATCTACACCTTGATGAAGGAGAGCCGTTCGCTGAATGTGTTCATCGGAATCATGGTATTCGTACTCGTTTGGCTTTTTGTGAGTCAGGTATTAGAGATGCGTCTGCTCGGAGCTATCCTCAATAAGTTGGTGAGTGTGGGTGTTATCGGACTTATTGTGCTCTTTCAAGAAGAGATACGCAAGTTTCTTTATACCCTTGGAGCACATCAACGATTCAAGAGAATCACTAAGTTTTTTACCAGCAGGGATGAGACGAAGGTAGATAAAGAGTCGATAATTCCGATTGTTTTGGCTTGTATGAGCATGTCGCGCGGTAAGGTTGGTGCCCTCATGGTGATAGAGCGTGGGGCTCCTCTTGATGATATTGTGGCTACGGGCGATGAGATTGATGCTAATATCAACCAACAGTTGATAGAGAATATATTTTTCAAGAACTCGCCATTACACGATGGTGCCATGATTATATCGAAGAAGCGCATCAAGGCTGCGGGGTGCATCTTGCCTGTTTCTCACGACTTGAATATTCCCAAGGAGTTGGGATTGCGCCACCGGGCGGCCATGGGTATATCGCAAAGCAGCGATGCCATTGCCGTAGTCGTGTCTGAAGAGACAGGTCGTATATCCGTTGCTATCAAGGGAGAGTTCCATCTTCGACTCTCGGCAGAGGAATTGGAGAGCATCTTAACACAAGAGATGTAAAGATGCTCTCGGTATTTTAGTTCAACATAAGCTCCATTTCCGCCATTTCATCGGCAAAAATGAATTCTGCCAGTTGAGCCATTCGCATAACCGTTGCGTTTGAATCCGGTTCATCGGTCTTTCTTACTTGTCCATTCTCGATGATGTAATAAGCATTATTCATCGGTATGTCTCGGTCGTGCTTGACACGTATTGAGCACTTGGCATCGGGATGTTGCTCGGCCCATAATTGCAATGCCAGTTTGGCATTGATGATGCGTAGCATACCGGGAATAGGTTCTGTGGTTGGCTTGTAGTGTTCGCCTGCCAGTCGAATGTCTTCTTGTGCCACGGCCAGTTGTTCTTCACTATGTAATAATGTACATGTACGCTCGCGTTGACGCTTGTCGTATTCAGCGAAAGAAACAGTTGCCGCATCGGTCGGGTTGGGCTTACATGTGATGCAACGGGCGTAGCCTTGTTTGCCATACCAGTCGTAGAGCCATGGCTCGGCAGGTATCAATGTGGCGAAGATTACATCGTGATGGAACAGATTGAAGTGGGCTTGAGCCATCAAGTTGCTGCCGATATTTTGCTTTCGCGATTCCTCTTCCACGCTCACTCCGCTGATATAAGCCGTCTTAGCCTCCGTTCCGTGATAGAGAAGTGGGTAAGGCAAGGTTTGTAGAGCGGCCGAAACATGGTAATCGAGTTGGCAACAAATGTTGTATTCGGGGCGATATACGCGGTCGAAATAGAGTTTGATGAACGCGTCGGAGTCGTGGAAAGTGTCTTTCCACAGCTTCATTACTTCTTCCTTGATACGACCTTGGTCTTCAAACTGAGCCAGTGGACGTTTTTCCATGATGACGTTCTTTTCCAAGAGAATATCCGGTTTGTAGCTCAGTTTGGCTCTACGGAGTCCCTCGTCGCCCATATCTTCTTCGCGATTGATATAGATATATTGTTCTGGAATATGTTTGGCAAACTCTTGATTGATGATGGTAAAAGCTCCCTCGTAGTTGGTATCTGCCTTTTCTACGCATACATCGAACGTCGTTTGGTTGATAGGCGTGCCGTAAGTGAAAGCTATCAACTTGTCATCTACCCATATCGTGCCGCCCATTAAGCCCAGTTCGTCCCAGTGGTCGAACGCCCTTGTCATCGAACGCATCTCGCTATAGATGCTATGTCCTTCGGTATCATCCTCTTGGCCGGCTCGCCATTCACCCGCCAGTCGTTGACATTCAGGTATCATGTCGGTGGTGAGTGCACGATATTCGTAGTCGGGATAGAGACTTTTAAACTTGTTGATGTGGTTTCGTTTGCTCTGTAATTTCTTGCCGGAAAGCGTTATCAACTTGCTTCGCAGATAGATATAATCAGAGTAATCGCGGTCGGGGGTGATGCTGAATGTATCTGGAAATGCATTTTCAATGATGTCTACGCAGAAGTTACACACTCCTAACATCAAGAAAGGATGACCCATAGCGATGGAATCGTTGCGTATTTCGCGAATCACATGAGCCGAGCATTCATCGCAAATCTCTACCTTCCGTTTTCCATCGGCGTCGATTTTAGCATGTGGAATAGGCATCATATAGGCCAAATGCTGACCTGTATAAAATCTGAAAACAAGGAAATCGTCTACGATTGTCCACTCGGTGTTATATAGAAATCGCCAACTGAAGATGTTGGCAAATGACAAATCGCAGTTTTGGCGTTCCCCCAAGAGGGTATAATCCTGAATAATCTGCTTGTCGGCAGTGGTCAAAGCTTTGAATTTTAACATGTAATCGAAATGATAGTTTCGTTCTTACAAAATTATGTTTTTTTATCCGATAGACAAATACTGTGTCATTTATTTTTGTTAATTTTGCAAAGTGGGAGTGGCAAAACGGGCTGTGTGACGCCATCCCACAGAACATATTATAGAATTATCATAACATAAAACTATGGATTTATTACAACAAATCGTTGCCAGAGCAAAAGCAGATAAGCAACGTATTGTGCTTCCTGAAGCCACTGAAGAGCGCACCTTGAGAGCAGCCGACCGTGTTTTGGCCGACGACATCGCTAACATCATCCTCATTGGTAATCCCAATGAAATACATAAACTAGCCGAGGCATGGGACTTAACCCATATTGATAAGGCTACCATCATTGACCCGTTGAACAATCCCAAGTGCGAAGAATATGCCGAACAGTTGGCAGAGCTACGCAAGAAAAAAGGTATGACCATTGAGCAGGCACGCGAGTTGGTGAAGAATCCTTTGTATCTTGGCTGTATGATTATCAAGACCGAAGGTGCCGACGGACAGATTTCCGGTGCATTAAGTACGACCGGTGATACCCTTCGTCCGGCTCTACAGATTATTAAATGTGCTCCCGGTATCACCTGTGTCAGTGGTGCTATGCTACTCGTAACAGAGCAGAAGCAGTATGGAGAAGATGGTGTCATCGTTATGGGAGATGTGGCCGTGACGCCAATGCCCGATGCCGACCAGCTCGCACAGATAGCTGTGTGTACCGCAGCAACCGCTCAAAGCGTGGCAGGGTTTGAAGAAGCACGTGTAGCGATGCTGAGTTTCTCTACCAAGGGAAGTGCTAAGCACGAAGTAGTAGATAAGGTGGTTGAGGCAACACGCTTGGTAAAGCAGCGTTGTCCGGAGTTGAAAGTCGACGGAGAGTTGCAGGCTGATGCTGCTTTGGTACCTTCCGTAGGTCAGAAGAAAGCTCCCGGTAGTGCTATTGCAGGCAATGCCAATGTGCTCGTAGTGCCCAACTTGGAAGTTGGAAATATCGGTTATAAACTCGTTCAGCGCTTGGGTAACGCCATCGCCATCGGTCCAATCCTCCAAGGTATTGCTCGTCCGGTGAACGATTTGAGCCGTGGTTGTTCTGTAGAAGACATTTATTACATGGTTGCCATCACTGCTTGTCAGGCACAAGATGCCGTAAAGTCTCGTTAAATCAAATAAAAGTAGAGTATATGAATATCTTAGTATTGAACTGTGGTAGCTCTTCTATCAAGTACAAGTTGTACAACATGGATACCGAAGCCGTGCTGGCTCAGGGTGGTGTAGAGCGTATCGGTCTCGACGAGGCTTTCATCAAAGTAACGTTACCTAGCGGTGATAAGAAGAAGATTATGCATGACATGCCCGACCATAAGGAAGGCGTGAACTTCGTATTCAAGTGCTTGCTCGACCCAGAAATAGGTGCTATCAAGGATTTGAAGGAAATAGATGCTGTCGGACATCGCATCGTGCAGGGGGGAGATAAGTTCTGCCAGAGCGTCATCGTAGACGAAAAGGTGGAAGAGGAAATCGAAGAACTGTGCGATTTGGCACCTGTTCACAACGCTGGACACCTACGTGGACTCCGCGCTGTAGACGCTTTGATGCCCGGAACTCCGCAGGTTTGCGTCTTCGACAACGCATTCCATTCTACCATGCCCGACTACGCTTACTTGTATGGCGTGCCTTACGAACTCTACGAGAAGTACCATGTACGTCGTTATGGTTTCCATGGAACTAGCCACCGCTACGTTTCTCAGCGTGTGTGTGAGTATTTGGGACGCGACATCAAGACCCAGAAAATCATTACATGCCATATCGGTAACGGTGCGAGTGTAACTGCTGTGAAGTATGGCGAGTGCGTAGATACCTCTATGGGACTTACTCCTTTGGCAGGTGTGATGATGGGTTCGCGCTCCGGCGATATTGATCCGTCGGCTGTAACTTATCTCATGGACAAGCTCGGAAAGAAGCCGCAAGAGATGGCCGATTTCTTAAACAAAGAGAGCGGAGTACTCGGTATCACCGGTATCTCTAGCGATATGCGCGAAATAGAAAGCGCTGCCAAGGAAGGAAACGAGCGTGCTCAGTTGGCTTTGAAGATGTACGACTATCGTATTAAGAAGTATATCGGTGCTTATGCAGCAGCAATGGGTGGTGTCGACATCATCGTTTGGACAGCCGGTGTAGGTGAAAACCAAGTTGGAACTCGTTTGCAGTCTTGCTCAGGTTTGGAATTCTTGGGTGTTAAGATGGATGCCGAAGCCAACAATGTACGTGGTAAAGAGGCTATCATCTCTGCCCCCGACAGTAAGGTTACAGTCTGCGTGATCCCGACAGACGAGGAGATTGTGATTGCTCGCGATACCATGTCATTGGTTCAAGGAAAGTAAATAAAGTGAGTTGGAGTTGGCTTCTTTCAATGAGAAGCCAAATGCTTGGGTAACTGATTCGGGCGTATATACATTTAAGGTGGGTGCTTCCAGCCGCGACATCAAAGATAGCGCTACTCTCAAACTAAAGGGTAACACTGTGAAAGTACATCAAATTCTGGAACCTAAACATAAGTTGAACCTGCTCAAATAATTAATAGCGGAGGACGTTAAACGCCCTCCGCTATTTTCTTTGTATGATATATAAGAGTCCTTTTTGCTATTGATGTTCTTTCAGGTACCCTCTTAGTGACACGTAGTTGAGGCGCTTCAGACGAATGATTCCAATGGTTTCCATGCCGAGACTCGCATATCTACGCATCCGTTAGATTTGAAAGCGACACCTTCGGAACGCAAGAGTTGAGGCTGTTCGACCCATCCCGGAGCCGTTCGACCGGCCGCATTGACAACTCTGTGACAAGGTAAATGCAGGGCTGGAGGGACTTCTCTAAGTGCTCGTCCCACCATGCGAGCATGTTGAGGCCAACCGGCTAGACGTGCCAGTTCGCCGTAAGTGACGACACGTCCTGCCGGTATTTGCGTTACCATACTATATATGTCGCTGTAGAAAGTATCGTGTTGAGGGCGTGGCATTATCTGTTTTTAGTCTATCTTTATGTCGAATTCATCGCATTTTCCTTTGCGATGGGCAAATTGTTTGGTAGTAGACGAGATGCCGAATAATGGAGAATAGGTTCTAACACTGATAGTCTTTCCATCGGGGTTGAACTCTAATATGCGGAGCCATCCATCTCCTCCGTTTCCTTCCCAACCACCACCAAGGCATTGTACGTTGAACATCATCTGGTGAACCGACTTGTTTGCAGTGTTTTTATCGCATCGGTAGGCTACATTATCTTCAAATGACCCCGGTTGACCGGTATGTCCACAGATAACAAGACGAATATTGGATGAGGGGAAAATCAACTTCTCCCATATATCCTTGCCGTAGTTTGCCGGCTTGATTTTGTAATTCTCGTTAGCTGTTCGCTCGGCTGTTCGTCCTTTCAAGAATGAATGTGTGATTACAAATACTTTGTAATCCTTGTATTTTTTGTCTGCTGCAAGTTTCTTAGCCCACTCTAATACCTCATCGCGTGGTGCCCATTCTAAGGCAATCACTAAGATGTCTCCCCATGTTTTCTCGTGGAAAGCATACGCAGCATCTTCGAGTGATACCTTACCTTCGCGATTGGGATAGGTGGCAACCACGCAGTTTTTCCATTTGGAATTGCGTTCCATGGGGAAATATTCTGGGAAATGGGTGAATCCTTCGTCTCCTCTTACGTAACCATATTCATGGTTTCCGGTAGAGATAATGTAGGGAACGCGGTTGTCAAGACGCTTCATGCAGTGCGAAGCCCACTCCCACATCTGTTTACTCGTTTGGTTGCTTATCCTTGGAATGGGCACATAATTCTCGTTTTGTTCCACCAAATCGCCGGTCAGGAGTACAGCCTTTGTGTTGAGATGGTCTATATTGTCGGCACACCATGCTGTACAAAGCTCAAACAGCGGCTGATTGACATCGTACTTGGTATATCCTTGCGGGTCGCCCATGAGTATGAAAGAGAATGAATTGGGGTCGTTGAGCGATTGGCGGTCTGCTCGTTGCTGCGCCATGCCTGTAAGGAAACAGGCTGATAAAAGCGTAAGTAATAAGCTATGTTTCATGTTAAATAGGTATATGATTATAAATGAAGAGCCTCAAAGTTACAAAGAATCTAGATGTTCACCAAATTTGTGGATACTTATAATTAGTCTAGCTTATGTTAGTTTATATGGTATGGGGCTAGGATTAAGGGCTCCTATTGCAATTGTAAGATTCAGATGCATTCTGATGATGTAGAATCTTGTATGCCCCTTTTTTATTCGTTATGTTTGGGATTTATTTGAATTAGCCGTATCTTTGCAGAATAGACAAAGAGAAAAATATAAAGCATAGATAATGGGAAAAATTATTTTGACGGGCGACCGACCCACCGGAAAATTACACCTCGGTCATTATATTGGTTCATTGCGTCGTCGTGTGCAACTTCAAGAAGCCGGAGACTACGACCGTATGTTTGTGTTTATGGCCGACGTACAGGCATTGACGGACAATGCCGATAACCCAGAGAAGATTAGACAAAACTTGATTGAAGTGGCATTGGATTATTTGTCAGCAGGTTTGTCGCCCGATAAGTGTACACTCTATGTACAAAGTCAGATACCTGAATTGGCCGAATTGACTACTTATTTGATGAATCTCATCACGGTATCTCGCGTTCAGCGCAATCCTACGGTGAAGACAGAGATTAAGATGCGCAACTTTGAAGCCAACATACCATTGGGCTTTTTCTGTTATCCAGTGAGTCAGGCAGCTGATATTTTGGCTTTCAATGCCACGACGATTCCTGCTGGTGAAGACCAAGAACCGATGTTGGAAGTGACCCGCGAGATTGCTCGACGCTTCAATCAGACCTATTCTGAGGTGTTTGTAGAACCCAATATCATGCTGCCGGAGAATGCTACGGCTCGCCGTTTGCCAGGTACCGACGGCAAAGAGAAGATGAGTAAGAGCCTTGGTAACTGTATCTATCTGAGCGATGATGCCGACACGGTATGGCAGAAGATTCGTTCGATGTATACTGACCCTGACCATTTACGTGTCGACGATCCCGGAAAAGTGGAGGGAAATGCAGTGTTTACTTATCTTGATGCATTTTCTACCGATGATGACTTCGCTGAGTTTTGGCCGGAATATAAGAATCTTCAGGAACTGAAAGACCATTATACACGCGGTGGACTAGGAGATATGAAATGCAAGAAGTTCCTGAATCAGATTCTCAATAAGATGTTGGAGCCTATTCGGGTGCGCCGTCATGAGTTTGAACAAGATATTCCTGCCATCTACGACATCCTTAAAAAAGGTTCGGAAGATGCTCGTGAAGTGGCAGCAAAGACCATGGATGAGGTGCGTAAAGCTATGCGTATAGACTATTTCAACGATGCCGAACTGATACGTCAGCAAGCAGAACGTTTCCGCAAATAAACGAGACGAGAAACTCGAAATATCCAAATAGATGTCTATATTAAATATAGGTAGCCGATGAAAATCGTTAACTTGCTACGGCGAATGTTTGAGGTCGTCTTCTTACCGATTCGCTTGAACGCGCTGTTTTTTGTTTTCATGTATGCGTTGGGAATTCTCAGCGCATGGCTCACATTGCCTAATACGAGTTGGGCAAGGGTCTATGATAACCTCTATTTGGAAATGTTGCTCGAAGTTTATGCTGCTTGTGTGGTGTTGGCACTGCTTCCTCGCAAGTTCAGAGCGGTGGCAAGGGCTGTGTTTTATGTCGTGATGTATGCGGTAACTCTTGTAGATACCTACTGTTTTGTGAAGTACGACTCGACCATTACGCCCACAATGCTGTTGCTGGTAGATGAGACTAACGGCCGCGAAGCACGCGAATTCTTGACTTCAACACTCTCTCCCGACGTGATGTTTAGTCGCGTGGGGTGGGTATTGCTGTTGATATTGGTGCATATCTTGGTGGTTTGTCGCAAGTGGTGGAGTCGCTATGTAAAGCAAACTTTTACTCGCGAAATCATTAATAATCCCGCTAAAGGATTGCCAAATATGCCTTGGGGTGCCCCTGTTATGGGTTTATTGACGACCGTTCTACTAGTTTGGGGTGGTATCACGAGTGCACATAACAAGGTGGCTACAGTGGAATTGATGACCGGTAGTAACATCGGTGATGTGGAACATACACTTACGGCTAAAGACCACGCGGTACTTTTCACCCCCATGCAGAGGTTGGTTTTTAGCGTATATGCCAATTCTTTGGCCTCACAACAGATAGATAAGCTCATAGCTTCGGCTGATAAGGTGCAGGTGGACAGTTGTTCTTATCGCTCTCCAGAGATCGTGTTGATTATCGGTGAGAGCCTCGGTAGACATCATTCACAGCAGTATGGATACTTCATGCCGACCACTCCGCGACAGATTGCCCGTGAGAAAAGTGGCAGATTGGTGCCTTTTACCGATGTTGTCTCGTGTTGGAATCTCACTAGTTTCGTCTTTAAGAACGTGTTTTCTACCCATGTCATCGGGCAGAAAGGGGAGTGGTGCGACTATCCACTCTTCCCCGAACTGTTCAGAAAAGCCGGCTATCATGTCACGTTTATCACCAATCAGTTCCTCCCGAAAGCCAAGGAGGCAGTCTACGACTTTAGTGGTGGCTTCTTCTTAAACAATCCAGTGTTGAGCAAAGCACAGTTTGATACGCGCAACGATAGTCTCCATCGATTTGACGAAGACTTGTTAAGAGATTATGATAGACTACGTCAACAGGATAAAAAATATAACTTGACCATCTTTCACTTGCTAGGACAGCATGTTAATTATCGTGATCGTTTCCCGCGAAACCAAACGAAATTCTATGCAAGCAGCTATGAAGACAAGCGTCCGGAACTCAATGATAACAGGCGAAAGATGCTGAGTTTTTACGATAATGCGGTGCTATACAACGATTCGGTGGTGGATCAAATCATCCAACGGTTTGAAAATCGCGATGCCATTGTGATTTATATGCCCGATCATGGAGAAGAGTGCTACGAGGAAACTCGCGGTTTTATATGCCGTAATCACAGTTCTGCCATTGACTATCCGTTGGCAAAATACGAATTCGAGATACCTTTTTGGATTTATTGTTCACCCCGTTATGCCCATCAACATCCGGAGATTTACAGGGAGATAGTAGCTGCCCGCAATCGTAAGTACATGACCGATGCGCTACCACATTTGTTGCTTTACTTGGCTGGAATCCATACACCGTATTATCAAGCGGCCTATAATGTGTTGAGTCCTCAATACGATGAGGGGCGGAAACGTATCCTCAAGAACACCGCCGACTATGATTTGTTGAGGTTGAACTATCTTCAAAAGAAATAAAAAGTGATGCCTATGACATCTCCACAAGCCACCCCGCCGCTCCTTTCGCGGGCAGAATGTTCCGCATTACGAGGCCTTGCCATTATCGCTATCGTGATGCATAACTACTCACATTGGCTTAGACACATCGTACAGGAGAATGAATATCAGTATTTTCAACATAATGTAGACTGGTTGAGTCGGGTACTTGTGCATCCCGATGGGCTGTTGCCTGTGCATATTTTGTCGTTTTTTGGCCATTACGGAGTACCCGTTTTCCTCTTTTTGAGTGCTTACGGACTAGAGCAGAAGTATGCCGTAAAGGAGGCAGGAAGACCATACGACTTTGTTCGTACCCACTTCTTGAAGCTCTTCAAGATGATGATTGTGGGCTTTGTAGCTTTTATTTTGGTAGACCAAATCACTCCCGGAGCGCATCATTATGCTTTCATGGATGTGGTGGCACAACTGGGTATGTTCAACAATCTGTTACCGTCGCCTGATAAAATCATCTGGCCGGGCCCCTATTGGTTTTTTGGTTTGATGTTGCAATTGTACATATTCTACCGCTTTGTCATCTATCGCAGACCTTGGACATGGACGGTTGGTGCCATCATGGTGTGCTGGTTGCTTCAGGTTTTCTGTGATTCGGGAGGTGAAACCCTCAACCGTTTGCGTTATAACATGATTGGTGGAATGCTTCCTTTCGGTCTTGGAGTGCTCTATTCTCGCTATGGTCGTGCGCTTAGTAACCGTGCTTACGACATGATGATGGTGGTTTCGGCACTTTGCATCGTCTTTTTTAGCTACAATTATCAGCTATGGTACTTCGTCCCGGTGTTTATTTGCAGCTTCAGTATCGGTTTGGTGAAGTTGTTGGGACGTTTCCCTCTAATCTTCAATCATTTTGTTTGGGTGGGCTCTATTAGCGCAGCTCTGTTCATATGCCATCCGTTGACTCGTAAGATATTGATTCCTATCAGCCGGCAAGGCGACATCTATACAGGCTTGCTTCTTTATGTTGTGGCTTCTATTTGCATGGCTTGGCTCTTCCGCGAACTCTTGAAACGTATCCCAAATCCTTAAACTTATGAGCGAAAAGAGACTTGGTTCATTGACCAAATTGAAAGACGATCTCTTCAAAGATATAGAACTTTCAAACATCAGTCGATTCCGTGGTGAACTGATGGGGGCTGCCATGCTCTTTATTATCCTCTTTCATGTGGGGTTACCTCGTTGGGATATGTTCTTCGGATTGCGCAGAATGGGCAATGTAGGAGTCGATATGTTTCTCTTTTTGAGTGGAATTGGGCTGTGGTTTTCGTGGACTCGCACTCCCTCGGTACGTCATTTCATGGTGCGAAGGTTTCTCCGTATTTATCCGGCATGGCTCATTGCGGCTTCGCTCTACTATATTCCGCGCTTCCATGGAGGCGATGTTGCGGCATGGATAGACCTCATTGGCGACATCACCATCAATTGGGACTTCTGGTTACACGACGAGTTAACCTTTTGGTATATCCCTGCCATCATGATGCTTTACCTTTTTACGCCCTCTTACATGGAATTGATTCGACGCCATCCCATCTATCGTTGGTTGCCCGTATTGATGATATTGTGGTGTGTATTGGTACAATATGTGACACCCATTCATGCTACTGTGGGGCATTTAGAGATATTTTGGAGTCGCATTCCCATCTATTTCATCGGCATCAATATGGGAGAAAGCGTGCGAAGAAAGGATACGATGGACGGTGCATCCATTTGGATGATACTCCTGACATTTGCTATGACGCTCTTCTCCAGTATCTTTATGGAGCAGAACTTGCATGGAAAGTTCCCTCTTTTTATTGAGCGTATGCTCTATATTCCGCTCACTATTACATCGATTTTGCTGTTGAATCGTGTCTTCCGACGCACTCCTGCGTGGTTCAATCGCTTCTTTAGCTTTGTCGGAGCATTGAGTTTGGAAGCCTATCTTGTACATCGACATTTCGTATTAGCGTATATTCCGGCTCGTTGGAGCTATTGGCCGACGTTCTTAGTATGCGTCGTTATCACCCTGCCGGTGGCTTGGTTGTTTGCCAAACTTGTTATGTGGATAGCCCGACAATTGGAAAAAATGATATTATAAGCCCATGAAACAACTCCTCAAACTAATACGTCCGAAGCAGTGGACGAAGAATCTTTTCGTGCTGTTACCCCTGTTTTTCGGTGGTCAGCTGCTTCATCCAAATGTCCTTATACCCGGTATCATCACCGTGTTGGCTTATTGTATGGTCGCTTCTTCCATTTATTGTTTCAACGATATATATGATGTGGCCGATGACCGACGCCATCCGGTGAAGTGTCATCGCCCCATTGCGTCGGGAGCAGTGTCTATCGCGCAGGCCTATATGACTATGGGCATACTGTTTTTGCTTGGTCTTGGCTTTGTGGCTTTGCTCCCGTCTCATCGTTACGAGACTGGTGGTGTGTTGCTGGCTTACTGGGTGATGAACCTCATCTACTGTGCCCGACTCAAGCAATATGCCATCATTGATGTGTGCATCGTGGCCTTTGGCTTCGTATTGAGGCTTTTGGCCGGTGGCATGGCTACCGATGTTGCGTTGAGTAAGTGGATAGTCTTGATGACATTCTTGGTCACCTTGTTCATGAGTTTCGCTAAACGACGCGACGATGTCGTGCGTATGAACGAGACGGGAGAGGCTCCACGCAAGAATACCAGTCGCTATAATCTCACGTTCATCAACCAAGCTATCACCATCACAGCATCCGTAACACTTGTTTGTTACATCATGTATACAGTGAGTTCGGAAGTTACCGAGCGTTTCGGAACAGACTCGTTGTATCTCACTTCTATCCTCGTATTGGTGGGATTGTTACGCTATATTCAAGTAACGGTGGTCGATAAGAAGAGTGGAGACCCCACAAAGATACTTTTAGCCGACCGTTTCATGCAGTTGATAGTGGTGGCATGGATACTGTTTTTCTTAGTGATTATATATTAGGAGTTATGGAGTTAATGGGAGTTATGTTTCGTGTTGCTCAACGGAGTTATGTCATATGTTTATTTGCTATTGGCTTAACTACTTTAACTCCATAACTCCTGTTAATTCTATAACTCCTTCTAAAAATCAATAAATCATGAAACATATCTTCGCTTTCGACTTTGATGGCACTTTGACCACACGAGATACGCTCATCGATTTTATACGTTTCACCTGTGGAACAGGCCGTTTCCTACTAGGATTTTTGCTTTATAGTCCGCTATTGGTGTTGATGAAGCTACATCTATACCCTAATTATAAAGCGAAACAGAAGGTGTTTGCCCATTTTTTTCGAGGTGTTTTGCTAGACGAGTTCGACCGCCTCTGCCGTCGATACGCCCATGAGCGCCGACAAGTCTTGCGCCCTTCGATGCTTAATATCCTTCGTCGGGCATTGCAAGACGGTGCCGATGTGTATGTAGTCAGTGCGAGTGTGGACAATTGGGTAGCTCCTTTCTTGGCCGAAGAGGGCTTGGATGTGACGGTATTAGGCACGCAGATAGAGGTTAAGGATGGTCGGTTGACCGGCTTCTTTAGCAGTAAAAACTGTTACGGGGCAGAGAAAGTAGAGCGTCTGAAAGCCGTGTTGCCTGCCCGAAACTCCTTTCACCTTACCGCTTATGGCGATAGCCGAGGCGACCGAGAGATGTTGGCTTGGGCCGATGAAGGCCATTTGGTATAGTCGTTGTCACCGCATTTGCCGACCGACTATACCTGTATAATCTACCATTTTAGTATTCCGTATTTTTCTTTATACCACAGTTGCCACGTGTTGATGATGTTCTGCCATATCATGTAGGCACATGGCGCGATGACCGCCAAGGGGTTTAAGAACGTGATGGTAAGCCATATTCCCACGATAGTGTTCTTTTGTCCGAGTGCTTGTCCGCCACTGATGCTGTCTCCATATTGGTGTCCGACGAACTTACCGATACCGAAGAGCGCCAGACTGATGAAGAGTGGAAGTATCAACATGAGCAGAAGCATGTGGGTAGAGAGTTGTGCGTGAAGCATCGTCTTGAGCGTGAAGCCCATCAATATGGATAGGTTGATACTCCAAATATAGAAAGCCAAGTTCTTACGACGTTTGAACCAACCGGCTACTTTGGGCAAATATCGGCGTGTAAGCAGTGCCAAACACAGCGGAACGACAAGTACCATGACCACTCGTTTCAGCACCATGAAGAAGGCAAACATAAAGGTGATGTTGGCAGCTCGTTCTATCATAGGGAAGAAAAGCGGTATAATAACCGATGTAAAGCAATTGGCTATGATGGTATAAACGGTCATGGAAGCGATACTACCGCCTAGCTTCTCGGTGATAACGGCTGCAGCTGCGGCCGTAGGACAGATGACGCAGATAAAAATTCCTTCGAATAAAATCTTTTGCTCTGGGTCTTTGATGTGGAGAATTGCCAATACTACCAATGCAGATAAGACCGTCCTGATGCCTTGTAACCAAAAATGCCACTTGTGAGGACGAAAATCATCCATCCTTATCTTGCAGAAAGTGACGTACAGAATGAGGAAGATAAGTATCGGCATGACGTCTACCAAGTGTGGTCCAACGATGTTCCCAAAGGGCTGGAGCATCGGAACTTGGGAGAACAAAAGGTAGACCAAAGAACCAAAAACGATGGCACAGAGCAGTGTCCATTTCTTGATAAAAGCGAGAAAAGCCATAAATCGGCGTGTTAAATTGTAACTATACAAAAGTAATATATTCCTGTGGCATGGCAAAATATAGCATGCCTGTTTTGCTGCAAAAGCCAAACAGCAATGCTGCAAAGTGCAGACAATAATGTTGCAAGGCAGAGGCAGCGACGCTGCCAAGCCTTTGCAGCCAGATGACAGATAAGTGAACGAGCAGACAAGTAGACGAGTTGTATATCTATGATAGCCAAGATAGTTTCTTTATCTCTTCACTTACGATTCCTTGTTTTTGCTTTGTTTTTCTGTCGCTCTATTCGTTTTTACTCTCATTTTTTATGATTATCTTTGCAAGTAACAATTATCAATCAAACCTAAATATTAGATGAAACGAATAATCGCAGCGATTTTCGCGGCGTTGTTTACTTTTGCTTCACATGCGGTAGGAGTAAAAAATGCTGTCGATTATGTGAGTGTACTTGTGGGTACACAATCAGAATTCAAACTTTCTACAGGTAATACATATCCTGCTATAGCCATGCCTTGGGGTATGAACTTTTGGACTCCGCAGACCGGAAAGATGGGTGATGGATGGCAATACAGCTATACGGCATACCAAATCCGTGGTTTGAAGCAGACACATCAGCCCAGTCCGTGGATCAATGATTACGGCCAGTTCTCGTTGATGCCTACCGTTGGCAATCCCATATTCGACGAAGAGAAACGCGCCAGTTGGTTCTCTCATAAGTCGGAAGAGGCCACTCCCTATGCTTATAAGGTGTATTTGGCCGATTACGACGTGACGGCCGAATTGTCACCGACAGAGCGTGCAGCTTTGATGGAGTTCACTTTCCCTGCTACCGATCAGGCAAACGTGGTCATCGATGCCTTTGATAAGGGGTCGAAGGTGCGCGTGATACCGAGCGAGAATAAGATAGTAGGCTACTCAACCCGCAACAGTGGCGGTGTGCCCGATAATTTCAAGAACTACTTTGTGATGGTGTTTGACCATCCTATCAGTCAATATCTCATCGCTAAGGATGGCGAGTTGTTGAACGGAGAGACCGAAGCTAGCTGTAATCATGCTGGTGCTATCGTCACATTTAGTACCAAACGAGGCGAGAAAGTAGGCGTACGCGTGGCTTCGTCGTTTATCAGTGAAAAGCAGGCCGAGCGTAATCTACGTGAGTTGGACGGTAAGAATATGGCGCAACTGAAAGCACAAGGTCGTCAGCAGTGGAATGATATGCTGGGTAGGATAGAGGTTGGCGATGAGTCGTCTACCGACCATCTGCGCACATTCTATTCTTGTTTGTATCGTTCGTTGCTCTTCCCACGCAGTTTTTACGAGTTGGATGGTGATGGAAAACCAGTGCACTACAGTCCTTATAACGGCAAGGTGTTGCCCGGATATATGTTTACCGACACCGGTTTCTGGGATACCTTCCGTAGCCTTTTCCCCTTGCTGAACCTGATGTATCCGTCACAAAGCACGAAGATGCAGGCCGGATTGGTGAATGCTTATAAAGAAAGTGGTTTCTTACCGGAATGGGCCAGCCCCGGTCATCGTGGTTGTATGGTGGGCAACAACTCCGCTTCGGTGGTGGCTGATGCTTACTTGAAAGGGCTTCGTGGATACGATGTGGAGACCCTTTGGGAAGCAGTTGTACACGGGACACAAGCTGTTCATCCCACCGTATCGTCTACCGGCCGACTCGGTTGGGAATATTATAACAAGTTGGGTTACGTGCCTTACGACGTGAAAATCAATGAGAACGTGGCTCGTACGTTGGAGTATGCTTACGATGACTGGTGTATCTATCAGCTGGGTAAGGCTTTAGGTAAGTCGGAACGCGAGTTGAAAGTGTACCGACAGCGTGCTATGAACTATCGGAATGTGTTTGACCGAGAGAGCCGATTGATGCGTGGGCGTTTGCAGAACGGTAAGTTTCAGTCGCCTTTCAACCCTCTGAAGTGGGGCGATGCATTCACAGAAGGCAACAGTTGGCACTACACTTGGTCGGTATTCCACGACCCTCAAGGACTTATTAATCTCATGGGTGGCAAGCAGATATTCAATGAAATGATGGACTCTGTGTTCAATCTTCCACCCGTGTTCGATGATAGTTACTACGGTCAGGTAATTCATGAGATTCGCGAAATGCAGATTATGAACATGGGAAACTATGCACATGGCAACCAGCCCATCCAACACATGATTTACCTCTACAACTATAGTGGGCAGCCATGGAAGGCTCAGAAGTGGGTACGCACGACTATGGACAAACTCTATACAGCAGCTCCCGATGGCTATTGTGGCGACGAAGACAACGGTCAGACGTCTGCTTGGTATGTCTTCTCGGCCATGGGCTTCTATCCGGTATGCCCCGGTAGCAACGAGTATGTGCTCGGTACACCCTACTTTACCGATATGACACTGCACCTAGAAAATGGAAAAACGATGAGAATTCAGGCCGACAGTCATGAGCCTTATATCAATTCTATGCTGTTGAATGGGCAAAATTACACACATAACTACCTGCGCCATGCCGACTTAATGAATGGTGGTAATATCCGATTCACGATGTCGGCTACTCCTAACAAGCAACGTGGAACGCAACAGGTAGACGCTCCGTACTCTGTAAGTAAACCTAACAAAAATGAAAAATAGAGACAGACTACTTTGTGCCGTGGTGTCGCTCTGCATGGCAGGGAACGCTATGGCTGCCCAAAAGAAATTCCCTTATCAACAAGCTAATCTACCTATCAGTGTGCGTGTGAGCGATTTGCTGTCGCGCATGACACTCGAAGAGAAAGTAGGGCAGTTGCGTTGTACGCTGGCTTGGAACTATTATGATATACAAGGCAAGAAGGTTGTGCCTTCAGCCTTGTTTGAAAAAGAAGTGGGACAAGAGCATGTGGGCATGCTGTGGGGTACCTATCGTGCCGACCCTTGGACTCGTAAATCACTCTCAAACGGCTTGAATCCGGAGTTGGCTGCCAAGGCCGGCAATGCCATGCAGAAGTATGTGATGGAGAAATCACGGCTTGGTATTCCACTATTTTTGGCAGAAGAGGCTCCCCATGGACACATGGCTATCGGCACGACTGTATTCCCTACGGGTTTTGGAATGGCTGCCACGTGGAGTCCGATGCTCATAGAAGCAGCCGGAAAGGTGATTGCCAAGGAGATACGTTTGCAGGGTGGACACATCAGTTATGGCCCTGTGCTCGACCTGAGTCGTGACCCTCGATGGAGCAGAGTGGAAGAAACGATGGGCGAAGACCCTACGCTTTCGGGCGAAATAGGGGCTGCAATGGTACGCGGACTGGGCGGTGGAAACCTTTCAAATCCCTATGCTACGCTAGCAACATTGAAGCATTTCATCGGTTATGGAACGACAGAGGGTGGGCAGAATGGTAATCCTACGTTCCTCGGAATGCGTGAGATACAAGAGAATTTCCTCCCACCATTCAAGAGAGCCATTGATGCCGGCGCCCTATCGGTGATGACTTCGTACAACTCGCTCGATGGTATTCCCTGTACGGCAAACGATTATTTCTTGAAGAAAGTGCTGCGACAAGATTGGAAATTTCGCGGTTTCGTGGTGTCAGACTTGTATAGTATCGATGGTATTTGGCAGACTCACCACGTGGCGGAGACTCGTCAAGAAGCCGGAGTCATGGCTTTGAAAGCCGGAGTAGATGTAGATTTAGGCGCGTTGGCATATCAACCACTGGTCGATGCTTGCCAAAAGAAGATGGTAGATGAGGCTCTTATCGACTCTGCTGTGGCTCAAGTGCTGCGCATGAAGTTTGAGATGGGGCTCTTTGAACATCCGTATGTAGATCCGAAACAGGCTACCAAGGAAGTGAGGACGGCCGAGAATATGGATGTGGCTTATCGGGTGGCGCAGGCTGCTGTGACACTGTTGGAGAATAAACACAACACGTTGCCGCTGTCGAAGACCATGCGTGTGGCTGTCGTAGGGCCTAATGCGGATAATGATTACAATCAGTTGGGCGACTACACGGCACCGCAAGCTGAGGGTAATGTGAAGACTGTACTCGATGGAATCAGACAGAAAATAGGTGTCGGAAAAGTGGAATACGTGAAAGGTTGTGGCGTGCGTGACACCGTAGATGTACATATAGACGAGGCGGTGGCGGCTGCGCGGCGTGCCGATGTGGTCGTGGCTGTGGTCGGAGGGTCTAGTGCTCGCGACTTTAAGACAAGCTATAAAGAGACCGGAGCAGCAGTGAGCGACAGCAAAAGTCTAAGCGATATGGACTGTGGAGAAGGGTTCGATCGTGCTACCTTATCGCTGTTGGGACGCCAAAACGAGTTGCTTAGTGCACTGCGTGCCACGGGTAAGCCACTAGTAGTGGTATATATCGAAGGCCGTCCGCTTGATAAGACATGGTCGGCAGAGCATGCCGATGCCCTATTGACCGCTTATTATCCCGGTCAAGAAGGCGGTCGTGCCATTGCCGATGTGCTCTTTGGCGATTACAATCCAGCCGGTCGACTTCCCGTGAGCGTTCCTGCTGCGGTAGGACAATTGCCGGTTTATTATAATAAGAAGGCTCCTGAAACCCATAACTATGTTGAAATGTCGGCTCGTCCGCTCTATGCTTTTGGCTACGGATTGAGCTATACCACTTTCAAATACAGCAATCTGGCTGTTAAGTCGATGGGAAATCAGCAATTTGAAGTAAGTTTTGACGTTACCAACACAGGTAGTCGGGACGGTGAAGAAGTGGCTCAGCTCTATTTACATGATGAGGTTGCGTCGACCGTTCAGCCCATTAAGCAGCTCAAACACTTTGAACGTGCAATGATCAAGAAGGGTGAGACCAAGCATTTTTGTTTCGTTGTAGACCAAGACGACCTCTCTATTGTAGACCGAAACATGCAGCATCGTGTGGAACCGGGGCGTTTCGATGTGCTCGTGGGTAGCTCTTCTGACAATATATTATTAAAAGGTAGCATAGAAGTGAAGGAATAAATAAATGGCAAATATGAAAAGACAACTATTCTTGGCTGTGGCTTTGGCCTCATCGCTATGGGCTTCGGCTCAAACCAACCCATTGTGGATGCGTTATAGTCGTATCTCTCCTGATGGACAAACCATTGCGTTCTCGTATAAAGGCGACATCTTTACGGTGCCCACGACGGGTGGAAGTGCACGTCAGATAACAACCAATTCGGCTTACGACTCATACCCTGTATGGAGTCCGGACGGCCAAAAAATAGCCTTTGCATCAAGTCGTGAGGGCAGTCTTGACGTATATGTAGTGGGTAAAGACGGCGGTGTGCCGACGCGATTGACCTATAATAGCGGCGACGAAATACCGATGGCGTTCAGCGATGGTATGCATGTATTGTACTCAACAAGCTTGATGCCGACCTCTAAATCTATTATCTTTGCAAGCGGTTCATTCCCTCAAGTATATCAAGTGAGTACCGAAGGCATGGCTAGACCGACGCTCTTCTCCGAGCTAACGATGTGCGATGTGAGCATCAATAGCCGTGGCGACGTTCTTTATCATGACCAAAAAGGCTATGAAGATCTTTGGAGAAAGCATCATACATCGCCTATTACGCGCGATATATGGGTAAAGCGAGAGGGTAAATACAGCAAATTGACCTCTTTTAATGGTGAAGACCGCAATCCTGTATGGGGTAGTGGCGACACCTATTATTATTTAAGTGAGGAGAGCGGAACTTTTAATGTGTACCGACGGAATTTAGATGGCAGTGGAAAACAGCAACTGACAAGTTATAGGGGTAACCCCGTGAGATTCTTATCGCGTAGCAACGATGGCATGTTGTGCTATGGTTACGACGGTGAGATTTACACCCTTCGTGAGGGACAACAGCCTAAAAAGGTGGCTGTAACAGTGGTGTCCGACCGTAACGACATCGATCTTGACCGGCAGACCTTGACACGTGGTGCGACGGAAATAGCAGTCTCGCCCGGTGGAAAGGAAATAGCTTTCGTGCTACATGGCGATGTATACGTCACTTCTGTGGAATATAAGACGACTAAACAAATCACCAATACGCCTGAACAGGAACGTAGTATTGACTTCGCACCGGACGGTCGAAGCATTGTTTACGCCTCTGAGCGTGGTGGATTGTGGCAGATTTACCAGTCTACCATTAAGAAAAAGGAAGAGAAGCTCTTCACTTATGCCACCGAGATAGAGGAAGAACAGTTGGTTAAGAGCGACCAAACTTCGTTCCAACCTCGCTATAGTCCCGATGGTAAATCGGTGGCCTATCTGGAGAATCGCACCACATTGAGGGCGGTAGATGTGAAGAGTCACGCCCTGCGTACGCTCATGGACGGTAAGTATATGTACTCTTATAGTGACGGCGACCAGTGGTTTGAGTGGAGTCCGGATAGTAAATGGTTGCTCAGTAGTTACATTGGTACCGGCGGATGGAACAACAGTGACATCGCACTGGTGGCAGCTTCAGGTTCCGGAGAAATCCATGATATTACCGAAAGCGGTTACAACGACGGTGATGCCAAGTGGGTATTGGGTGGTAAAGCCATGCTCTTCCAGAGTGATAGAGCCGGTTTCCGTAGCCATGGAAGTTGGGGTTCGGAGTCGGATGCCTACTTGATGTTCTTCGATTTGGATGCTTACGAGCAGTTCAAGATGACCAAAGAAGAGAAAGGACTCTTTGATGAAGCGAAGAAGAAAGATAAAAAAGACGATGCCAAGAAAGACGAGAAGAAGTCTAAGAAGGTGGAACCTTTGAAGTTTGATCTTGATAATTGTCGCGACAGAGTGGTTAGATTGACGGTCAATTCTTCCCACATGGGTGACGCAATTCTTAGTCCCGGTGGCGATACGTTGTACTATCAAGCCGCTTTTGAAGGTGGTTACGACCTGTGGCGTCATATGATCCGTGATGGTAAAACAGAGATAGTAGAGAAGAATATAGGCCGTGGCGGTATGCAAGCTGATAAAGATTTCAAGAATATCTACCTGTGCAACTCTACCATTAAGAAGTTTGATGTGGCAAAGAAGAGTTCTTCTGCTATCGGTTTTGAGGCTCGATTCAACTATCAACCCTATAAAGAGAGACAGTATTTGTTTGACCATGTATGGCAACAAGTGAAGGATAAATTCTACGATACTAATCTGCATGGAGTAGATTGGGTTGGTTATCGCGCCACCTACGAGCGTTTCTTACCTTATATCAACAACCGTTACGACTTCCGAGACATGCTTAGCGAGATGCTAGGCGAGCTGAATGCTTCGCATACCGGCGCTCGTTTCTATCCCGATGGAGCCAAGTTGAAGACGGCTGTATTGGGGCTTTTCTTCGACCAAACGTACACTGGAGATGGTCTGAAAGTCGATGAAGTCATCAAACGTGGCCCATTTGCCGTGAAGAATACAAAGGTTCAGCGTGGTAGTATCATCGAAGCTATCGATGGACAGAGGATAGAAGCAGGTAAAGCCTACGATATGTTGCTCGATGGAAAGGCCGGAAAACCGGTACGAGTAACGGTCAACAATGGTGGCAAATCGTTTGATGTGACCGTTCGTCCCATCTCTAAATCGCAGCAAGATGAGCTCCTTTACAAGCGTTGGGTGGATCGTAACCGTGCTATTGTAGACAGTCTTTCGGGCGGACGATTGGCTTATGTGCATGTGAAAGCGATGAATAGCGAGAGTTATCGCACTGTATTCAGTGAGTTGTTGAGCGATAAGAATCGACAGAAAGAGGCCGTCATCGTCGACGAAAGACACAATGGAGGTGGTTGGTTACACGACGATTTGTGCACATTACTGTCGGGTAAGCAGTATCAAAGCTTCGTTCCGCGTGGCCAATTCATTGGATACGACCCTTGGAACAAGTGGGTAAAACCATCTTGTGTTATGGTTTGTGAAGACGATTACAGCAATGGCCATGGTTTCCCATTCGTCTATAAGACTCTCGGAATAGGCAAGATTATCGGCACACCTGTAGCAGGTACGATGACAGCTGTGTGGTGGGAGCGACTCATGGACAACCAAATGGTGTTCGGAATCCCGCAAGTTGGCTGTCGGGATATGCATGGTGTGTATGGCGAAAACAACACTTTGCAGCCCGATATAAAGGTATATAACACTCCTGAAGACTATCTACAGGGAAACGATGAACAACTGAAACGTGCCGTAGAGTTGATGTTGAAGAAATAAGACGAATCCTTTGTGGGATTCATCGAAAACGTTATCTTTGTAAAAAGAACGTGGTTAAGAAGGTGTATTAATAGACTTAGCAATGACACAAGAACAAAAAATAGCAATAGAAGAGCGTATCGTGGACGTGTTGAAGACCGTCTACGATCCTGAAATACCTGTGAATATCTGGGATTTAGGCATGATTTACAAAGTAGATGTGCAAGAAGATGGTAATGTGGAGGTTGATATGACCTTCACATCACCCTCATGTCCGGCTGCCGATTTCATTCTTGAGGACGTTAGAACAAAGATAGATAGCGTCGAAGGAGTGGTATCCAGCAGTGTGAATCTGGTGTTTGAACCTGCTTGGGACCAAAGTATGATGAGCGAAGAAGCTCGCGTGGAACTCGGTTTCGACTAAAATTTGCATGCCCATGAAGAATGTATACTTCCTTTCAGACGCCCATTTGGGATCGCTAGCCATAGAGCATGGTCGTACGCAAGAGCGTCGGCTGGTGCGTTTCCTTGACAGTATTAAGGACAAGGCATCGGCTATCTACCTGCTCGGAGACATGTTTGACTTCTGGAACGAATACCGTTATGTGGTTCCAAAAGGCTATACACGTTTCCTTGGGAAGCTGAGCGAGCTGACTGATAATGGCGTGGAAGTACACTTCTTTACCGGTAATCACGACATTTGGACGTATGGTTATTTGGCAGAAGAGTGTGGTCTCATTGTGCATACCAAGCCTTTAACCACCGAGATATACGGCAAAGTGTTCTTCTTGGCACATGGAGATGGACTCGGAGATCCCGATAATAAGTTCAAATTCTTGCGTAAAGTATTCCACAACCACACCTGTCAACGCCTGCTATGTGCCATCCATCCGCGTTGGGGAATGGCTCTTGGGCTTAATTGGGCCAAGCATAGTAGGTTGAAAAGAGCCGATGGTAAGGAGGCTCCTTATATGGGTGAGCACAAGGAATATCTCGTTCTTTTCACCAAAGAGTACATGAAGACGCACGCCGACATAGACTATTTCCTTTACGGCCATCGCCATATAGAACTCGACTTGATGCTTAGCAAGAAGGCTCGGATGATGATTTTGGGTGATTGGATATGGCAGTTTACCTACGCAGTGTTTGATGGTGAGCACATGTTTATGGAACAATATATAGAAGGAGAGACTCAACCTTGAGTCTCTCTTTTTTTTGTTTTACCTCTTTAAAAAGCTTTCAATAGGTTGGTGCAGGGGCGAGGCAACTTTGCTGTCTAGGTTCGGCAGTATTGCTGCAGGGCTTTTGCAGCATTGCTGCCAAAGCCCTGCAGTAATATGATTTAGTACGAAGTGCTCATATCTTGTGGCACGATGATGTAGTAATCGGCCTGATCTTGATACGCACTATCGAGTTTATCAATCTCCTCTTGTTTCACTGCCATGATGGTGGTGATAGTTGTTTCGGGACGATAACGGTTGAGATAGTCTATAATACCCGTCTTTCCAGCTGTGTGATAGCTACCATTGAAATGTAGGAAATGGTGACGTCCGATGTTCTTTGAGATGTTCCAAGCCATCGTGGCATCCTTTAATGCTTGTGCCATGTGCATGCGTATGGGGTCGTCTTTCTTACCATGGATAGATGCCATGAGCGAGAATGCGGCCGTACTTTTGCCTTCCATCGTAAAGGGGATAGGCAACGGAGGGAGATATTTCTTGGCATCTGCACTCAGGCTATCGAGGTAATCAAGGCCATGATACTTCACCACGTTGGCATAACGGCGCGGTACGTTGGTGGCAATAAATCGTAGATGGTTTTCTTCGGCGAACGAGAATACCGGCTCGTAGTCGGTCTCATAGTTTGGCCATAGACGCATTTCATCGGTGAACTGCTCGTATTTGATGTTGCCATTCAGGTATTCGTCCATGATGAGTTGGTTGTCTGCCTCGTACATCTCTGCCCCCAACATCAAGTTGTCTTTGTGCTTGGCATAGAGTGCTTCGGCTATTTTGAGTTCCAGCCAGTGGGTGATAGGGCAGTTGTGCATTTCGCCTACGAAGACGACATCGCTCTTGGAAGCTTGCTTTATCATCTCTTGGAATGGGACTTCGTGGCCTGCGTTGTCGACCAGTGTGAATGCTTTCAAGTCGGATTTGGCCATTGTCAACAGGGGCATTACCAATAGTAAGAGCAGTAAATATTTCTTTTTCATGATTTTCCTTTGAGTTTTAGAATTGTTATTGTCTTTTGATGGATGTATTGTTTGAATGCTTGGAGCACGTCGTCGGGTGTGATAGACGACAGTAATTCGTCGTAGTTTTCGAAGTCGGCTAGCGATTCGCCGTTCTTGAGTCGGCCAACAATCTCTCCACGCCATGCTCCGGTGGCATCATCGGTCAGCGTTTTAGCCTTGGTCATGCGGAACGAACGCTTGATATTCTCCAGTGTCTCAGCCTTTACTTTGTGTGTCTGTAGGTCGGTCAAGATGCCCTGTATGAGTTTCTCTGCCTTACCTACGTTGGCTTCATCGAGTGTCAAGATGAGGTCGAAGTAGTAAGAATGGCCGTCTATACCGTGATAAGCTAAGTCGGTGAAAGGCGAGTAGGTGAGGTTTTCTCGGCGACGTATGATGTCGATAAGCTGCTTTTGCAGGAGTTCGCGCATCAGTTTGAGCGTAAGTGTGGTGCGTAATGATGGTTCATAGTTGCCACTTAGCAGAATATGGAGCGTGGTTTGCTCGTCACCATGGCTATCTATGACGTGAGTAGTCCGTTGGTTTGGCAAGACGTTTCTCACTTCGCGATAAACTGTGGGGATATTATGAGATTGCAGACTGCCCAATGTGGCTGCGGTCACTTGCTTCATACTGTCGGCATCGAAATCGCCTGCGATGACTATTGTGAGCTGTGCCGGATCGGCATAAAGCGATTTGAAGTAAGCCGTCATGTGGTGAATGTCTTGGCGTTCCAAGTCTTGGCAAGTCTGGCGTGGGCGTATCATGGACGGAGCATCGCCCATTATTGAGTCTCTAAGATTTGTAAGCATGCGGTTGGCATCCTGTTTCAGTTGCATCTGTAAGGGTGTAGTGATTCCGAACGAAGCCACTTCCTCGGCCTTGGTCTCGTTGAATTCAGTTTCATTAACTTCCGGGTGATGAGTCTTCTCTGCGATAAGATTCAACATCTCTTGGGCTTTTGTTGCCGGGGCATTGCCTATAAAACCGTGCCAATAAGAAGCGATATTCACGCCCAATGATAGTCCGCTCTGTGCCATATAGTCAGATAACTGCTCATAAGGTACCTTGGCTAAACCGCCCATATCGATGTATCCAGCCGTTCCGGCATATTGGTGATAAGTGCTATCGGGCAAGTCGGCCGTGCCTCCACGCCCGAATCCTTCTATCGTGAAAATGCCACTCTCATCGCGAGTAGGCCTTAGTACGAGTCGTAATCCGTTTTTCAACACGATATCATAAGTGTTGGTTTGTGGATAGTGAGTTTCTTTGGCGATAGCCAATGGGGCAAATACGTACTTCTTGGCAAGACATTCCGGGGTAGGCTTGACTTCTTCGACCGATTCGACGTGCGGTGTGTAGACGTAGGGTTCGACCTTTTGGTTTTTCGCACGGTGCCAAATGCCAGCTATCTCTTGCTTGGTGAGCGAATGGCCGCTACGTTGTACATAGCTTACGAGTTTGGTTTGGTCGGCTGCCTTTAACCATTCTGTTAAGATGGTCTGTAATTGTTGCGCGGTGGTCTTGGCCAGTTGCTCGCGCACAAGTTCCACTTCCTCCGGTGTAGAGAGTTTGCGGTCGCCGGCTATCAAGTAGTCGGTGAAGTCCTCGCACCATGCTTCCGAACTCTGTTCGCTATCGATTGATGCCAAATGCTTGGTAGATTCGGAGATGAGCAGTGCCATCTCTTCTTCCGAAAAACCCTGTTGACAGGTGTGTCGGAGGCAGGCTACGACTCGCTCTAAACGCTGTAATAACTCGCGTTTGTTGCTACCTTGTAGCGACAAGGTGAAGAAGTTTTTATCGGCCAGATACCATGCGTCGGAAAAATCTACGCTGCCTTGCATCCATGAAGCGCGTTTGTTCAGAGCAGATATGAGCATGCGACCTCGTAGCTTCTGTGTAGTAGAGGTGATGGTTTTGCTGATGACGGTGGCGTGAGGCACCATTACTTCCAGTTGCTCGCCTTTCTTGAGCGTGTCAAGCATCGTGGATATGGAGATGCCTTTATCGTGTTTGAAAGGATAGACTTGATACCCTCGCAACTTTCTGGGTTGTATTCCGCCAAATAATTGTTGGATGGTTTGCACGGTTTTGAGGGCATCTAGATTGCCTACAGCGACGATGGCAGCTAGTTGGGGAGTATACCAACGATGGTAAAAGTCAAGCAAATCGGCCTTGGTAACTTTTTGTATGTCGTCTATACTGCCTAGTGGGAGCTTCCGGCGATACACGGTGTTGCCCATTTTCAGGTCGTAGAAGGGGTCGTAAATGTCGTATTGGCGTAGCTCTTCGAGTATGATGCCACGTTCTTTTTGTATGTATTCATCGGTAAAAGTGAGGTTGCAGAGCCACTCTTTAAGCATCCCCAAGGTACGAGAAAGCGTAGAAGATTGCCTATCCTTTACAGGAACGGTGAGCATGTAGTAGGTTTTATCGAACCCGGTCATGGCGTTGATGTCGCGACCGTATTGCATTCCCAACGTCTCAAGGCTGTCTATCATGCTTAATCCGGGGTATTGCTTGCTTCCGGCAAAGGCCATGTGTTCCAAAAAATGAGCCGTTCCGCCCTGCATAGCCGACTGCTGCATGGAGCCAACTCGCAATACCAAGCGCAGTTCTACGCAGTTTTGAGGAGCTTGATTGGGCATGACGATATAGCGTAGACCATTGTCTAGTCTACCCTCTATACATGTTTTAGGGAAATTGATGGGCTTATCAACAGCAAAGGCATTGATAGGAATACTAGTTCCCACCAATGCCCAAACTGCCAAGTATCGAAGTTTTAATCTCATTCAACACTTGGATTAGTGATTAAAAGTATATGTTACGGTGAATTGTGTGTATCCGGAGGCTGTCTCATGGTCTAATGCAAACCGGTAGATCATGTTTCCGTTGCCGAAGTCGATGGTACCTTTCGGAGCCACCCAGTTGCTGGGCGTTTCTCCCCAGTCGTCTTTATCAATGGTACTCTTGAACAAGAAATAACCGGGCATGAGCGTGATTCCGTTGCCAATGAGTTCTTTAACGGTCTGTGTAGTCCATGCGTTTACGTTGCCGGATTCGTCGGTTCCATTGGGTGTCTGAATGCTCTTGCCCTCGTCGCTCATCTTTTTCCAGCGGTCCCAAGCCGTGTATGTGAAACTGAAAGGAACGGTGGTGATGTCTTCGTCGTACTTATCCTTGATCTTACTTGTAAAGCTGATGGTCTTATCCTTTAGGTTAATGGCGATGCCATCGAGTGTGGCGGTGAAGGTTTCTTTGGCTTTATCAAAGCCGATAGCCTTGAACATGTGGGGATAAGCGGTCGATACATCTTGCCAAAACTCGTTCTCATCGGTCTCCTTATGGAGCCAGTTGCCGAGGAAGGCGGTGAGTCCGAGGGGGTTGTCGGTCATCTTAAGCACCGGTGTATCGGCTGTAGAGGCCTCGCTCAAGGTGATGACGGTGACGCCCTCGAAGGTCTTTGTCTCGGCATCGGTGTACACGCCAACCTCGTCGGTGGGCGATTTTGCCTCTACTTTGCAGTTGACCGTGCCAAGGATATTGTTCAGATTAATACCGTACTTGGCACGATAGCCGTCGATAAGTTTTATCTGTTCGGCGGTCAATACGGGGAGTGCGGGATTCGGGCGTACCGTTATGGAGAGGTCGCCCTGCGCCACCATGTTGGCATCGGAGAACTCCGCGGCCTTCAGTACGACTGTACGCTGCTCGTTGAGGAGATTCTTCTGGTTCGACGAGATGGTGACCTGAGCCGTCTTAGTACCTGCTTTCATCGTTACGACATTACTATTGAGTTTTAGTACACCGTCGTCGTTGTTAACCAATTGTAGTTTGATGGTGACGTCTTTCTCGACGGTCGAGGTAGCCATCAAATTTACCGTGATGCCTTCGGTGCTGTTTTCTGTCATCGAAGGGTCTACAGTTGTCGATAGTTGTACGTAGTTTTTGCCTTGATATCCATTGTCCTCGTTGCTGCTACATGATACGGTTGCGAGCACGAAAGCAAGAAGTGATAACGTCAAAGAAATAATCTGTTTCATATTATTGATTTTAAATTCGTTTTTAATTATCGATTCAGTGGCCATCCCTCGTTCTGTGTCACATTCTCGTTATAGCGATATTCAGAACGCGGAATGGGGAATGTCCAACGGTAATCGTCGGCTTTGATGGTAGAGATAATGCCCTTGTTGAAGGCGCTACCCCGGTGAATGGAGCGTTTGTGGAGGCGTTTCAAGTCGAGAAATCCTTGTCCTTCGCCTACAAACTCTTTCTGTTTCTCTTGCAGGATTGCGTCAATGAGTGTTTCACCGGTGAGCGTTTCTGTGAGTGGAGTAGCTTTGACGGCATTGAGATAAGCATTGATGGTGGAGATAGCTTTGGCATTTTGCCCCAATTGAGCATAGCTCTCGGCAGCAATAAAATAGGCTCCTGCCGGACGCATCATGTCTATGTAGCGATTATCGGTGCCTGCTTTCAGATTCTTATTGTACTTGCCCAGCAGCGTTCGCGGGGCTCCATCCATGTTGAAAGTAAGCACATAGCTGCTTGTTCGATGGTCTTCGGGAGTGAAAGATATGTTTGGATTCACTGCGAAATAATCTCCATTGGCAGCTCCAAATTGTATGCTGGTGTAGTAACTACCGTCGTTGTAAAATGCAAAGATGCGGTTCTTGTTGCTAGTTGTAGTCCAAAGGCTTTCTATTCCGCCCTGTGTGAACATGTCGGTAGAGCAGTCTTTGATGATGTCTTCGGCCAGTTGGATAGCCTTACTATAGTTTTCGGCATAGAGTTCCACCTCTGCTTGCAGATAGATGGCGGCTTTCCTTGACAACCAACCGTTTGCCGTGGGGATGTTGTTAACGCCGGTTGCTTGAGTTAACAAGGCGCGGATGCTGTCGGTACAAGTGGCAATTGACGAACGTTTGGGGAATTTGAGTCCCACTTTATCGGTTAAAATGATACCGTCGGCTTGTGGGTTGCGGTCGTAAGCGGGGGCGTATAGCTGTAGAAGCTTGAAGTAACAGAGTGCTTTTAGCGTCTTTGCCTCGCTTATAATAGCTGTTTTCGAGAACTTGTCATTATCGTTTGTCACCTCAATCTTCTCTACTCGTTCGAGCAAGGTGTTGCACGAAGCGATGGTGTTGTAGAATTGTAACCACAGATTTTCGGCCATTGTGGTTATCTCACTGTCCTTCCACGAGTATAGGTTCTGCTTGCTAATATCCTTATTGGTATAGTTTGTGGGCATAAAGTCTTCTCCCATGACCGACAAATCGAACTCGCAATGGGGGTAGAGGGCGTAAGTTGAAGCAAGCAAAGAGCGTGCTTGCTTCAGTCCAGAGATAGCATCCGGGTCGCTATATTCATCGGCCGGCGGTATATTGATGGTGCAAGCAGTGAGCAAAGTGCCACATAGGACTGCCATTAAGAGATGTGATAGGTATTTGAAAGTCATTTTCATGAAATTGAAAAGTATCAAAATGTAAGATTTACATTTAGTGTATAGACCGGTTGAAGTGTACCGGCTAGGGTTCCACTTTCGGGGTCTGACTCGCTATAAGAGGTCCAATTAAACAGGTTGGAAGCCTGCAGTGCCACTGAGGCAAACCTTATGAAAGGCAGATTGCGCTTGAGTAGGTTTCCCGGAATGCGATAACGGAGCGATAACATCGACAGTCTGATGAAGTTGCTGTTGCCGAGTGTACGTGAATTGGCAAAACGGCTGAGGTTGTCTTCGGCCACAGCCGAGGTCCAGAATGGTGTCGGATAAATCTTATTCTCATCGCCACTCTTGAACCACATGTTGTCTATCTGCCCCGAAGCAGCATTCTTTGTCACGTGGTCGTAGTTGCGTACATAGGTGTAGTTGAACTGTTTCTTACCACCAAAATTATAGTAGAAGTTCATATCTAATTCAAAAGACTTGTATCCAAGGTTCATTCCGAAGCTGCCGGAGTAGGGCGGTGTGGAGTGTCCCAAGGCCACTACATCTTCGCGGGTCAATGGTTCGCTGGCCTGTTTCTCGCCATTTGGGGTTGAGAAAACAGGATAACCGGTCAGTGGATTGATGCCTAATGAGCGCGGACCATATATCATATCGTAGGATTTTCCTACTTCGTAGTCGGGCACAATGGCGTCGTCTGCGGTGTAAATCTCGTGTGCATAGTAGAGATCTATCACCTTATTATTATTGTAAGCCAAGCTTCCGAAGAGCGATAGCGACCAGTCGGGGAGCTGCAATACTCTCCAATTGGCCGAAGCCTCAATACCGTTGTTGTCTAAAATGCCGATGTTGCGCTTCAAAGTATTGAATCCTGTGGAGGTTGGGATGGGCACATCGAGCAGCGCTTGTTCCGTTCTGCGCTTGTATAAGTTGATATTCAGCGTCAAGCGTTTCATGAGTTCAGTCGTCAACATCACGTCGAACGACTTGGTAACTTCTGGTTTCAGGTTCTCATTAAACAGGCTGATGAGCGATAGTTGGCGCTGATTCTCGTAGCTGGATTCCAAATATGAGAATGTGGCGACTGTAGATGAGGCTGAAACTCCGTTCAGATTGGCTATCACACCATACGATGTGCGAAGGTTCAGGCGTGTCAATAGCTTGTTGCCTTTGAGGAAATTGTAGTTTGAAGGAGTCCACCCCAAGCCTACAGCCCATGCATTATTCCAGCGTTTATCGGCTGGAAGGATGGACGAACCGTCTCTTTTGTATGATGCGTATGCGTCGTAGAGGTCGCTATAGGTGTAACTTGCCAACAAGCCGGCGCCTATTTGGGCATTGCGGTCTTTCTTTCCCGATGTGCGTTCGCGGCGTACTCCCGTGATAGAATGGTTGATGGCCGATGTGGAATTGATGTCACCGACACCGTAGCCTATCGTTCCGATATTGTCATAAATAGACCGATAGTAGTCAAAGTTGGCTCCGACGGTCACGCTATGCTTCTCGTTGAAAGTCTTTTCGTATGTTACACGTAGATTGGAAGAAATGTTGGTGGTGGTGTTTTTGGCACGTTGCAGAATACCACGTTGATATTCCGCCACGCCACTATTGCGTTCCGAATACGACGAACCCGGCGTAAACTTATTGCTTTCATCCAATAAATAGTCGATACCACCGACGTATTCGATGTCCAATCCCTTGATTGGTGTGAGCGAGAGGTTCAGACTTACGCCCACAGATTTGTCGGATGACTTCTCTTGATATTGATTGAATAGGTCGGAGAATGTACGTCCGGGATAGGAATATAGTTTCCCACTGGCAGGTGACTCGTATGGGTTGAGGTCGTAAACCAACTGTGTGGGGTCGTTGGAAGTTCCCACCGGAGTATTTACTTTGGCATATGAGCCGTTCATACTAATCATGGCGTAACCTATCTTGCCCAAGGTTTTATCCAAGTTTAGGCTCACTCCGATGTGCTCTTTGTCATTTCCTTTGATTCTTCCGCCCTGTTTGGTGTAGTTGAACGAAGCGAAGTATGAACTTTCCTCATTTCCTCCGCGCATGCTTATCGTATGTCTGGTGTAGATACTATTGCGTAGTAATTCTTTGAACCAGTCGGTATTGGTCTGTCGGAGGTTGTTTAAAAGCTTCTCACCTTCGGCTATTAGTTGTGCCTTGTTGGGGTTGTCAGACTCATATCTGTTATAATAATCGGCACTGTAACGATAGCCCGGAGCAGCCGGATTACGCATCAAGCGCTCCAGTTCCAGTTTTTCTGATGTCTCCATGAGTTTTAGACCGCGCCGTCCACGAGTCGTAATACCCATATTGAAGTTATAGTTGATGGTGGTTCCTTCGGAGTTTCCACGCTTCGATGTAATCTCTATGACACCGTTGGCTGCCTTGACTCCGTAGAGAGCACAGGCCACCGCGTCCTTCAAAACCTTCATCTCGCTGATGTCCATCGGATTCAGATTGTAGAACGTTTCGGCTGTGATAATCTTACCATCAAGCACATAGAGCGGTTCGTTGGAGACGTTTCCGCGTCGCAAGGAAGAGTTTCCACGAATGCGTAATTCGGGTGTTTTGCCCAGCTCTCCGGTATTCATGACGAGCAATCCCGGCACTGCTCCTTGTAAAGCCAGCCCCATATCGATGCTGGGTTTCTCTGTGACAAGCTTCATATTCACTTGGTCTACCACGCCGGCACGTGCTCTTACATCGATGGCATTGATGTTGGTGCGAGCCTTAACCGACACTTCGTTCAGCATGTTGTCGTCTTCTTGCATCGAGATATTGGCTCTTGCCTGCCGTCGATACTTGAAGCTTTGACCCTTCATGCCTAAGTATGAGAAGCGTACGGTTTCACCCAGACGTACATTGAGCGTATAGTTGCCTTGCGCATCGGTCACTGTCACTCGGCGAGTACCTTCTACTTTGACCGTCACTCCGGGTAGTTCGCCACCTTGTGAGTCGGTCACTTTACCGCGTAATACATCGGTAGAACTCTGTTGTACGGTATGAATGGCCTGCAACGGTAATGGTTGCATACTGCCAAACAGTACACAACCGCCCCACACGAAGGATTGTAGAATATGATAGAATGTCATCTTTGATATGTTTATCTATCCAACCATTGCTGAGCACAGTCTACTATCCACCCGCTCACTTCGCCAGCTCCATCGGGTAATAAGCCTTTTTCGCCATATACCACTTCTACATTTTGACCGGCTAATGCTTCATCTACAGCCTTAATTAAGCCGAAACGTTGTGCCATTCCTTTGATGCCTGAAGTGAGATACACGCCTTGTAAGATGATGCGTTTCTTGTGTTTGGCAGCTTCTTTGATGATAGGCAGTGCGTCTTTTACAAACTCTTGTCCCATTTCTACGAACGCATGGTTGCTGTAATCGAAGCCCATACCGCGTCGTACCTTACTATCTATACTTTCTATCAGTTCTTTCCAAAAGGGCATATAGGCTTCGTCGCCGTGTGCAAGGATGATGAGTGCCTCGTCTTTAGGATTCTTTGAGAGTTGTTGTACGTTGTGAAGTGTAATCTTTTCGCACACATCGCTGAACATAAAGGTCGGCCCCATGGTGATAGGGATGCGGGTCTTGACAAACTCTGCATGCTCTTCTACCAATCCTTCTCTTATATATGAGTTGTATTTATGGCCGAGAAGATTGGGTATATCCTCTTCTGTATGCGATGAAGGACAGATGAATATGGGCATGGCGAAGATGGTATCCACTTGCTCACGTTCCAAGTCTTTCACCACTTCACTTATGTTTGGGTGTGTATACTCCATCAAAGCCGTGCGCACAATAGCGAAGTCTTTGATGCCACGAGCCTTGAGTGTGTCGCTTACTCTGCTTTCTAAGTCAATCGCCGGCTTGTTCCATGTAGGATTAGGTGAGCCATGTGCGATGACTAGCAACGCCTTTTTGGCTTGGCAGAATATGGATACACAGAGGAAGAGTGTAGTCAGTAATCTTGTTTTTGTGTTCATTATATATAAAAAATGTAATTTGATGGGAGAAAGTCGGGGACTTTCTCCCGTTTCTTTTTATTGATGTTGATTTCCGCTGATTATATATTTCAGTTCTCAATTATTTGACTGTAAAGACCTTGGAATCTAATGTTGTATACATACCATCAACCACTCTCCTGAATCCGCCAACGTATAATTTATATGTACCGGGCTTTTTGAAAGTCAGCAGACCGTCTTTCAAATCGTAGCAATCGGTCGATACCTCTTTACTATCTTGATCTTTGACGGTTACTTCTAATTCATCTCTTTTATCGTCTAGATAACTAGCTACGGTCGTATAGTCAATAGTTCTGCCGTTGAGTGTCGCTTCATAGGTCTGGAAATTGGCTGAAACTCTTACTCCAATATCCTCAATGGCTTTGGCTATATTCATCATTCCAATAGGGTCTATGCCGTTGAATTCTACTTCCAATGCCTCTAGTTTCTCGAATACCTCGGTACCATCAAAGATTGATCTCAAAGAGTTGTTGGTAGCAATGAGACGTTTCAGATTGGTAAGACCTTTCAGATTAATCTCTGATAGTGGATTAGGAGTATCTTTATTGTAGCTTTCCGCTCCTTTCTTAGTACCTTTCAGATTAATCAATTCTATCTGCTTATAAGGTGTGAAATCTGCTTTAATAAGTTTCTCGTTGCCTTGTAATTCAAGGTCGATTACCATTTTCGGCAACTTGAATTGGTCGCTAGAAGCTAGGTTGTTGTGTGCTAATTTTAGGTTGGTTACACTCTTCAAGGCCGAAAGGTCAATGCTTTCTATTTGGTTACCATTCAAGTCGAGTACTTTGAGATTAGGTAAATTGCCAAGTTTACAGGTCTCTCCTTTCAGGTTACAGTTGCATACGGTCAACTCTTTCAGATTATTACAATTGTCAACGTTGATACCTTTTACTGACTCACAATTGTTGATGTTAGTATAGGTAAGCTTGGTTAGACCGGCAATATTGACAGTGTTGCTTGAGTTTTTGTCTAATTTTCTAAGGTTTAAACTTTCCAATACAGGATAATCCTTAGCTTCAAACGAGAGGTTTTCCAGCTTTGTGGTGGCAAGTGTAAGCGTCGTCAACATCTTATTATCTTCCAACTTTAGTTCTTTCAGTGGATTTTCGGGGTCGACAGTCAGGTTTTTAATACCCGTGTTCTTGATGTGTAGGTAAGATAATTTAGGATAGTGATAGTTCACGTAGATGTTGAATCCGTTGTCTTCGCTGGTCGTTTCGAGCGCCAAAAGGTTCTGCAACTCCAGAGAATCGAGTACAGCTAGGTCGTGTAAAGAGATTTTTTGTAAAGCTGTAGCGCCTGTGCTCGTACCGTCAATAAGCAATGTTCGCAATGCCGGAGCATGTGCCAAGTTCACCTCTTTCAATGCTGCCGAGTTGAGGACGATACGCTGTAGGTGTTGGAAATTATTCTTTTCATCGTTGAGTACCAGCGACTTGATACCACCATCTTTGCTTTTTCCGCTACGCAACTCCTTGACACGATAGATAGAAGAGCCTGTGGTGCCTTTAGTTTCTTCCCATACGATGGTCAGATTTTTGCGCTCCCATTCTGTAGGATTATCTGATTTGAAATCGGCTTCAATATTATTGGCTGCTGCAATTTGGCGAATTAAGGCCACCTCTTCTTTGATGCACGACGTTAGATTCTGTGGTTGTCCTTCTTCCACATTTCCCGGTTTGATATCGTCTTTGCTGCAAGAGAGCAAAACAACCGAAGATAAAATAGCCATGAAACCAGCTACAATAGAGGACTTGTTCATAATCTTTTGAATTAATTGTGTGTAAATTTGATTTTAAATATTACTATTTATCTGTATGCATTTGGATGCTTCCAAAATATCAATGCAAAATTAACAGTGTTTTACAAGGGTTACAATACCTAAAAACGATGATTTAAGTGATGCCTTATGTGTCTTCTATTATCTGTTTTAGGTATTGTAGTGGCTCTTGGTTATTATGTGTTGATAGACAGTATTAAAGTGATTTTAAACTCTATTTGAGTTTGCTTTATTTCAACAAACTTCTTATCTTTGTGATGGTTTTTCTAACTATCGTTTAAACGATGCATACCATTTATCAGCAAAATGAAAAACAAATATAAATATATGAAGAAACTCTTGTTGGCCTTTATAGCCTTGATGAGTATGTCGACAGCTATGGCTGCCGACAACAAGACTTATCGAGTCAGTACAGACGAAACCGACCTTGTGTTGCAGGTAGGAGACAATGGACGACTCTATCAAACCTATCTTGGTAAGAAATTGAAGTTTGCCGACGAGGCTTCTAAAATCTCTTATCGAGTGGGAGCAGGGCGTGTTGGTGCGACAAATGTGGATGGTTGGGAAGCTTATCACTGTTCTGGAGCAGAGGATTATTATGAGCCGGCTTTGGGTATTATGCATGCCGATGACAATGCCACAACGTATTTGTATTTCCAGTCGGCCACAGAGAAGAGTGTAAAAGGTGGAACGGAGTATATCTTCAATCTGAAAGATAACAAGTATCCGGTCTATGTGACGTTACACTATGTGGCTTATCCCAAGGAGAATGTCATCAAACAGTGGGCCGAGATACGCCATGAAGAGAAGCGAAGCATCAAGATGCAACAGTATGCTTCGGCCATGTTGTATCTCAACAACAACAAATACTATTTGACACAGTTTAGCAGCGACTGGGCTAAAGAGGCGCAACAGGCTACACAACAGCTTTTGCCCGGTAAGAAAGTAATAGATACTAAACTCGGCACACGTGCTAATATGTTCATGCAACCACTCTTCGAAGTAGGGCTAGACGAACCTGCCAACGAGCGCCATGGGACGGTTTTGCTCGGTACATTGGGCTGGACAGGTAACTTCCGCTTTACTTTTGAGATAGACAACTCAGGTGTCTTGCGTGTTATATCAGGTATCAATCCGTATGCTTCGGAATATGAGTTGCAACCCAAGACGACGTTTAAGACTCCCGAATTCATCTTCACTTTGAGTACCAACGGTGTGGGGCAAGGCAGTCGGAACTTGCATAATTGGGCACGTCAATATCAACTTCATAAAGGACAGGAGCCACGTATGAGTCTGCTCAACAACTGGGAGAATACCTATTTCAGTTTTGACCAAGAGAAATTGGCAGCTCTGATGAAAGAGGCTAAGACTTTGGGTGTAGACTTGTTCTTACTCGATGACGGTTGGTTTGCCAATAAATATCCGCGTAATGACGACCGTGCTGGCTTGGGTGATTGGGAAGTTAACCGTAGCAAGTTGCCCGGTGGTGTCCCTGCTTTGGTCAAAGCGGCCAAGGAAACAGGGGTTAAGTTCGGTATCTGGATAGAACCGGAGATGGTCAATCCCAAAAGCGAACTCTTTGAGAAACACCCCGATTGGGCTTTTACACAGCCCAACCGTGAACCTTATTATTACCGTCATCAATTGGTACTTGACCTCAGTAATCCGAAGGTTCAAGACCATGTGTTCGGTGTTATAGACCGTATCATGACAGAAAATCCCGATGTTACTTTCTTTAAGTGGGACTGCAACTCGCCTATTACCAATATATTCTCGCACTACACCAAGAATCAAAACAACCTTTACGTGGACTATGTGCGTGGCCTATATAAGGTTTGTGACCGAGTAAGAGCCAAGTATCCCAACGTCACGTTGATGCTTTGTTCGGGTGGTGGTGGCCGTAATGACTACGAAGCATTGAAGTATTTCTCAGAATTTTGGTGTTCAGACGATACCGATCCGGTTGAACGTCTATATATACAGTGGGGATTTTCGCAGTTCTATCCGGTCAAAGCGATGTGTGCACACGTCACCGACTGGAATAAACGTGCCAGTGTCAAGTTTCGCACCGATGTGGCTTCGATGTGTAAACTCGGTTTTGATATAGGTTTACAACACCTGAGTGCTGATGAGTTGGCATTCTGTCAAGGAGCTGTGAAGAATTGGAACCGCTTGCAACCAGCAATTATGGATGGGGCACAATATCGTTTGGTATCGCCCTACGAGGGCAACCATATTGCTGTAAACTATGTGAATGAGGCGAAGAACAAGGCTGTGTTGTTCAGCTACGACATCCATCCACGCTATGAAGAGAAGTTGGTGACGGTGAAACTTCAAGGCTTAGACCCGGTTAAGAGGTACCGGATAGAGGAAATCAACCTAATGCCCGGAGCCAAAAGTTCGTTGCCGGAGAACGGCAACGTCTATTCGGGCGACTTCTTAATGAACGTAGGTCTCCATGCTTTTACGGCCGGCGACATGCGTAGTAGAGTCATAGAACTCAGCGCAGAATAAAATCTTTAATAGCCTGATGGGCTATATCTATCACAAACCGGGGGCAGTCTGGCGAATGCTAAGCCTGTCCCCGGTTTGTGTATGAGAGTTTGTTGAGTTCGTATTATTTACCTGCTTTCTTTAATGTATAGCGTACCCAACCTTTCAATTTACCTGTAAAATTCAATTGTAGTATGAGTTTCGTTTCAGTAATCTCAACTATAGTAAACTTTTCTTTAATATTCTCAGCTTCGCAAGTGAGTTGGTCTTTGGCTAAACTCCACTTCATTTTTGCCGGGGTACCATTGAGTTTGTTGAGAGAACTTCCGAAGCCATCTGTGTTAAAAGTATACACATACTTCGTATATTCGTGACTTTCTTTGGTAGGTTCTTTCTCTCCTTCCGATATAAGTTCAGATTCTTCCCATACGGTTTGCCATGTACCCATTAATAGTTCTTTGGTGTTTTCGGGTAGATCGTAGCCGGCTTTGTCGCAAGAAGAGAACATAAAACATGTTGCAAGTAAAAGCATTGCAACGCATAAATAAAGATTTCTTTTCATTGTTGTTGTAAATGTTTGGTTAAATACTATTTGGATTCGTCTCAGATAGTTCTGGTTTTCGGCTGCAAATGTATAAATAATAAATTGTTTTTTATGCAAGAGATGGGAGTGGAATGGTTGATATTTTACATAAAAAACACAAAAAAATATAAATAAATCAAGAATCCTCGTGTCTTTTGTCTAGCATTTCAATATGGAGTATGGTGTTTATTAACTTGTCAACTCGCCAACTTGTAAATTCGTTTACTTGTCTATCAGCTTACTGCAAGGTCGACTCAGCGTTGCTGCCTAGTCTTTGCAGCATTGCTGAAGTGGCTAGGCAGCGATGCTGGAGAAGCTTTGCAATGGCCCCACCCCGACCCAATCGTTTTAGTAGACAGGTAAACAAGTAGACAAGTAAACGAGGTTTTAAGTTTACAAGTAGACGAGTTTCGGTTTTAGTTTGTAAGTCTTTTAGTTTATAAGTTGTTAAGTGAGTTCGTAGCATTGTGCTTCATGCTTACTAATTGCTATATACTACTTGCCATTAGGTTTTTCTTGCGAGCGTGAGAGATGAGGTCTCAAAGTGGAAAATGATACTTTCTGACTAGCTGTCTGTACAGTAGCTTTAGCGACTTTTAACGCTTAAGCACTTGGATAGGTCGGATACTTCTTCTACTTTTGTTCACATGAATGTCATTCATGGGTTCTGATGATGATCAGATTACTACAATTACTAATTTACAAATAAGGCACGAGAGACTTTAATTCTTTCCGCTAAAAGTTAGGGTGGGAAAGATTTATAATATTGATGAAGTAGACTTTAAGTTGTATGAGAAATAATACCGTGTTGTTGTGTACTCTAGGTACATTGAATCAAGTAAATGACCAGCCTATGCTCGGTGCAGATTTAGACCGAGTTCCTAGAGAAGAGTCTTATACGAAAGGCTTTGCTCCTTGTTTCGTAGGCAAGATAAACCTATCTAAAGGTGCTACAACTTTATCCTTACATACCAAAAAGATTAAGAACGAGGAAGCTATGAACTTTTGGATGTTGGAACTGAAACGGATAAAATAGGCCTTTATCTCGCTTTCGTTACGACTCTTTCATCGCTGGAAATCTCTTTGGCAGCCTCGCGAGCATTGAGCTCTACAGGACGAAGGGTGAAGTCGGGCGTGTTGTAAGAGTCGAATAAGCGGTCATAATATTGAGCCGGATGGCGCTGGGGAAGTAAGAATGGTTTGGTGGCACGGCCTTTGTCGTCGATACTACTGATGTATAGACGTGTGTAAAGACCGTCACCGCGCCGGCTTGTAAATACAAACCAATGCGAATTACGCGTCCAGTTGTGGTATGAATCGGTGTTGCGGCTGTTGGTAACAGTCAATGGTTGAGCCTTGCCTGTGTGTAAATCGAGCAGCCAATTATCGGCCTCATGGTGCCAAATGGGGAAGCACCCGTAGTCGGCCATGGTAAACATGATGTATCGACCATCGTAAGATGGACGCGGATGAGTGGCGCTTTTGCCCATTTGTCGAGCATTGAAGATCGTGTCGACACGTTGCCCTAGCTTACCTGTAGCAGGGTCGAAAGCTACCTTACATATATTATAACGTATCTGTTTGTAGCCTCCGGGAATGGGATGAGCTACCGAAGAACAGAAGTAGAGCGTGCGTCCGTTGGGCGAAAATACGGGATATGTCTCGTAATGAGAGTCGGTCATGACGAGCGTGTCGAGTAATAATTCGTGGGTGGAAGGCTTGTAGACAAAGATATCGGAGGCTTGATCAAACACTTCTATACGCTCGCTTCGTACGGTATGGAAGCTTTGGTGGGTTTGGTTGGTGCTGTAGGCACAGTATTGACCCGACGGATGCCAATAAGGATATACCATCGAACCATGCAGCGTATCGCTTTTGGCTTTGAGCCATTCGCGCTTGCCATTGATGGAAATGAGTGTTGCTCCGTGGCTTCCACGAACGTGGAAGGTGAATTGGGAAGGGTTGGTGCCATTGGAAGTGTGGCAGTTGAGGCATGCTCCGGGAACGGTCGTGTTCTCGATGATAGGCTCTTCGTCGAAGTTGGAGAGGTTGCGTTGATACAGTCCCATCTTGCTATAGATCTCAAATCCCGGTGCAATGCGACGATAGGTGAGTCCCCACTCGTCGAGCGCATGTTTGCTTACGTACATCTTGAAACTCTTGTATTGTGTCCATTGTCCATCGGTTTTCACGCTCAACGTGAAGTTGAGGCTGCCCCCACGATTTGCTTTGAGCAGGTTGTGCCATTCGTCTATGTCGAAGTCTATGGCATTTCCGCTCTCGTTTATTTCACCGCTTTTCGAACCTTTGACAACGATGTTGAGAGCATCGTAAGTCCCTCCGGTGTAGTCGAAGTTCATGGGTGCAATGTCTACAGGGATGGTTACGCCTACGTAATCGGGGAAGATGGTCGGTAGTTTATCTACCTTTTGGGCATTTTTCGGGGTGTCGGTGCAACTCGTCATCAGCATGATGGTGAGTATATATAATAGGTATGAGATGGTACGTTTCATGTCGTTAATGTTTTAATGGAAATCAATAGATGAGTTGCATCTTCTGTTTGCCTTGCTTCTCTTGCTTTCGGCTTCCAATAAGAAGGTAGTGCCAAGCATTGGTAGAGAGTGGTGGCTGCGAGAGTTCCGATGCCTCTTGGTTGCGCATATAGGTACCGATGAAGTTGAGCGTGTTCTCTACCGTCATCTTATCAAGACTATAGGGAATGTCTCGAAGGCTACCATGTTGTTGCAGCCACACGCCCACGAGTACTTCTTGGAAAGCTTTCGGGATATGGGTGTAGTTCACGTATTTACCCAACGGATAGTATTTCATGAATCGTTGTACGTCGCCTTGCAGCAGTTCGTAGGCCATCAGATACTCGTAAGCCATTTTGTTTTGGTAGTTACCCACGAAAAGCAGGCCGAGCATCTGATCCATTTCGCGGTCGCTAAAGAGGAAGTCGGTCTTCTGTTGGCGATCGGAACTCAAGCGCAAATAGAGCGGGTCAATTTTCAATCTGTCTTTGTTGCCGATGACTTCTAGCGTCCATGTAGCCCATTTGCGGTAGAAGAGCGACTGTTGTAGACGTCTCAGATACTTCGTGGCAACGGCATATTGACCATTGGCTATTTCGCATTGGATGATGCGTTGGGTCAGTCTGCCACTCTTACGGAAGTTGGGTATGGCCTCTTGGGCCTCGAACATGTAGCGCAAAGCCTCGTTAACCATACAGAGACGAAAGTAGATTTCGGCCGTAGAGACTGGCGAAGTCATGTCTCGACTGAATGAGGGGAAGAGTCCTTCGGCACCGTTTTGATAGAAATCAAAGATTCTATCGGATAGTTCATTGCGTTGGCTGAGAGCCAAGTTGACGCAAGCTACCGACATAGGAGATGATGGTTGCTTCTTTGTAGCTTTGTCGATGATGGCGTCCCATTGCTCATTACGTACCAGATAATCATAGTCTATGAGTTCGTATTGTGGACGAGTATAGCCGTAAGCAAGTGATGAATAGCCAACAGCGACAATGATACTCGTAGAAGAAAATAGCCATAGGCGGCTTTTCTTCGGCTCGTGTAAACGTGAGATGAGCAGTGGAATGCACACTATGAGAGCCATAACTACCCACTGAAGTCGTGGGATCAAGGCCGGGTAACGGTAATAGTTGATACCTCCCATGAGTCGATACAAGGGATATTGCAGACTATAAGAGAGGAGGTAAATGATGATTCCGGTATAGATTAAGGTTAAGATGCCTACCAAAAAGTTTGTAGGCGAGCTGCGTTTAATAAGTTCATAGCCGGCTACATAGGCTGCTACGACCCATACGCAGGCTCCGAATAGCCAATAGAATAGTGGAATAAGAATAAGCAGGAAGATGATTTTATGCCATCTTCTTGTGGGAAAAGCTTCGTTTCGGCTTATTGCATGGTAGCCAATTAGAGTACATAAGGCAGCAATGAGAGCTATCGTGAAGCTCAAAAGTACGCTTTCATCGCTCATAAAGAACCATAGTGCGAAAGCTGGAATGAAGCTGAGGATATACCAAGTGTCTGTACTACTAAGGCGACGGCACAGTATCCACGTAAGTCTTTGGATGCTTGTGTAACACAAGGCTAGGATGATGGCACCGAGAATGGGGATGTAATAGAACTGTACCAAGAACTCGCTGATGTAGTCGGCCAATCCTCCGGGAACGCAGATACGCTCCCAAAAGTATTCGGAAGAGAATAGGAAGAGTTGATATTGTTCTTGGTAACTGAGGATACTGACGCCGGGAATGAACCAAAACACAAAGACTGTAATGGCAAATAAAATAGAAAGCAGGGCTTTCCAATGGCAGATTAGTAGTTGTTTCATATCATTAGTAGAACGAAAATCCGGCTCTGTAGAGTTGTTTCTTAGTGGAAAAGCCACACTAATTTGACCCACGCTGGCAAGTATTTTAGACCCAGTAAGGTTAAAATAATGAGACCCACCTC
>NZ_JBWPWW010000009.1:0-102048 GCF_056590795.1 Prevotella sp. C0026C3 | reverse complement strand
TTGCTGTATGGATTGTTCAGCGATGCTGCCTCGACTCTGCAACGACCCAAAAGAGCCTCTTTTGACGATCAAGGGAGCAGGTTATACAAAAGAAATGCGGTAGAAAGCATATGCAACTACTTTCTACCGCACTTACGTCGGAATATATACTTTAAAAAGATATATTACTTCTTCAGCTTACCGTAACGGTTCATGAAGCGGTCTACGCGACCTGCTGTGTCGACAAGCTTGCTCTTACCCGTGTAGAATGGGTGTGAAGTGCTAGAGATTTCGACCTTAACCACTGGGTAAGTCTCACCTTCAAACTCTACTGTATCTGTAGCCTTGCATGTAGATTTTGAAAGGAACATATCGCCGTTGGACATATCCTTGAATACGACGGGGCGATAGTTTTCTGGATGAATACCTTTTTTCATTTCGTTTTAATATTATTGTTTGATAATTAATCTTGCTATATGCAATTCGAAGTGCAAAAGTACTAATTATTCCGCAAGCCGCCAAATAATTGTTTTATTATTTCTTTTGGGTTCGTTTTTCATTATGGTAAATTGACCATTTTATGGAAAAAGCAGTATATTTGCACGATAATGCAAGAGATAGAAGTTCATCCTTTCGAACCGTGGTTGCCCTCCGATGCTCGTTTGTTGATGTTGGGTACGTTCCCACCTGCACCGAAACGTTGGTGTATGGAGTTTTATTACCCCAACTTCCTAAATGATATGTGGCGTATCTTCGGCCTCTGTTTTTATGGCGATAAGAATCATTTCGTGCTCCAAGAGCAGAAAACGTTCGACTTGGAAGGTATCAAACAGATGCTTAGAGAGCGCCGCGTGGCCCTATTCGATACTGCTTTGCGCATTCGTCGTACCAAGAACAATGCCTCGGATAAGGATTTGGAGATTGTGGAACAAGCCGACTTGGACGGCATGTTGCGCAGTTTGCCCGACTGTCAAGGCGTTTTGGCGGCCGGACAGCTGGCTACCAGCGTGTTCACAAGCCATTATGGCATCACCGAAAAGCCTGCCATGGGGCATTATACCGAGTTTGAATTCGAAGGACGCAAGCTCTGTCTCTATCGCATGCCAAGCAGTTCGCGGGCTTATCCGCTTGCCGTAGAGAAGAAAGCTGCCTATTATCAAACGATGTTTGACGACATACTATGAATCAGAATTTAGATAAAATCACCATTATCGGCATTGCCGGAGGTACGGGTAGCGGCAAGTCTACCGTCGTACGCAAGATCGTTGAGGCCTTACCACCGCACTATGTGGCTGTGGTTCCGCTCGATTCGTATTATAACGATACCACAGAGATGACCGAAGAGGAACGCCATGCCATCAATTTCGACCATCCCGATGCGTTCGATTGGAAGTTGCTTGTGAAGCACATGAAGGATTTGAGCGAGGGGATAGCTGTGGAACAGCCCACTTATTCTTACTTGAAATGCAATCGATTACCCGAAACCATCCATGTAGAACCGCGTCCAGTGATTATCATTGAGGGTATCATGACGCTGCTCAATAAGAAGTTGCGCGACATGATGGATTTGAAGATATTTGTGGATTGCGACTCTGATGAGCGTCTTATTCGTAACATTCAGCGCGATATAGTGGAGCGTGGGCGCAATGTACAGATGGTTGTAGACCGCTATTTGGAGGTGCTCAAGCCCATGCACGAGCAGTTTATAGAACCCACGAAACGCTATGCTGACCTCATCATACCGCAAGGTGGCGAGAATATTACGGGCATTGGCATCGTTTGTAAATACATCGAAGGACTCGTACCTAAGGAATAAAGAATTCTATTATAAACGAGAACGGCTCGCATGCTATAATGACATGCGAGCCGTTTTTCTGTTTTGTAGGGTTTAACCTTTTGGTCGTTTAGAGCCAAATACCACCTTTACCGTGTCCCGGAGTATAGGTATAATAGTAGTATTCATGCAATGCTTCGGCCCAAGTGATACCGAATGCTTTCATAATGCGATGCAAAGTGGGGTTACTGTCTTCGTCGAAATCAGACTCTTTGAGCTTAGATAAATCAGCATCTTCATCAACATCAACAGACATTTCATTTCTATCCATGTACACGATAAAGGGAACATCAACGTTCACATCCCATGTTCCGGCCTGAATGAGTGAGCCTGATGGCTTGTTGAATGGGCAGAACTTGTTGGTCTTAGGATCGGTCTTGCCTTTGTATCCGTGGTAAAGGCGAATTCTAAGGTCGAACTCTTTGTCGTTTTTCAAGAATCTGATGACTCCCTTAAAGCCCACAGGATTCTCTTTACCAGTGATTTTTGCTGTGCCTTCGTGTTTCGTTCCGTCCCATGGAGTAGTATCGGTGTAGAGGTAATCTACCAATTCAGACTTATCGGCATTGTCTGTTTCAGGCTTTCCATCAACGAAAGACTTTACGTTAACCGGTGTAAAGAAGTGCTGATGGATGCGTGCTTGGTCTTCTGTCATGAACTCTTGGTTGATGAGTTTTCCTGCTGTATTGTAGTATTTGATGAACAACAAGTACACCGGTGCAGGCTGAAACTCTTTGTTAGCTCCATTTTCATTGTAGTACTCTCCATTCTTCATGACGTAGAATTTCTTTGGACTACCCTCAGCCAATTGCCATCCTTTGCCCTCAACATTTTGATATGTGATGGTTTGAATCTTCTTCATGTACTTCGTTTTGTCCGATTCTGTGTTCTGGTGGGGGCCACCTACCTCTTGAATATTCTCCCAAGCGGTGTGCAAGTGACACTCAACGAGCTGTATTTCCATCTTTGCCGGGTCTTCGTGCAGCTTGTTCTTGCGCTCATCTTGAGGATTTTCGGGATCGTTACTACATGCTGTGAAAGCCATGGTTGCGATGATTCCCATGAATAGGAAAGCCGCTGTCTTTAAAAAGTTTCTTTTCATTGTTGTTTGAATTATATAATTAATAATATGTTGTTAGAATATCCATGAGAGCGTACAACGCACGTCTCGTCCCATATCGTGGGCGTAATAGCGTGCGCGGTTGGTGTATTCCTTGTACTCTTTGTTGAATAGATTGTCGGCCGAAATGAATAATTTCAGTCGTTGTTCGTTCTTCATCGTATAGTTAATGCCCACTTCCAAGCCGAACAAACTGTACGATGGGGGAGCGAAACTGATGAGGTCGGACTCCGGATTGAAGCGTCTTTGGCGTGCCACAAAGCGGTGGTTAGCCTCAGCCCAAGCTGATATGCGGCCACTCATGTGAGGCATCCACTTCAAATGATGGTCGAAACGAGTTGACGGAATGCACGGCAAATAGTTGCCGGTGCTGCGTTCATTGGCCCAAATAAAGGATGTCATGGCGTGATAGGTGAGCGTAGGCAGGGGCTGAAAGCGCAAATCTATGTCTACACCACGGAAGAAGGCAGTGGTCTGTCGATATTGAAATATAGGGTAAGCACCCGATATAACGATGATATTTTGGTGGGTCGGAGCATCGTAGATATAGTTGTCTACCCACTGTAGATAGCCGTCTACGCGTGCTTCCATCCAATCGTTGTGGTATTGGAGCGATGTTACCCACTTGTAACTCCGCTCGGAATTCATCGTAGAATCGCCTATTACGAACATTCCCGAACCCAATTCATTGCCGTTACTGTATAGTTCGTAGACGTGAGGAGCACGCCAAGCGAGTCCCATATTAGATGTAATAGACCAGTGATTGTCAATGCGGTAGCGGCCTCCAAGACTGTAAGTGAAGTTGCCAAAGTTACGAGTTCCACCATAAAGACTCCCTGTCCAGTCGTATCCGCTAGCTTTGGTCTGTTGATAATCGAACCGTACTCCGGCCTCGGCATCCCACTGCTTACGACTGTATTTCTGTACTGCGTAGAGGCCAAAGGTTGTCTCTGTGTAGTTCGGAATGATGGGAACGACACCTGTTCCGGCCTGATTGGTATTCTTGATATAAGCCATTTGTGCACCGGCCTCGCTCTTCCAAGCACCGTAAGTCTTGTCCCATCGAAGTTGGTTGAGCAGAGAATGCAGGTGCAGACTTACTGCGGGTATGTTCGAATGGTTCATTCTGCGGATGCGATTCTCTGTACGGTCGTCGTCTTGATAGGCTGTTTGCCAAAAGAAGTTGCCTATCTTGCCGGGTTGATAGTATATCTTCCCGATAGCCGTTTGGTGAATAACTTCCTGCATGGGATAGTCTATGTGGCGTGAAAAGGGATATACATCGACCGGTTGTCCTAGTTCGATGCGTTCTTTCAACAGGTCGATACTACCCATTTGGGCACTCCGCATGACGCCCAACTTCAAATTGTAGCGGCTGTAATAAGCCTCGGTACGCAGTTTGCGCGTTTGATAACCGATGCCGGCAGAGAAGTCCAATTCGCGTGTGCCAGTATTGTTGAGCAGATAGTGAGCTGTCTTTTGGTCACCGCTATTAGCGTAAGTGCCTTGTACACGCCATGCAAACGACGAGAAAGAACCCTCAGCCGTGCCCACAAGAGAGTAACGTTGGCCGTTGCTTCCATACATGGTGGCCATGCGTCCATGCACCTTTTGTTCACCATATGGTAGCTTGTTTTGTTCCATGACGATGATACCACCGAGTGCTTCAGAGCCATATCTCACGGCTTCGGCACCTTTTACCACTTCTATAGTAGTGCTGCTGTTCTTATCGATTTCGGGTGCATGGTCGGCTCCCCATTGTTGTCCGGTCTGCCTAACACCGTTGTTAACGATGAGGATCCGGTTGCCATACATACCGTTGATGACAGGTTTAGCCACTGTGGTACCCGTATGGATAGAGCTGACACCGCTCACTTGTTCCAACATGGAGGCGAGTGAGAGTCCCATCGACTGGTCAATGACACTCTTTGAAAGCTGGGTAGATACGCTATTGACGCTCGTTAGCCGGCGTCGACCAGTCACAACGATTTCGTGAATGTTCTGTTCTTGGTGTATGGAGGTGGTGTCCTTACTATTCTGTACGACCTCGTCTGCCCCGGCCCATGCCTCTTGTGGCATGGCTACAGCAGCCATTACACCAAGAGCAGTCGCGTACATGCGGTACGCAAATGTTCTTCGTTTCATTTGAAATATGTTATACTGAATGTGATGCTACACTGGTTTTCTTGCATTGAAGAAATCATGTGAGCATAGGATTTGACGCATTCCGGCCATAGGGGCGGCATGCGTTAGTCCATAAAATGTGTGATAATTACGCCACGAAAGGGGGCGAATGGCTGTTTATGGCATCAATATGGCGATAAACAGTTTGCTGTACGAAATGGTAAGGAGTCACCACTACATAGCACAAAATAGGCTGGTAAGTGGTCGACTTGGCTACATCTACTTTGTGTAATACGAAATCGCAGATGTGACAAACAGCGTTGAAAGCTGCCGTTCCTTGCTCTTGATGAGTCTGAGAGAGTGCACTATCGGCACTATCATGGATGTGGAAATCCTTGATACCCAGCACTGCCATGAATGCAACGAGTAGCACCCAAGCATAGATAGTACGTATGTTTCTGCTGTGTCTCATCAATATGCTGCCAGATAAAAATCTGTATGGAGTTAATAACTTATGCTACAAAATTATGCAAGAAATATGGAATGTGCAAATACATAGTCCGTAATTCTTGCATAATCACTCATTTTTAGGTATTATAAGCAACCGTTATAATCCCTTAATAATATCATTGAGCTTCGTTTTGTGTTTCGTCTTCGGTTTTGGTAGCAGTGATGGCCACTTTTTGGGCGGCTTCTGTTGCAGCTTTATACTGCTTGCGGCACCGGTAAATCTTGATAGACTGAATACACTCTGTCGCTCCATAAAGAATCATACACCACCCTATAATAAATAAAGGTGTGGCTGCTGTCTCCATAGGTTTCACCATTACGAAGATGGCTATGAGCATGATGATGGAGGGGAGAAGCCAATAGAAGAATCCGATGCGGGCTATTTTGGTCACACCGGCAAGCACTACGTATTGGCTAATGGCTCCCAATACGAGGATGGCAGCAAGGATGTACATCAGTCCGGTGATGAAGGTGTTAGGCAGGAAGGCTAAGATGACGCCTAGAATCAGACTGCCCAAGCCTACCAAAGGAAAGCTGGGGCGGAGTCCTGCAATCTGATTTCCATCGGTATCGAATACTTCCACGTCGCCCGACTTGCGCTTGGAAGCGTAGTAGGCAGCCAATGAAATGATACCCGAAAGGAAGAACAACACGCCGATAGCAATGGTAATCCACGTCACGGTCTGCTCGCGATACTGGATAATGAGCGCACCTACGATGATAGCAGAGATGGCTCTGAAGAATGAACTTTGCAATACTTTCATGCCACAAATATAAAGAAAAAAAGCAGATTGTGGTTCATATTCTTCTAAAAAAGTAGATATTGAAGGCTATTTACGCCATTTCTGAGATGCTGGTATGCTCTTCCTTGCTTTGTTGCAGTGGCGTGGCAGCGCAGTGAGTTTATGAGTTTTTGAGTTCATGAGTTATAGGTTAAAGGCTAACAGTAATATGGACACATGATTAATGCTACTCGTATTACGCATGTCTTGAGGTAAAATTGATGAGAAACAGAGAACGAGTAAGGGGGTAATATACCGCATTCAACTTTGTATAGTCCCATTATAATAAATGAGAAGTGATGACGTTATAGTGATAATATGAACCGTTTGAAGACAAAACTGTATGTTTGCCTAAGCTTGGTAGCACTGCATGCCATGCCGATGATGGCTCAAGAGTGGGGCGATAAAGCAAAATCATGGAAACCGTTAGAACAATTGGACTATAAGGTAGAGATGCAAGCCTCGTTGTCGAGAGGACATACGCCGTTGTGGCTGAATGCCAATAAATATGGACTCTCGTCGCTCGATAAAGGGAATGGATATTTGCGCATGGGCGTGATGCGTCCATTGAAGACCGATTCTGTGCGTCGTTGGGGGCTGGGTTATGGACTTGATGTGGCTGTACCTTGGCATTATACCAGTCATGTGGTGGTACAACAAGCCTTTGCTGAAGTGCGTTGGCTGCACGGATTGTTAACTATTGGTAGCAAACAAGAGCCCATGCAACTGAAGAATAATACTTTGAGTAGTGGCTCACAGGCGCTAGGTATCAATGCTAGACCGGTGCCACAAGTGCGCTTGTCGTTGCCTGATTATTGGATACTACCTTTTGCTGATGGATGGTTGCGCGTGAAAGGACATATAGCCTACGGTCGTATGACGGATGATGCGTGGCAGCACGACTTTACAGGAAAGCGTTCGCGTTATGCCGACAATGTGCTGTATCACAGCAAGGCGGGCTATCTGATGATAGGAAATCCCGACCGCTTTATGCCTCTGACGTTGGAATTGGGATTGGAGATGGCTGCTACGTTTGGCGGAACATCCCACATGATGCAGGATGATGGGACGTTGGCGACGGTCAAGAATGGTACCGGACTGAAGTCTTTTTGGAAAGCTTTCATTCCGGGAGGGGCTGAGACGGTAGAGCAGGGTACGGTATATCAGAATGCCGAAGGCAACCAACTGGGTTCATGGTTGGTGAGATTGAACTACGATGCTACTAATTGGCGATTCTCATTGTACGCCGATAAATATTTTGAAGACCATTCTTCGATGTTCCAACTCGATTATGACGGTTATGGTACAGGCAAGGAATGGAACGTGAGGAAGAAACATCGCTATCTGCTCTACGACCTACGCGACATATTGTTAGGTGCCGAGTTGGAGTTGAAACGTGGATGGTGGCTGCGTACCATCGTGCTGGAATATCTGAATACACGCTATCAGAGTGGTCCTGTCTATCATGACCATACGCAGTCTATCAGCGACCATATCGGTGGAATAGACAATTATTATAATCATCATGTGTATACCGGTTGGCAGCATTGGGGACAGGTGATGGGCAACGCATTGTTCCTTTCGCCGATATATAATACTGATGGGAAAATCGGGGTGAAAGACAATCGCTTCAGAGCTTTGCACTTAGGGCTTGCCGGTTCGCCCACCGACAACATTGATTATCGCATTCTAGGTACGCTCCAAGAGGGCATGGGTACCTATGCCTATCCCTATACGGCTCACCGATATAATATAAGTGTGTTGGCAGAGGTGGCAGCTAGGTTGCACAACGGTTGGTCAATGAAGGGTGGATATGGCATGGATTTAGGTTCAATTCTAGGCCATAACTACGGTTTTCAACTGACTGTGACGAAGCAAGGAGTGTTTAAGTTTGGAGGGAAAAAATAAGATGAAGAAGTGTTTGTCGATATATGCGCTTACCGGTTTGCTGGTAGGTATGCTCACCTCTTGCGAGGTAGAGATTTCGGGCAATGGAAATTTGGATGGATTTTGGCATCTAGAGCAGGTAGATACATTGTCTACCGGTGGTGTGGCTGACTTGTCCGGGCAATTAATGTTTTGGTCGTTCCAGCATCATTTGATGGCTGTGGTAGACCGGAACAATAAGAATCCAGAGATGGTTTTGCGTTTCTTGCACGACTCAAATCGACTCGTGGTATCAGAACCTTATATCTCTGACCGGGAAACAGGAGATATAAAGGTGACCGATGCCGGCCAACTGGCACCATACGGTATTACGGCTTTGGCCGATACCTTTACTATAGAAAAATTGAAGAGGAGTACGTTTATACTGAAAAATAAGACGTTGAGGTTGACATTGAAGAAATTTTAGAATGCTAAAATTTCTTCCCGATGGCGATATTTAAGAATGTATTGATTAGAATTTTGATGTCAAGCAGCCACGAACGATGTTCCAAATAGTATAAATCAAGTTCGAGTCGGCGCAACATTTTCTCCATACTGTCTGTATAACCATTATATAATGTGGCATACGATGTGACTCCCGGACGAATTTGATAAAGGTAGGTGTAGCGTGGATCGTGTTTGATGATTTGGTTGATATAATACTGTCGTTCGGGGCGTGGTCCCACAAACGACATGTCACCTCTTAATACATTCCACAATTGCGGAAGCTCATCAAGATGGTGAGTACGCAGGAAACGCCCTGTTCGCGTCATCCTTTTGTTTTTTTCATGTTGATAGAGTGAAGGCCCACTCTTCTCTGCATCAAGGCGCATAGACCGGAATTTGTAAATATAGAAAGGTTTTCCGAAACGTCCGATACGCTCTTGTTTGAAAATCACAGGACCACCGTCGATGCATTTGATGACTATATAGCAAATAAGGAATAAGGGAGAAAAGACAACCATAGAAATAGTTGACACACATATATCTATGAAACGCTTAACAATGCGTTCCATGATAGTCATCCCATCTTTGTACGAGTCGTTCAAAATTCTTATATTTCCAATGATAGCATTTCCCAATATCATGACGTTTACTGTTTTCAATAAAACGACAGAGTCTCTGAATTATTGCAGGGGAATGGTAAAAATATAGTGTTTTAAGCTAAAAGAAAAATTTTAATAACGATTAAGTTATTTCCTTTTTCTAAGAAATTTGATATAAAAGACTTTTCTGAAACTGTTAGGAAGTAGTCTTACAAGGATTCTTACAACAATGTTGCTAAGAAAGATGAATGGAGAAATAAAGTGATATTTTAATAATTGTTTCTGAAATTTTATTTCTGAACGAATGTACTTGATTCCACCTCTACGATTGAACATCTCATTCGATTGTCTGAAATATAGGAGTGGTTGTTGGATGTTGTGAAATATATAGCCACGGAGAAGCAATCTAATCCAAAGATAATAATCTTCAAACCAATAGAAGGTTTTGTATCCTCCAACTGCTTCAACCGCTTGTTTCCTAAGCACTACTACTGGGTGATTGATAGGATTGCGCCGCTTGGCGAAAGACAGTATTTCTTGATGGGATTCAGGTATAGTGCGTATAAAGTTTATATTGTTTGTGGTATCTATAAATTCGGAAATCCATGAACTTAAAATAGCAACTTCCGGATGGGCTTCCATATATGGGATTTGTTTTTCAAAACGTTCGGGATAGCAAATATCATCAGCATCCATTCGCGCAACAATATCATGGGTACATTGATGCAATCCTATGTTAAGGGCATAACCAAGTCCTTTATTCTCTTTGTATGATATGATCTTTAAAGAATTAAATTCCTTTTGGAATTCATTGATAATGCGATACAGTTCTTCCGTTAATATACCGTCTTCGACCAATACAATCTCTTCCGGTAGCAATGTTTGTGCCATCAGACTCTCGAAACACTGCCATAGGTGGTTGGGATTATCTTTCGCATATACCGACATTAAAACTGAGAATTGATACTCCATACTTTGATTTACCATATGATATGATAGAGAGCTTAGTTATAATTGTAGCCAGTCTCCACACATTGGAGAATGAAACTCTTTTCTATTAGCCCAAGTTTTTGGACCAATGACTATTTTTTTTGAGTAGCTGTTTAGCCAAGCACCCCACCATGAAAAAGAAGAATTGGCTATAATGTGATGTTTGCACAGTGACATAAGCTGCATGTCTTTATAATTATCATCTTGTTGATTCCAGTCGACAAATATAGTGTTTGTATTCTTTAGACAAACAGAAAAATGTTTTTTGCACCAATCCATATCGTCAGAAAAGATACAAAAGAGATCTGGCTTTGTTAGGGTACACATTGTCGAAATGGCTTGTTTATAATATGAAATAGGACAAGTACCTTTGAATAAAGGGTCTTTGATATAGTCTCCCCTACGAATATGAATACTAATACTATTAGAGTTAGTTAACTGTTGTGATAGCTTCTCATTTTTAATGTCTAAAATGGGAAACTTAAATGTCTGAAGGATTTCTGCTCTAACATCTTTAAAATAAAGTTCATTCTGCCAATACCCATCGAAATATTGGTTACCTTTTTGCTGTAGAACGGTTTCGTTAAAAGCCATATCAACGCTTTCTACACACATTTTCTTACGGTTGGGAAGGATATGTCTTGCAAATCTCCATATCTGATAATGTGGGTATGGATATGCTATTTTCATAATGTCGATAAATGTTGCTTCAGGGAATCTCATCTCGAACAGGCGAGATAATTCTAGTCCATTGTGTTTTGAATACCCATTAAAGCAGTGAGTATCTAGCTTAATGCTTTCTTGGGGAAAGCTTTTTGCAAGTGAAATGCCAAGTGCATACTGAAACATTTGGTTGCCAAGCCCACCTAGAATCTTTACTATCTTCATGTATTGAGTTGTTTTAAGCGTAAGAATAAGGTGTTGATATATAGCATCAAAGATATACAATGTTGATGATATATGTTTTTAATTTTAGCACTATCTGCTTTGAGCATTGTATTTTTATCTATATTTAGGGTGATTTGCTCTTGATGTCCATGTGAAGATATTATTTGGAAATCTTTCCCCAGTAGAATTGTTTGATGATGCAAAAGTAGTCTATAATACCATTCTACATCGACCAACCATCTTAAATCCTCGTTGAAAGGGACATATATTTCCTTATGTATGGCAATACATGCTGTAGGTCCAATTGTGTTAACAGCAAAAAGAAGACTTGGATATTTCAGACAAATATGCTTGAATAGAGTATTACCTAACAGTCGATGGTGTCTTTTTCCGCGTTGAAATACTTGTATAGGCGAAACAACGACTTGATAACCATTGTCTAATAATCGTTTGACAGCAGCCAAATGATGTGTATTTATCAAAGCTTCATCATGATGAAAGACTATTAGGTACCGTCCCAAAGCATGTTTAATCCCTTGATTCCAATTTTTGATAGCTCCTAATGATGGACAATTTTTATAATACTTGATTCTATTATCTGCTATCTTTTCTACTTGCTCAGCAATACAATTGTCTATTGTGTCGTCAACTACGATGAGTTCGAGAGTTACCTCTTCCTGTATTAATATTGATTGAGCAGCCTTGTAAAATAATGCTACGTTGTTATATGTTGGGATAATTATAGAGAAATCAATTTTCATCATTTCTTGATTTTGCGAGTGAATGGTATTCAAATCTTCTTTCATTGATAGAATACCAACTTAGTGTGAGGACGCTGATACTAAGTGAGTTATCAAAACTTCCTCCCCAAAATAAATCAAGACTAAGTCCTAAAAATAATGCTAATTCAGTATGGAAAGTCTTATATATCTGGTATCCTTGTAATGTTCTGATGATAGAAATGAAGAATAAGCAAAGAATAGGTAGGCCAAAGCAATATGCTACTAATAAGATGCAAGATTCTGTAACACCATTGGCAATCAATATTTGATATGTATAAATAGAGACATCATTTAAATGCATGTTCATAAAGCCATGTCCAATGATTGGCTGTATCATTACTTCACCGATATAATAATCCCAAATCATATACCTCATAAAGTTGCTTAAACTCAAGAACATAGTATATTTGGTAAGGAAATATACGATGATAATGCTTCCCATGTAAGTGAGGAAGAGTAAGATTCGGTATTTATATAGGCTGAAATAATATAGGGCGAAAATGACAATACTGATAATGAAATAACGATATGAACCTGAAAGTATCATATTGATAACCATACATGCTAAGAAGATGCTTCTTAAGATAGTCCGACTATTCTTCTCTTGAAGGAAATAGCATATTGCAATAAAAGTTATACTCCCAGAGTATAGAGCACTTCCTTTTATTCCGCCATATCTTAGCATAGATTCTCCTGCTCGTAATGGAGGTAGTGGCGACCATGGAACATCAAATCCTGTAATCAGAAGAATATTAGTAAGGAAATCACCTATAAATATTGCCATTACGCAATATTTGAGTGCCATTATACATTGTTTTTTATCTCTGATAGCTAGAAGGATAAATGAGAAAAAATAATATTGCCCCCAATAGGGTATATTCCATGAATAAATTCCATGAGCCAATGCAAAGTAAATGCCAGTGGTGAGTGAAAGTGTCAGATAAAAGAAAAAAAATGGGATAGTTTTTAGCCTATCAAAGAATTCATTCAGGGAAGTAATAGGGAGGAATGAGATCGCGAGGATGGCTAAGGTTATAACATTGTATCCTAATATTTGGAAAAGAAACAGTGCTAAACAGAATGGATAGTATTTATAGGTATCTATAGTTGTCATTCTATATTTTTTTCTGATTTGACAAGTTGCCATAGGTAAATGGCAAAGATAATGCAGGATGCACTATAAGCAAATAGAATTCCAATGGCAATACCAGTTGCTCCCATGTTGTTTTGAAGACAGATGTAGGCCGTTGTTAAAGTACAAATAGCCCAAATAATATTGATACTAAAGCATTTCCATACTTTCCCCAAACTGTAAATAGCCATTTCCAATACATTGGCGATGGCGGAGAATACGGTAGAAATCGCCAGTATTTTAAGCGGAAGTGTTTCTGTGAAATCTTTGCCATATAGTCGCATAATATAGAAACTTGCGAAATAAATAATAATGGATATGAAAAAGGAAGTGCATGTGATGATGACAATATTTAATTGAAGCGTCTTAATGAATGTTTTGTTTTTGTGCTGCAGGCTTGATAAAATAGGAAGTACTATTTGGCTAATGGCAGTTGGTATGAAGAGTATAATCACTTTCCACTGATCGGCAGCCTCAAATGTTGCTAATTCACCTAGCCCTGATTTTCTTACAAGCATAGTTCGTAGCAAGAAAAATACCGGTGTTATAAGGAGTGATGACAATGCAGCAGGGATACTATATTCCAGTATCATTTGTAAGTTTGGTAATGAGAGTGCTTTTATAGGAAGAAAAGTTAGGTTTTGTTTTTTAAATTGCTTTGTCAGTGAGTGCCTGTTTGCAAGATAAATAACAATAAAACCACTACCAAATCCAAGAATAGCACCGTTCAGACCATAGAAGTAAGCTCCCAATACCATCAGGATTGTTTCAAAAACACCTCCAAGTAACATATTCTGAGCTATGCTCTTGAAATCTTCAAACCCACTTAACGCACCATGTTGTACACCGTTGAGAACTGAAAAAAAAAGCAGTATACTACCAATTCGTATCGTAGTAGCTAAGCTATCGTCTTTCAGAAAAAACACAGAGAGGCTATCAGCAAAGAAGAGAATTAAAATACTACAAAGCAATCCCATAAAAAGTGCAAAAGTGTTTGCGGCTAAATAAATGGCAGGGATTTGATCTTTCTGCTTTCCTGATAAATATTCTGAAATATATTTCGTAGCGGTAACGCCTAACCCACTGGCACCAAAAATAACAAAGAGGTTAATGGTGGAGCGTACCATACCAAATGATCCATATGTTTCCTTTTTCAAGATATGAGCACATAATATACCGGCTATCAATGTGAGGAACTTGGCCATGGCTGTACCAGAGAATGACCAAATCATTCCATTGGCCATCCTTTTCCCGATGTTTGAGGCTTTAATTTGTTGAACAAATTGCATGTAAGATTTAATCTTCCTAAAGGCTGAATAGTAGATGCCTATTTGTATAGGCTGTGGTAAATAGCAAACTTAACATCATCATTGCAGCTATGAATGCCATTCTTTTGGGGCCAGCCGGTTTTACGGGGACACTTACTCGCTGAACAATCGTAAATGCCGGAGTTCTTTCTTGCAATTTTGCCATAGCTGTTTGCAATTGGTTGTTCAAGGCGGTATATGTGTTATATTTGAGTTGCATGTCATTTTCTAGATCATCCCTTTTGGACTTGAAACTTTGAAGTATGATTTCACTATTAGTATCGGCATAGTTGGCATATATTAGTCTAGACTTTTCGTATTTTTGTTTGGCCTCTATGGTTAACTTACGATAGTAGTTTAGGTCTGTTTGTGCCTTACTGGTTCTGTACTTGGTGATGAAATTTTGGAGTTTTACTCTTACTGAATCTGCTATGATTGCAGCAACAATTGGCTCTTGATCTTCTACAGATATGGTAATCAAGTCGGTCTTTATATCTATTTTGCAAGAAATTTTAGATTTTATTTTCTCAAAGATTTCGTATTCAGTCTTGGTTAATATATATGGATTGATACGTTTATTTGTTTCTGTGGCTTTATCTGATAATAGTGTTTTTTTTAGCATATTCCCACACCATGTTATTGGTATTATATAAAAAGCTCCCTTTTGGTAGTCTTTCAGATAGTTGAAATAGCTGATTGTCCCTTTTGTCCTTTTGGTCTTTATAGAGATATTCGCAAGACTTAATATGAAGTCATTGGATTTGATGATGTCAGGATACAGACTAGGAGAGATAGCATCTGTTGTTACATTGGTTCCAAGATTCAACCCCATAGATGATGCGATAGAACTAATCTTTCCTTCCGTCCCGGTACTTCCAAGTTCAGGTGCTAGTGTCGTTTGGCAATTATAGTATCGTGGAATAGGTAATATTATCAATGAAGAGATCACGAATGTTATAGATAATACTTTTAAATATAACATTTTATGACTCTTGATTTGTTGAAAAACGAGTCTTGTATATTCCTTCTGATTCTTATTATTAGTATTCATCTTGTTGCATGATATAGTAATTAGCTTTCCTTTCTTACTTCAACAGATTTGCTATTGATGCTATCATCGTGGCAATGCTGGCTACGGAAGTACCGACGGTGAGCCATTCAGCCAATGTACTTGCACTGCGTTTGGGCTTGCCCGGTACCACAATTTCGCAGCCGGGACGGATGGGGGCATCATGGCCAATGCGCGAAACGGTGCCGTTTTGATAGATAATAAACGTGTGGCTCTTCTTCGCACGATAGCCCCAACCACCGGCTTGGTTGATATACCAAGAGGTGTGCTTGCCTTTCTGATAAGCCACGGTATTTGGGTACATTACGCTACCGCTGATTCTTACCGTACCGTTGTATTCCGGAATGATGAGCTTATCGCCCTCACGAAGTACGATGTCGGCCTCACTTCCCGGATTTGCCAAAGCCTTATCGAGTTCGATACCTACATAGTAAGTCTCTCCCAAATCTATTTTATTCACATCCAAAGTGTCTTTAGAGTTGCTTTGTGAGCCTATCAGTCGCATGATATTTTGCATCCTCAATCGCTCGTCGAGTGATATTTTGCGTTCTAGTCTGGCCCCTTTGGTGTAAGCCAGATTGGTCACTCCGCCGGCCATTCTCACGACATCACTCAATCGTTCGCCTTGTTTGGACAGGGCATATCTGCCGACAAACATGATTTGTCCTTCCACGTTGACATTCTTAGGAACGGAGAATCCCGGACTACGACGCACGTATACTTGGTCGAAGGGGGCTAATACGAAGCCGGGTGTGCCGTCGACAACGAATCCATCTTTCAGTGCAAAGCTGTAAGTTTGGGATAGAATGCTGTCGTTGGTCGTCGCTTTCGGGTCCACGATGCGGCGTGCCACGTCTACTTTGATGGTCGAGGCGGCATCGAGCAAGCCACCGGCCTGTAACACAAAGTCTTCCAAAGTTTCGTTATCGGCATATTGATAGGTACCCGGATGCCTCACTTCGCCCGATATAGTGATGGTGCGCTGAATGGCAATATCGTTTCGGGTGGGGATGAATAGCACGTCGTTCTCTAGCAAAGGAATGTCGGCAACTTTGCCACTCATGATTCCTCCCACATCTACACTGATGACTTTCAGCGTGCGGTCTTCCTTCATACGATGCAAAACGGCACGAGCCGTGAATGCATCTTCTTTAAGTCCTTCGGCACTGGTAATCAGTGTCCGCACGCTATTGATGCTTCCGCCTAGCTGATAGAGGCCGGGGCGGAATACCGAGCCTTTGATTTCTACGGTGTTCTCGTAGCGATCAAGAATGCTATCTACGTATACAGAGTCGCCGTCGGCAACGCGGAATGTGTGCATGTCAAACTCTTCTACGTTGAATATAGCACGCTCCCTACCGGTTTTACGGAAAATTCTCACGGCCTTGGTATAGGCATCACCAGTGAATCCTCCCGAATATTTCAGCAGACTCCCCATACTCTCGCTCTTCTTCATTTCGTAGAACATCGGTCGTTTCACCTTGCCCGTGATATTCACCAAACAGTCGTATGGGCCTACCACGATGACGTCGTTGTCGGCCAATCTTACGTTGCCTGTGAGTTTACCATTTAATATATAGTCGTAGATGTCGACCACGGTTACGAGCCGATTGTTGCGATACACCTTGATATTGCGCAGTGTTCCCAACTCGTTGGTACCCCCGGCCATGTACAAGGCATGGAATACGGTGGCGAAAGCCGATAGGGTATAGGTGCCCGGTACTTTCACTTCGCCCATCACGTTTATCATGATGGTCTTGGTTTGTCCTACGGTCAGCTTGACTTTACTGCTACTGTAGCGTGCGCCCAGCGATGAGCGAAGCCGAGCATTGGCTTGAGCTACAGTGAGTCCCGACACTTGTACAGGGCCATAGCCTTCTATCGTTACCTCGCCTTCGGGCGATACTGTGGCATCAATAGTTTTTTGCGAAGCTCCGTAAATATCGATGATGACAGCGTCGCCCGGCCCTAATCGATAGTTTTGTGGCGTCGCTATGTTCATGTTTGGTTCAAATGTCAGGTTCTTCTTATTGAATATATCGCGGCCAAACACCTTTGTTTTCTTTTGTTCAGATGGCCATTCTTCTTCCCATGTCAGACTATCTTCATTTAATGTATCGACACGTTTGGTACGCATATCAGAAGAAATTTGATCTGATATGCTGTACATCTTGTCCTCTTTCTCGCCAAGTTCCTCTTCCGGGAAAGTTTTCTTAGTTCTGTCTTGCTTTACTTTTTCCCCGTTATTGGTGCGCATTCTACTTTCAGCCTCGTTTATTCCTGCTTTCACTTGGGCTTCCATTCCGTTCTTTTTGATGAGTTTTTGATAGCGCTCCCTCACTCGTCTGATTTGCGCAATGTCCACACCGCTCTGCATAAGCTTCGTAACAATCTGTGCTTGCGACTTACCTGCTTGGTATTCACGTGCTGCAATACGCATCACTTGTTCATCGCTCATGGAACTTTGGGCTTGTATGCTCAGCGGCAATATCAAGCTGAATAGAGTGTATATCAGTATTCTTTTCATAGCTGAAGAAATGTTTCGGACAGTGTATAACTTTCCCTTGGCCAAGCTCTACCCCGCCGAGGTAAAACAGCAGTGCGAAATGCAATCCGCACCTGCGGATGGGGCAAGACACCGCCGTGAAATGCAATCCGCACCTGCGGACGGGGCAAGACACTGCCGCGAAACGCAATCCGCGCCTGCGGACGGGGCAAGACACCGCCGCGAAACGCAATCCGCGCCTGCGGACGGGGCAAGACACTGCCGCGAAACGCAATCCGCGCCTGCGGACGGGGCAAGACACCACCGTGAAATGCAATCCGCGCCTGCGGACGGGGCAAGACACCGCCGTGTACACGCAATAAGGACGTTCAAGGGCTTAGTTGCGGATTTGAGGACCATTAAATTGTTGCAAAGTTAGTGAAAAATATTTTGTTCTTTATAGAGGTGACAGAGAAAAGCTGGATTGGCGTTTGGCATTGATGGGATGCAACCTCGTTGAGTTTGAACAGAATTGACTGGTACTGAAGCAGCATTTTCAACGCTTTTACCTTAGCTTCTTCGTCAAGGTGCTGCCATGAAGAGTTTTCACCCGCACTACAACCACTTGCGTGGCAGGTATGTGCAACCTCACCGTATGTTGTCCGTGGGCATCGGAGGCGGCAATCAGGGTTCCGTTAAGTGCGAACACCTGCACATGCGCCAAGTCCTCACCCTGCACGTCAATCCAGTTACCACCTCTCACCATGCGTAGCGAGCTTTGTGTTGCGTCTATATGAGTAGTTTCGTCAGGATAAACGCTGTGAACACTGTTGATGAACGATAGTTCAAAGGGTGCACAATTCTCGTTCCACAAATCACACTCCCCACCGTCTACCATGCCCATCAACGCCAATCGGTATATACGGTTGTTGATGACGCATAAGTTATCTTTGTTCTTCAACCATCCTGTAACAAATGTTTCATCATCCCCTCCACCTAACAAGTTGTATTGCTTTTGAGCATCGCTGCCCAAAGATATGCGTTGCTGAGTTTGCGTATCAATCAGGCAAAGCGTCAATTTGCCGTTGTAGGTAGCTTGTGGTGCGAGCTTCATGACCACTCCAATCTTGAGCAATGGATTGCCACTGAGGTCTACGTTCGTGGGCGATATGGTAGAACCGCTGTTGTCTTGCACCATGCCTAAGAGTTGTACGAAAAGCTTGTCGCTTGGCTTAGCGGCCTCCACCTGCAACGTAGACGGCTCGTTGCCATGTACCATGCCCACCGTGGCAATGTTTTCGGCATCATATTGCTTGATTACCTCCACCTTCAATTTGTATTTCTTGGGTTGCAGGTTATCGGGCAAGCTCATGTCCACCCTCACCTCGGTCTCGGCAAACATCTCAAAGTCCACCACACCTGCTGTTTGTCCAGTGGCAACCGTATGGTCATCATCGTCCACGAGCGACACCCTCACTGTGCCATCGAACGGTGTACCCGTGAGTTTGCGTATCGTCAGGCACAGCGTAGCCTTGTTGCCGGCAGTACATGGTTTGAGCGTATAGGGATGTGAAGCCAGCGCAAAAGGAGCCTTGCCATCGGGTTTCTCGAATATACGCACATTGTTGCCCTGCACCTGAAAGGCTATGCGTGGTGCCGTTTTCATCTTGCACCATACTCCATAGGTGGCATTATTTTTAATACTGGCGCATACAGCCTGCAAATAATAACGTCCATCGGCAAGGTCTTCAAGATTCATCGTAAACGTGCAAGCATCGTCAATCAGCTGTCCCGATTGCAGCACGCCACCGTTATACTTGCCGCGCTCTGCGGTGTATCCGCCTTTGTCGTGCCATTCCGATGGCACTACTTTTACTTGTTCGCCCTGCTCGTTGTACACTCCCAAGCCAATATCACCGGCAAACGTTCCGTCGGCTTGATTCTTGAAGTGGTGATAGCTCACCGTCACTGGTTGCTGTTTGTTGGTGGGCATGTTGCCAACTACGGTCATGTCGCCCTCCGAGTTGAAACATAAGTTGGGGGCATCGTCAGCAAGTTCGGCATCAATGGGTGCGCTTCCCTGTTTGTTAGGATGCACCAAGACAATCTGCACCTGCTTGTTGAAGGAGAGTGGCTTTCCTCCAAACTCCTGTCCTGTGGTAGCAAGGTTCAGTGCTGTGACGGAGAAGTAGCCATCGCCACCGCCTCCCCAACCAAAGTTCATGTGAAACAGGTTGTCCTTATCCACACCGTCTACCACCCATGCGTGCCCGCTACCGCCCGACTTCACACTACCGCTGATGTACACAGGGAAGCCGTTTTCTATCTCCTTGCGCAATATCTGGGTGAAAGCAGCTGCACCCTCATCTGACTTGTTGAGCATGGAGGTGGAATAATTGAAATACGTTTTCAGTGCCTTGGCAGCCATGAAGGTTTGTGCACCGCTGGATGTGGGGGTATACTGCATGTTCACCGACACGCCCACATCACGCATGAGCAGCGCCACGGCATCGCAAGCCTCCGCATTGTCAAGTGCCATACGTGTGTTGTATTTGGGCAACATCTTGCCCCATTGGTATACCGACTCACTGAAATCCACGCTCATCGTGCGGTTGTCAGAGCGTACTACATACGAGTAGCTACCCTTTCCCCGCTCAGGCCAGCGGTGATAATACATGATTTGTGCCACCGCCGTAGCCACACATCCCGTGAAGTTGTACCCCGTACGACGACTGTAAGGGTCGTTTTGATTCCATGCCGATTTGAGCAACGGAGCTACCTCCTTTCGGTAAGGGGGTGTAGTGGGAACGGTAGCTCTTGTGCTGGGTTGTCTTTGTATTTGGTGAAAGGCGTCACGATAGGCACTCAGCAGGAATTTAAGTTCCTCACTTGCACGCAACGTGTCGAGCGTTCCTGTGTGCGAGTAACCCAACACTTGTCCCATGTCATCATCGCCTGCCACTACTACGAAACCTCGTCCGTGACGGTCGTTATAAATATAATAAGGTGGTGTACGATGCAAAGCCCTCGTTGCAGGACGTTCCGAAAGGTTCACATTGACATATTTGCGGGCAATGCTTATCGACTTGTCCACTGTTACTATCTTGCCCAAGGTGGGAATGCTCACCGTCGTGGCAAGCACAATGCCCCATAAGGTGGGGCTTAACCATCTTTTAATTTTCATTTTTTTAGTCTTGTTTGGTTTGGACTACGAAAGTATGATACAAAGCCACTAACCACACCGACAACACAAAAGGTGCGGTGAGCGTGACAAACCCCATGTGCAAACCTGCATACTGCATCAGCAACGAGAGTAGCAAGGCTATCAATGCTTTGACGTGAGTACACGAGCCAACGCCAAGAATGTTGGTAACTGCCAAAACCGCAAGTATGGCATTGTAGCCATACATACCGCTGTTCACCGAGGTGGTACTGACAAACGGCACGCTCACCACGGCGAGACACAGTCCGCAGGCGACAAGCGACTCCACGCCCATCTTCCGTGAATTGACACAAATGGCAAGAAGAAACAACAAACCTGTGAGCAGGTTGTTGCCTTGAAGCATGATTTGTCCAAAGCTCAGTGAGGCGGCTCTAATCAGCGAGAAACTTTCCGCAGTACCAGCAGCTGTCGTTGCTGGCAGCTGTAGCTGTGGAAAAACGTGACTCAACAGCAGCATTGCCCAGGTGATGAGTATGAAGGGTGCGGTGAGCGTAGGTACAAACCGTTGCCGCTCGAACAGTCGCGTCACCAGCGCAGACAGCACACATGCCACTACCATGAGCAAAACAGAGGCGGCATGAATGGGCATGAAACAGGGTACAGCAATACCTACCAGCGCAGCGTTGAAGCCATACAAGCCGTTCTGAATATTTTTAGCGTCATATCGAAGGGCAACAGCTGTACATGTGCCGATGGCACTACCAGCCAAAGCAAATATGCACATGAGGAGGGAGTTGCAACCAATACCTGCAAGCATAAGTGCGCCCGACAGCGCATTGCCTTGAAACATGACTTGTCCCACACCACGGAATATACTTTTCATCATCTGCATTGAGTTGTCACTTAAGAAGTGTTTTTGTTCGTTTCAGCGCACAAAATTACGTAAAAGTTACAATATATACGTAAAAGAGAACTAAAAAACGGGAATATAATCCTTAACGACTCTCCTTATTCACGAAATAAGAGTAAAAGTGTACATTATCATCTGTAATCGACCCTCGGTCTAAGGTGTAGATCGAGGGTCGATTACAGATGATAATATGGAGTCAAAGAACCTATTGAGCCGGAATATCCGCTCATCAAGCGCAACCAGTTGGTGTTCACTTATTTCCATTTTGCATGCGATAGGCCATTGACCGATGCCATGTTGCAGCCGGGAACGGTGCTCGTAGATGTGGCAATAGACCAAGGGGGATGCTTTGAGACGTCGCGTCCGACAAGCCATACCAATCCCGTGTATACGGTTGATGGCATTGTGCACTATGCAGTGGCTAATATTCCGGGTGCTGTGCCCCACACTTCTACTACGGCATTGACCAATGCCACGTTACGTTATGCACTGGCTTTGGCCGATAAAGGATGGCAACAGGCATGTCGAGATGATGAGGCTTTGTATCGTGGGCTGAACATCGTGAATGGCAAGGTCGTGTTTAAGGCGGTGGCCGATGCCTTTGGTTTGCCTTATGAACCGTTGAAGTTGTAGTGGGATTGAATCGTTAATGAAGCGAAGATAATATATTATGGTAGAGCCGGAGTGTACTCTGTTTTGAGGTAAAAAATAACCACGAACTCATGTTCGTGGTTAAAAATATTAGAGAAATCAATAACGAAAGTGCTTTATATTAATTCGTCAATGGTGTCGTCCCGTTCTTTTGCTCGTCTTTTGCCAGTTGGGCGTAGTTCTTCTCTAATTGCTTATTGAATTCTTCGGGACTTTTTTGATATAGGTTTAGATACTTGTCCATCTCCTTGACTGGTTTCTTGAGAATTTTCTTGTTGGCACTATAGTGATTGAGGGCTGCGATGATGGCATATTTATATAGGTCGAGCGAGAATTCTTTGGTGCCGTTTTTGATGGCATACTCGGCACATCCTGCGGAATAACTGGTAAAGAATGGAATTGCATTTTCTTTGTTGAACATCTTAGCTTCAGCCTCTCCTAGTTTGATAGTAACGAGGTCGGTGGTGATGGTCCAGTTCATAATATACTGCGAGGCATCGCCCATTTGCTCGGCCGAGAGGAGATGATGTAGGTAATAATCGCAATATCTGAGCATGTCGTTCTTATGCTTTGTACATGCTTCCACGGTTTTAAATTCCATCATCGGAGGTAGATCTGCCTTGCCGGCTTTGGTCTCTTCGGTGAGCGTCTTGATGCGGTCGGCCAGTTTGTTGGCCTTGTCCATCTCATCGTTCATCTTGTAATATTTCTCTAGATAGGATACCTCGTCGAGATATTGCTGGGAATGTTCGCCGTAGAGTTGCTTTAATATGCCCAAAGCACGCAATTCGTACTTCACGGCATCGGCATGCAAACCCTCGAAAGAAGAGTTTTCGGCCACGTGCATGAGTATCACTGCCATGTCGTGATTGTTTTCTAGCTTGGTCTCATATATCTTTAATGCTTTCTTGGAATTATCCAATGCTGCTTTCGTATCTTTGGCCGTGCCTTGATACAGAGCCAGATTGTCGAGTAGAAAGGCGTATTGTGCGTCCTCATTGCTGACGTATTGGCCATATATGTCGGCTGCTTCTTGGGCAGTAGCTATGGCCTTTTCCAGTTGGTTGAGACGATACTGGCATTTGCCAAGTTGTACTAGAGACATGGCGTATGTCTTACTATGTGCATTGTTTGCTTCTTTAAAAAGGTTCAGAATCTTCTGCATGACCTCGCCTGCTTGCTTGAATTTCTCTTGTTTGAAGAGTTGGATGTACTCTGGAGCCAATTTGTCGGCAGCCTTAATCTTGGTAGAATCGACAGTATTTTGTGCATTGATGGCCAATGCGCAGAATACCATCAGATTAATAAGGAATAATTTTCTCATGATGATTTGGATTTGATAGATTTCAAATCCAAAGATAAATAAAAAGTATATATAAAAAAAATATTCCCTGAAAAAGTTTTCAGGGAATATTTTGATTCACTATCTGTAGATTCTCTAAAGGGATAGAGATACCAGAATATGTATTATTTTACAATCACTTTCTTCGTACTTCCGTCGCTCATCTTTATGATTTGGATGCCTTTAGTAGTTGCGGTTGCACGCTTGCCATCGAGCGTGTAGCGTGCAACTTCTTTTACTTCGGTTTTAGCTACAACATCGTTGATGCCTGTAGTGACCTTGGTGAAGGGCTTCCATAGTGGATGTGCGGCATATTCTTCCGCAGCATCTTTGTCAATAGTTAGCTTGCAATTGGCATATTTAAGATTATGAAACGTGCTCTCGTCAATGGCTGGAGGAGTGATAGCAGCCACACGAAGGTCGGTAATAGGGCAAACAGCGAAAGCTCCTTTGCCTAGCTTCGTGAGGCTTTTGGGCAAATTGATATCCTCTAGTGATCCACATGAGGAGAAAGCATATTCACCTATACGTTGTAGTTTCTCACCGAATACTACTTTTTTTAGTCTACTATTATTAGACAAAGCTTGACTTTCGATTTCTGTTAATGCATCGGGGAGCACGAGTGTTACCAAGCGTGTGCTTACAAATATATTGGTTTTAAGTGTATTTGCCTCTTTCTGTATATTGTCCTTTGTTGCCAAATGGATGGTGTTCGTCTTTATCTATGGTGGCTTCTTTTAGGTCAAGATGGTCAAGGCTTGCCTCTTTTACCTGTTCATCATCGCCATTTAACCCAACCATTTCGCACAATACACGCATGTCTTCACCGTTGAGAGGACCCACAACTTTTAAATCTGTAATGGTGAGATAGTTTTCTGGAAGTACTGTTTTGAGTCTTTTTGTTTTGTCAAGTTTAGCAGTAAAGGTTTCTGCATGTGAGCCGATTGCGAGTAAAACGCATAACGTGAGCATGTAAATTTTTCTCATAAACTCTGTTTCTATTAAGGTGGGCTCTAATAATTAGCTTTGTTATAGATAGCAACTGTTTGTAAAATCCAATCCAGTATGTGGCAAAGCGTAATCCATTTATCATTATTTGTTATTGTGGTGGTAATTATTAGAACCCACCTTTGTTAATTACTTATGTCCGTATCCTGAAGTGCCAACCCTCTTTCTAATTCCCAATTGGTATTAAGCATGTGTGATATTAGTTACCTTTATGGGGGAAGTTGCTACTCTTCGACTGCACCGGTGCGTATTTTGGCAATACTTGCTCTCCAGTGTACGCCATCTCATTGCTCCGTCTATCTTTGTCAATCTATGAATCGTTTCGTTATGTCACCGTAATTTTCAATGCGTCGGTCGCGAAGGAAAGGCCACCAGCGGCGTACATCTTCACTATGATCAAGGTCAATATCCATGACTATGCTCTCTTCATCGTCGTCGCAAGCACGGTAATGTATCTCTCCTTGTGGGCCGGCAACGAAACTTGAACCCCAGAACTGGATGCCTTCGGTCTGTCTGGAAGGGTCGGGTTCAAAGCCAACTCGGTTGACTGCCACTACAGGGAGGCCATTAGCAACGGCATGACCACGCATAACGGTAGTCCAAGCTTCGCGCTGTCGCTGCTGTTCTTCAGCCGTATCGCTGGCCGCATAACCTATGGCTGTGGGATAGATAAGCATGTCTGCTCCTTGCAAAGCCATGAGTCGGGCTGCTTCCGGATACCATTGATCCCAACATACTAGTACACCAAGTTTGCCTATAGAGGTTTGGATGGGATGGAAACCGAGGTCTCCGGGGGTGAAATAAAACTTCTCGTAGTAGGCAGGGTCGTCTGGAATGTGCATCTTACGGTACTTGCCGGCGATGCTACCATCGCGCTCTATCACCACAGCTGTATTGTGATAAAGTCCCGGAGCGCGTTTCTCGAAGAGCGAAGTGACGATGACGACACCATATTCGCGTGCCAACCGGCCGTAAAAGTCAGTCGAAGGACCGGGTATCGGTTCTGCTAAATCGAAGTTGGCAACATCTTCTACTTGGCAAAAATAGAGCGAGTTGTGCAACTCCTGTAGGATGATGAGTTGTGCACCGCGGCGTGCCAAGTCGGCTATTTCGGTGGCAATGCGTGCTATGTTGTTCTCAATATCAGCCACATTGTGCTGTTGTAAGAATCCTATTCTGATTTCTCTCATGTGCTATAAAAATAAATGGAGGAATGAATTTAAATGACTCCGATGGGGAATTGCATCGTCAAGCAATGCAGAGAACCGTGTTGTCTAATGACGGTACGGGCGTCTATACCCACTATTTCATGTTCCGGGAAGGCTTCACGGATAGTCTCTATCGCTCTTTGATCGTTGTCTGGTTGAGCATAGGTGGGGCAGATAACAGCCCTGTTGAGTATCACAAAGTTGGCATAAGTGGCTGGCAGTCGCTCTCCATCGTCGTAGATAGCGGTGGGCATAGGTAGCTTTAGCAATCTATAAGGTTCGCCCTCGCTTGTTCGGAGCGATTGTAACTGTTTCTCAAGGGCTTTGAAATCGGCATATTGTTCGTCGCTCTCGTCGTCACACCCTACATATAATAAAGTGTCGTTGGGAGCACATCGCACGATGGTATCTATGTGTCCGTCGGTGTCATCGCCCACCAAATTGCCGTGGTCGAGCCACACAATGCGCTCAGCATGTAGCTGTTGGCGAAGCCGTTGCTCTATTTCGGCTTGTGTAAGCGGTTGGTTACGATGTGGAGCCATGAGACATTGAGAGGTGGTAAATACCGTTCTCGCACCATCACACTCTATACTTCCGCCTTCCAACACGAAGTCGGTGTGGTCTTCAAGCGTTCCTTGGAGGATGCCGTGTGCCGACAATTGGCGAGTAATAGCATTGTCTTTCTCCCACAGGAACTTCTCGCCCCATCCGTTAAACTTGTAATCCAACAATACAGGGTGCCCATCGTGCAGGAGTGTGATAGCCCCATGATCGCGTGCCCATGTATCGTTTGTAGGGCATTCGAAGAAGATGACGCGCTCCATTTGTGTGGTAGACAACTTGTTCTCTAGCAATGTTCGCACCTTAGAAGTATTGGGTGAGACCACTAATAGCTTCTCGTGCAGCGTGATGACTTGAGCCATTTGCACAAAGGTATTGGTGATGTCATCTAGATAAGGCAGCCAATCGGTATCTCCATGTGGCCACGTCAATTGGATAGCACTTTGTTCGTACCACTCTGCTGGAAGCGTATATGTAGCGTTCGTATCTGTCATTTGAAATGTATTATGACTGCAAATATAGCGAATTTATTTATGAAAGAGAATAGCTTATAATATAATATGGTGCATATATATAAAACAAAAATCCCTCATTGAGGGATTGATTTCTTTATTTTGGTCCCTCAATGAGGGAATTAGCTAGTTGCAACCATGAATTCCGCAAGCCTTGCCGTCGGTATCGATGTCGGCATTCGGGGCTTTACCTTCATAGGCGTTTTCGAGCAACTGTAGGATTTCGCCTACCGTCTTTGCACCATTTATGTTGAATTGACGGTTCACAACATAGGCTGGAATATACTCGAACTCAATCTTCCATGCGTCATCTTCCTCTTGTTTTACATCTTCTTCGTAACGGTTACTGGTCAATACGGACTGCACCTCTTCGCTGGGTAGGCCGACTTCGGCAGCTGCCTGAATCAATACTTGATGGTTGGCCACATTCTTGGCTTCAATGAAATAAGCGTGGAACAAGGCTTCCAACAACTCAGCACGTTTTCCATATACATCGGCCAAAACGGCTAATCGATGTGCATCATGGGTACTTACTCGTTTAAGATGCTCTATATCGTAGTCAAGTCCATCACCGGCTGCATAGTCTTTCACTTCGTATAGATGCTTTAAAGTCATGATACTTTCGGCATCACCTTTGGCCTTTGCTTCTTCTATCATGGATAGCTCGGTGTCTTTTGGGGCATCAGGATTCAGTTCAAAAGCACGGAATTGCACATTCACCTCGTCGCGATGGATGAAATTTTTCATTGCTTGGGCGAAGCGACGTTCACCGATATAACAGTAAGGGCACGCGATGTCGTACCATATTTCCACGTTTAATTTCTTGTCTTGTTGATTGATTCTTTCCATGATTTCCTCCTTGAAAAGTGATATGATGTACATTATAAAAAAGAAAGGAGCTATTCTGTAGTAGAATAACTCCTTTTCTTGGGTGGACGGTGGGACTCGAACCCACGACATTCAGAACCACAATCTGACGCTCTAACCAACTGAACTACGCCCACCATGTTGCTTTCTTTCTTAAAAGCGAGTGCAAAGGTAGCAGAATTATTTGAACTCGCCAAATAAATCTGCTACTTTTTGCAGAATTATTTTGCAGGAGTCGTTGGAGCCTTAGGAGCAGCAGCCGGTGTACCCTGTTGGCCACTAGCGGCCGGAGCTGTCTGCTGTTGGCTGGCGCCAAAGCCCTGTGTATTGGTAGGATTGGTAGTCTGAGTCTCTGTTGCACTCTGCTCCATAACGCTCTGGTCGGTTGTTGCCTGAGGAGCTACATAGGCACAAACGATGCTGAAGAGAACCATAGCTGCAGCGAGTCCCCAAGTGGTTTTCTCTACGACATCAGTGGTTTTGCGAACACCCATGATGGTGTTTGAAGAGGAGAAATTAGACGATAGACCACCGCCCTTTGACTCCTGAATCAATACGACAGCAACCATGAGGATGGATGCCAAAACTATCAGAATTACGAAAAGTGTGTAAATCATTTTGTTGTTATTTTGTTTTTATTGTTTATTATCAATTTTTCTAAGAATCGTATTTGGTCTGCAAAGTAAGCATTTTTTTTTGGATAATTCAAATCTAAACGCTTAATTATTTCGAGAGCTTTCTCATATCTACCTTGTTTAATATAGATCTTGGCCAGTGTTTCGGTGAAATATCCCTCATCGGTAGGACTCGATTCGTCATCAGAAGTGTCTTCTATCTCAGGTACGAATTCCGGTTCTTCTTTCAGTTGAATTTTCCCTTTTTCATTATTAATGAAGTTATCGATGAGGCTTTGGCCTCGTAATTGGGGCTTATCCTCGCCCTCGACAATGTGTTCTTCTTCCGTTTCTGTCTCCAATAAGTAGGCCACGTAGTCCACAGCTGCGTCGGCCGGAGTGGGTTTGCGCTTTGCTTTCCTGTCGGTCTCCTGTTCTTTTTCCGAGGGGATGGAATCCAAGAAACTGTCGATAAGTGCTGTGGTGCGGTCTTCCAAAGGCTGCTCTTCTTGTTTGTTTTTAGCTGTGAGAGCCGACCGTTGAGGGCGAATTTTGTAGTGAGTGGCCTCAATCATGTCGAAAATTTTGCGACGGTCGGTCATATAGAGAGCAGCACTACGCAATTCTTCGTCGAAAGTTGCATCGTGTAGTAAATAGAGATTCTGCAACATCAGCAGACGTGCGGTCTGGTAATAGGGGTGTAGTGCCAGCAGACTTCGGAGATCGTAGAGGGTCTCCTTGTCCATCAGTTCCGGATGTTGTATGAGCTGTTGAATTTCCATTTCTATTTTTCGCAGTGCTGTCTTTGGCGCTTTGAGCGTATAAGACAACTGTGCTTTCCTTATATGATATTACCAGTTGGCTACTGTTGCGTTGAATATTTGTTCAGTTATGTCTTCAATCATCTGTGTTACTAGTTCCTCTTGTACCGAGTTCAAGCTTCGTGTAGACTCGTAAGTGGCGGTAGATGTGAACGAACGTTCAAAGTCTTCGTGATGGTTCACACGGTTTGTAAAGCGTACATTCACCGTGATAGACAATTCTACTTGGGCTGATTTACCTTCGCTTGATACCGATTTGTTGCGCTGGTTGTATTGCGAAATCTCACCTTCTATCTTCAAGTCGCCGTTGCGTTTCACTTGAATGAGGCGAGTGTGGTCGGCAAATTTATCTTTCAGTTTGTTGTTGAACATCGACGCCATAGGTCCCCACACGTAGCTACTACGAATAGGGAACTCGACGATCTGAATGGTCTTGGTCTTCGTATAGTCGATGCTCGAACCGTTAAACTTGTAACTGATGGAGCATGCGGAGAGCAATAAAGCCATGCATAGCGTGATGGCTGCTGCCTTTCGAGGGTGTTGTAAACTATTTATTGCTTTCCAAACCATATTGTTTGATTCTTCTATAGAGTGTTCTGTCGGATATTCCTAGTTCTATGGCAGCCTTTTTTCGGTTGCCTCCATTGCGCTCCAAGGCTTTCTCAACCATCTGTCGGCCAAGGTCGCTCAAGTTCAAACTCTCCGGTTCTTCTATCTCTTCGGCCACCGCTTCTTCTGCCGCCGTGCCTCTAGGAGCTGCTACCACGGGATAAGGTGTGGCTGTGGCGGGTATCAATGGAGCGTCGTTTACGGGTAGTGTACTATTGAATCCGCCTGCTCCGGCTAGATGGTGGAGCTCGTCGAACTGCTTGCGCAGGTTGTTCATGTCGCGACGTAGGTCGCCCACATTGCCCCGTAGCTCGTACAATATCTTATAAAGTATCTCGCGTTCGCTCTCGTATGAGTGTGCACCGGGCTTGGCTATGGTGGCCAACTGCGTACTCTCCACATCTTGGGGAATAAAGTGTAGCAGGGTCTCTTCGTCTATTTCGCGCTTCTCACTGAGTATAGACATCTGCTCGGTGATGTTTTTGAGCTGGCGGACGTTGCCCGGCCACTTATATTTGAGCATGATTTGTTTGGCTCCGTCGGTCAGTGTTACCTTGGGAAGTCGATACTTCTCGGCCATTTGCATGGCAAACAAGCGAAACAACAAAATAATGTCTTCGCCACGAGAGCGTAGTGGCGGCATTTGAATAGGAATGGTGTTCAAACGATAAAATAGGTCTTCGCGGAAGCGACCTTCGCTCACTGCCTTGCGCATATTTACGTTGGTGGCTGCCACAATGCGTACATCCGTCTTCATAATTTTCTGTCCGCCCACGCGAATATATTCTCCTGTTTCGAGTACGCGTAGCAGTCGAGCCTGTGTGGCAAGCGGCAGTTCACCCACCTCATCAAGGAAGATGGTACCCTTGTTGGCCGTACCGAAGTAGCCTTCGCTTTCGCCTATGGCTCCTGTGAACGAACCTTTCTCGTGTCCGAACAGCTCGCTGTCAATGGTACCTTCGGGAATTGAACCACAGTTGATGGCGAAATACTTCTCTCGGCGACGCGGAGAATTGTCGTGAATCACGCGTGGTACAATCTCTTTACCCACACCGCTTTCACCTATTATCAATACGCTCAAGTCGGTAGGTGCCACCTGTAGGGCGACATCTAAGGCTCTGTTCAATCCGTCGCAGTTGCCGACGATATTGTAACGTTGCTTTATCTTTTGCAGTTCGGATGTATTCATTGGATGACAAAATTACGCATTTTATTCCAAAGGTCTGTAATTTTGGCAGTTTATTTATCTATTTTTAGGTAACAATCTTGTGTAGGTAAAGGTGACAAACTAAAAAACTCATCATGCTGCATAGCCGAGGCAATGTTGCTGCCGAGCCCATGCAGCATTGCTGAAAAGCCGAGACAGCGATGCTGAGGAGGCGCTGCAATAACCTCACCCCAGCCCTCTCCCAAAGAGAGGGAGAATATTTAGATTTACAAGTGGACGAGTTGAGATTTCTGTTTTTAAGTCTTTGAGTTGATGAGTTCTTTGTTTTCTTTCTCTTTTGGGGAAAGTTCGGGGTGGGGGTTATAGCACAGGAGACGGTGTACACACCATATTTACAAAGCTAATAAAAGAGCTTTTGCCAGTCTGTAAGGGTGAATGCCGTTAACATAATCCTGCCGACGAGTTGTCAATAAAGTTTTGTAGAGTTGGCATGATAATCATTTTTTATCTTTAACTTTGCATACAGTATCATTTGCTATTGGTAATGTTAGAGATAAAAGATCCATCGCTGACGCTTGGTGGCCGCGAGTTGCTGAGTCCTCACCACTCATTCATCGTGTATGAGGGGGAGATACTGTGTGTCACAGGTGGCGAGGGGAGTGGTAAAACGACGCTGTTGCGTGTGTTGATGGGATTGCAACCGCTTGATAGGGGATTTGTGAATACCGATGGAGATTTGCTTGATGAGCGGTCGGCACCGTATTTACGTAGAGAGATGGGGTATGTTCCGCAATATTTGGATTTACCCGATGAGACGGTGGAGCAGTTGATAGAAGAATATCTCTACATGCAGGTGAATGCTTCCCACCGCTTGAATCAAGACCATGTGTTGGCACAATGGCGAGCCATGGGCATTGATAAGGCTTATTACCAGAAGTGTGTGAAAGATGTGCCACGCGGCATGTTGCAATGGATCATGATAAGCCTTATCGCAGTAACGAAAAAGAAATATGTGCTTGTAGACGAATGGGACGCATCGTTGAATCGTCAGTTGGTGATGATGGCATTGCGGCAGATGGCTGATAATGGGGCTGCCGTGGTGGTCGTAAGCAACGATGGAACCATCTATTCGGGCTGTCAGAAGCATGTGGCATTGAGTGAATGGAGATAGAGTAAACGAGATATAATATTGTAAGAAATGGCTATAACGATAGGAGGAATGATTTTTGGATTGGTATTATTGTTGATACCACTGTTCGTGATATACCAATTTAATTTGGGATTGATGCGTCAATTGGCAGTATCGGTGGGCAAGATGATAGTCTATGTAGGGCTGCTGGGCGTTTTTGTCAATGTACTGATGAAGTGGAACAGCGTTACGTTGAATATCCTTTGGGTGCTCTTGGTGGCGGTATTGGCATCGGCATCGGTTTTGACGCGGGCTAAATTGAGTGTAGCGCGATTCATAATTCCTACTTCCATCGGGCTGTTTACAGCTGCTATCGTGGTGGGGGTGTATTTTGTTTTCCTAGTTTTGAATTCGCAGAGTCCGCTGAGTGCGCAGATATTCTTACCATTGACGGGATTGCTTTTGGGTTCAATGCTCGAAGTAAATGCTAAAGCACTACATATATATTATATAGGTATAAGAAACCATCATCAGCTTTATGACTATCTGTTGGGTAATGGAGCCACGCATGGTGAGGCCGTGAACTACTTCATTCGCAGGGCTTTACAACGCAGTTTGACACCTTGTCTCGCTCAGATGGGGCTGCTCGTGGTGGCTCATGCACCTGTAATGATGTGGATGTTGTTGCTAGCCGGCGTCGATACATGGACGGCTGTAGGACTCGAAGTCCTCGTGCATGTGGCAGCGTTGGCGGGTGTTTGCATCTCGATGGTGGTAACGTTGTTTGTGGCTCGCAAGTATGCCTTCGATGGATATGGCCGTTTGAAGAATGTGGCATAGAGCCTCTCATGTTGTAATTTGAATCCGATGAAAAGATATTTATTGAGTATATACGCCTTTGTAGGCATCTCTTTGTTGTGCGGTTGTCAGTTTGGTAAGGCAGGACATAGGCAGTTGATGCCCGGTATCAGCAAGGATAAAGAGGCATGGGCGAGCAATGAAAGGGTAGAAGAGGAAGTTGAAAGGAAAGTAGGAAGTGAGCCTGTAGTGGTTGATACTGGCATGCTTATACAGAAAACTCCAGTCGGTTTACCTGCTCAGATACTCCATCGGACGGGCTATGTGGTGTCTTATAACCCGGAAACGCGTATTCCTAACTGGGTGGCATGGGAATTGACGGCCGACCATACAAGGGGGCCTTACAAGCGTAAAGGAATCGAATTTCACTCTGATGATGAGGCTGAAGGGCCACGAGTAGATACGTATGACTATGCACGTTCGGGCTATGACCGTGGTCACATGTGCCCTTCGGGCGATAATAAGTGGAGCAGGCAGGCGCAGGAAGAATCGTTCTTACTGACCAATGTGTGTCCGCAAAACCATCAACTCAATACCGGTGACTGGAATGAATTAGAAATGCAATGCCGGCGATGGGCACAAGAATTTGGTCGTGTGTATGTAGTTGCCGGACCAATTCTGTTCGATAAGAAACATAAGACGATTGGTCGGAACAAGGTAACTGTGCCTGAGGCCTTCTTTAAAGTGGTTCTGTGTATGGAGGGAACGCCTAAGGCTATCGGGTTTATTTATCGCAATGAGAGTGGAAACAGACCCAAAGGAGACTACGTAAACTCCATCGATCAAATAGAACGAATTACGGGTATTGACTTTTTCTCGGCTTTGCCCGATGATATTGAGGCCAAAGTGGAGAAGGAAGCCGACCTAAATGAATGGTAAATATTAAAACTTGTTAACTATAATTGGTTGGAGTTGATAATGTAAATAAAAAACTGTATCTTTGCCATTCGCAAAGTGCTGAATATGAAAATAAAACAGGTGGTTGATGCCCTTGAACGATTCGCGCCTCTGCCCTTGCAAGAAGACTACGATAATGCCGGCTTACAAGTAGGATTAACAGAAGCGGAAATTTCAGGGGCTTTATTGTGTCTAGACGTTACGCCCAAGGTTGTTGACGAAGCCATAGCGCTTGGTTGCAATCTCATAGTGTCTCATCATCCCCTTATTTTCCATAAACTGCGCTGCTTGACAGATGAAAACGAGGTGCAATTGACGGTTCGTAAGGCCATCGAAAATCACGTGGCTATCATGTCGATGCATACGAATATAGATAGCGCTATGGGTGGTGTAAACTTCAAGATTGCGCAGAAAATGGGGCTTGTGAACCCTGTCTTCTTCGGTAAAACGAAGACCGTTGATGGAGTAGATGGTGGTGAAGGCGTTGTAGCGGAATTTGAATCACCGGTGGCGGCAGACGATTTGGTGTTGCTCTTGAAACGTACTTTCGATGTGGAATGCGTGATGTGCAATCAATTATTACGCCGTCCTATCAAGCGAGTGGCTATCTGTGGTGGTGCAGGCTCGTTCTTGTTGGACGATGCTATAGCCGCGGGAGCTGATGCATTCATTACCGGTGAGATGCACTATCACGAGTATTTTGGGCATGACCAAGAGATACAAATTGCTGTCATCGGTCATTATCAGAGCGAACAATATACCAACGAAATATTTAAATCAATCATAGAGGAGGCGTGTCCGGGAGTAGTTTGCTATCTCGCAAAGACGAATACGAATCCTATAATTTACTTATAATATATGGCAAAGAAAGATCCTACAGACTTGTCAGTAGAGGAAAAGCTGAAGACCCTCTATCAGTTGCAGGCCACATTGAGTGGTATTGATGAGAAGAAAGCGCTCCGTGGAGAGCTTCCACTCGAAGTTCAGGACCTCGAAGATGAGCTAGAAGGCTTGAATACTCGCGTTGAAAAGATAGAGTCAGAGATACGCGAATTCAAGGACGCAATGGCTCAAAAGAAAGAAGAAATTGCTAAGGCTGAAATTAGTGTAAACCGTTATCAGGAGCAACTTAACGATGTTAAGAACAATCGTGAGTACGATACATTGACCAAAGAGATTGAGTTTCAGTCGTTGGAAATCGAACTTTGCAACAAGAAAATCAAAGAGGCTCTCATCAAAATCGAGGAAAAGAAGGCCGGTTTGGAGCAGACTCAAGCTTTGATTTCAGAACGTGAGGCCGATTTGGAGCATAAGAAGAGCGAGTTGGAAGAAATCATGCAAGAGACTCGTGAAGAAGAAGATAGACTGAAAGCAAAAGCAAAAGATTTGGAAACAAAGATTGAATCACGTCTGCTTTCCAGCTTCAAGCGTATTCGTAAGAATGCCCGTAACGGTCTTGGAATCGTGTATGTACAGCGCGATGCTTGCGGTGGTTGCTTCAATAAGATACCGCCACAGCGCCAGCTTGACATCAAAATGCACAAGAAAATCATCGTTTGCGAATATTGCGGACGTATCATGGTTGACCCGGAATTGGCAGGTGTAAAGCCTGAGCATGCAGAAATGGAGGAGAAACCGAAGCGTAAGCGTGCCATCCGTAAGACCAAGAAAGAGGAAGAAGAGGATTAATTAGTTCTCTATAAGGAAGGGTATTGGTATACAATGATACCCTTTTCAAATGAAAAGACATAGGATTTAGCGATGTATCTATGCCGATATTCGGCTGTTATGGAAGCATTGGTAAATCTTATGTCTTTTTGTTTTTTATACGCGATTTACAATCCACGAGCCTTGTAAATCTTTTCTTTAGCCTCGTTTATTTCCTGTAATTTTATCTCAGCCGCTTTACGAATATCCTCTCCGAGGGCTGCCACGCGATCAGGATGATGCTTGAGTGCCATCTTGCGGTAGGCTACTTTTATCTCCTCATCGGTGGCATGCGGAGTGATACCCAATACTTGATAAGCTGCATCGAGGTTGTTTTTGCCGATGTTGAGCAGCGAGTTGATATCTTCGTGATCCATACCGAGCTGCCTACCCATGAATCGAATAGCCTCTATTTCGGCTGTTACGACACTGCCGTCTGCTTGCGCTATCATCAGCAAAAAGTGGAGTAGTTGCAATCGTTGGGCGTAGTCCATGTTCATGGCAATCTGTCTGCACGAGTCGGCGATGATGTTTCGATAAGCAATATCGCCCATTTGTTTCTGCTGTTCAAACAGTCTTCGCATGATTTGGTCGCCTTGTTGTACGGCAGACTCGCCGAAATTCTGGCGTAGGAAGTTGCGTACCAACTCCATTTCAGAGTGCATTACCTTGCCATCGGCTTTCACCTCGTACGATGCAAGTACCAATAATGAGAATAGAAAGGAGTTTCGTTGTCCCTCATACGACTGTTGATATGCGTATTGATGAGCTGAATGTTGCTGGTCGTTCGTGTACCTCGGTTCGTTATCAGGCGTATTGACAGCGTCCAATCCGGCATCGAAGAGGGCGCCAAGTGCAAATCCTGCGAGTGCACCGAGCGGTCCCGCGTTGATAAAACCAAGAAATCCTCCTATCCATTTTCCTATTGCCATAGTGTGTTACGATTGTTGTAAGTAAATCTGAGTGGCATTTTCAAAGTGCTTACTCGTTGATGTTGTTGTATAATAAGGTTGTCATTGACAACTGATGGAGTGAGTGCAAAATGTATGCCATTTGTTGAAAATTGTATCATATTGCCCGAAGTAAAGCTCATAGAGGTTTTGAAAGTGAATAAAGGTAGACTACCTTGCAATTTCAAAGAAATGTGCAAAGTGAGTTTAATAATCAAAAAAAATAAACTAAGATGGTGAGATGTGTCAAATATTTACTAATTTTGTCGGTCATGTTAGGTATTACCACTGTATGAAGTGGATTTAAGGTAATTAAGTTTTAGCGGAAGATGGCAAAGTATAATATCAAAGAAAAAAAAGAGAAGAAAGCGGCTTACCGCACGTACATGAATCCCGATGTAAAGGACGATTTGTATGAAAAGATTCGTAATAAGATTGTATTGGAAGCTAAGTATAAGGATAAGGCTTACAGCGCAAGGCAACTTGCCAGCGATCTTGCTACCAATGTAAGGTATATTTCGGCAGTATGTGCCGATCGTTTTCATATGAATTATTGCGAATTAGTGAATTCTTATCGCATTAACGAGGCCATGAGTATTTTGGCAGACAGGCGTTATGCCAAGTTGAGAATGGAAGATGTGAGTGAGATGGTAGGATTCTCTAATCGTCAAAGTTTTTATAGTGCATTCTTTAAGTTACAGGGCAAGACTCCTCGTCAGTATAAGAAGGAGTTTTTGAAGGTAGAACCTGCGGCTGAAAAGAAGCAGGGGCGTCGTGGTAGACCGGCTAAACAGGCGGTCTAAGTACGAACGGAAAGTATTAATAAACAGCATCAAGGGCATGGCCGACGGATTTGTCGGTCGTGCCCTTTTCTTTTTATGTTACTTGTAATAAAAAGCGATTGGAAGAGAACACTTATCAACTTATTTTGCTATATTTGTGAAGTTATTAAAATATGCGACTATGAGAAATGTTGATATTCTTTGTGCTAAGGCTATGAAATTGGCCGGTGAGAAGCATCAAGGGCAAACCGATAAAGGGGGAGCTAAGTATGTGGAGCATGTGAAACGTGTGGCTGCTCGCTGCTATGCGGATGAAACGAAGATTGTAGCGTGGCTTCATGATCTGCTGGAGGATACGGATGTGACGCCTGACTATTTGCTTTCGATGGGATTTCCGCAAGAAGTTGTAGACGATGTTTTGGCTGTGACTCGGCAAGAAGGAGAGAGTTATGCTGATTTCATTTTGCGAGTAGAGCAGTCTGAACGGGGCAAAGAGGTGAAGATAGCCGACTTGGAAGACAACATGGATATACGTAGATTGAACGATTTATCAGAAGAGGATTGCCGGCGATTGCGCAAATATTTGCATAGTTGGAGGTATCTTCGAGGCTTGGAAAAGGATACCAGTAAGATATTAGATTAGTACTCTTGTTTTGCTGCAAGGGGATGTCAGCATCGCTGCGAAGCCTCGCCAGCGTTTTTGCAGTGGTTTGGCAGTGATACTGATAAGCCTCTGCAGTGAGTGAAGAGTTAGGAGTTTATCCCATTTCTGTGTACATCGGTATGTCTTGAAGGAAGACATATCGGTGATTTTTGTAGTCCATTTTACAGCAATAATGTTGTAAGCCATTGCTTACAACGAGGTAATCTACATGTAGAATGAGATTGTAAACGGATATTTGGTCGAATACTTTCTGTGTGAGCGTAATATGGGGTGCTTTGTATTCTACAATCATACGCGGGTGTAACAACGTGTCGTATAATATGCTATCTGCACGCAATGTCTTGTTACCTACGTTGAGTTTTACCTCGTTGGCCAGCAGGGTAGCGGGGTAACCTTTGTGTTCTATTAGAAAATGTACGAAGTGTTGTCTCACCCATTCCTCCGGTGTCAAGGCTACATAGCGGCGTCTGAGCAGGTCGAAAATGGTCGGCTTGTCTTGTGTGCCCGACAATTTTATGGGGTATGGAGGCAGGTTTAATGGAATCATTTTCTTAACTTTGTGGATAACTACGACAAAGTTAAGTAAAAAATGGCTGAAAAACGACAAGCAGGAATTTCTTATGAAACATTGATGCGTGACCTCGTGGCTCGCAAATTTTCACCTATTTATATATTGATGGGCGATGAATCGTTCTATATAGATAAGATAGCAGACTATATAGCCGACCACGTATTGCAGCCGGAAGAGCGTGATTTCAACCAAACAGTGGTGTTTGGAGCTGATGTTACGGGTGCTCAGGTGGTTGATTTGGCAAAAGGTTATCCCATGATGGCGGAATATCGATTGGTCATTGTGAAAGAGGCTAAAGATATGAAAGGTGCAGATGCACTGGAAAAGTATGTGGAAAAACCTGTGAAGTCGACCATTTTGGTACTCTGTCATAAGAATGGGACGCTTGACCGACGTAAGAAATGGGTAGGGAAAGCGGAAGCTGCCGGTGTAGTTTTTGAAAGTAAGAAGTTGAAAGACTATCAGCTTCCCGGTTTTATCACTTCGTACTTGTCGGCTAGGAAAGCAACGATTGAACAGAAAGCGTCGCAGATGATTGCCGATCATGTGGGTGCTGACTTGCATCGTTTGACTTCGGAATTGGATAAAGTGTTAATTTCTCTTTCGGCTGATGATAGGAGAGTGACCCCTGAAATTGTTGAAAGAGAAATTGGAGTGAGCAAAGATTTCAATGCATTCGAGTTGAAAAATGCTATCATAAATCGTGACATTTATAAAGCAAATCAAATTATTAATTATTTTGACAAAAACCCTAAGTCTGGTTCACTCTATGCTTTCTTGCCATTACTGTTCTCTTTCTTCGAAAATTTAATGATTGCTCACTATGCTCCAAACAAAACTAATGAAGGAGAGTTGGCTCGACATTTAGATCTTAGGAGTATGTGGGCAGTGAAAGATTACCTCGCTGGTATGAGAAATTATACAGCGATGAAAACTCTCCAGATAATTTCTAAAATAAGAGAAATAGATGGTAAAAGTAAGGGATTGGACAATCCAAACACCTCTGCAGGTGACCTGATGAAAGAGCTTATTTTCTATATTTTGCACTAAAACGGTCATTTTTATCTCTTATTTTCTCTAGAATGAGTGCTCTTCAAGAGCACTTTTTTTATGCCTAAATGCTTTGTTATAGGGGATTTAGGTCTATTTTCCCCCCTCTGAAAATCGCATATATGTAGCTTTTCGGCCACTTGTTAGGAATATGGCAGCCACGCTTGTTTTGTCATATTTACCCTCTTGTATCTTTTTTATTCACGTTTGTTTGCATTTAGAAAGCTGTATAGGATGGTCGTTATTTAGATTTTGAAATCTAAATATGTAAACACAAGAGAATAAGAATGATTGTTTTATATTGTAAATTAGATTTGTTGATACGAATATATGAATCAAAATATATAAATATATGTATGTATACAAATATTTATTCGATGCATTTATATTGATTATAATGTGTTGATAACTAGTTATTTATGTATTTGTAATAAACTAAATGCCATGAAGTTTATGCGAAATATTGGGCTATATAGGATGTAATATACACTATTTAAACTATGTTACAACTGTAAGTTGCTGTATATCATATAATTATTTGTTTATATTAAATAGAAAATTTGCTAAGTAATACTAGATTCAATTTACAATATACAAAACCGAAGTATACCCTAGGCAATCATGGTATTGAAATTTGAATATTTAAAAATACAAATATTAAATTTAGACTTTAAAAAACTATATTAGACTGTTGGTGATGTGTTTTTTTTACTTTACCTTTGTAAAGTTAACGTCAATGCCCTATTTTGGGGGCTTACTCACCAAATTGAAGCAATTATGAAGGATAGAATTAGGAATATTATGGAGAGTCGAAAAATGACTCAACAAGAATTTGCAGAATTTATTGGGATGTCTCCGGCATCGTTGAGTAGTATTTTTAATGGACGTACTCGTCCGACACTCAATATTGTAGAAGCCATCAAAAATAAAATTCCCAGTATCTCTACTGATTGGTTGATGTTTGGTACTGGGACGATGTATGAATCAGAGAGCAGTAATGTTGAACAGTCAAAGGAGGAAACTCACTCCTCCACTGCTAGTGGTATGTTGGATTTTTCGGCTCAGGGTGAAATTCCAACACCTGATCTCTTTACCGATACGTCTGCTCAACGTGTGCCTAAAATGACTCCAAATCAAGCTAAAAATATTATTAATATTCTTGACAAAAAGACTCGTAGAATAACAGAAATAAGAATCTTTTTTGACGATAAGACATGGGAGACGTTTGTCCCTAAGGAATAGTTGATTTATGACTTTTGCTATTTGCACCTTATTATATATATAAGTGTAGAATTCAATCTGAATATTTTGATTTGGCTTTAAATTAAGTTATCTTTGCAGATACATACCAAAAGCATCGATGAAAAAATACGTTTTAGACCTTCGGGTTTCTTCTGTAGAGGCTTTGAGCGATAAGCATGTGCTTATTAAATTGACTGCTTCACAGGCTTTACCTGATATGCTTCCCGGACAATTTGTTGAAGTTCGTGTAGACAATTCGCCTTCTACATTTCTTCGGCGTCCTATTTCCATTTGTTTTGTAGATAGAGATAGCAATGAGTTGTGGCTTCTAGTGGCTGCCATAGGCGACGGAACACGTCAATTAGCGCGTCTGAATACAGGTGATATGGTGAACTGTGTATTGCCGCTTGGTACCAGTTTCTCTATGCCGGCATCTGCTGATAAGAAGGTGTTGTTGATTGGTGGCGGTGTGGGGGTAGCCCCGTTGCTGTTCTGGGGAAAAGCATTGAAGGATATGGGGTGTGAGGCTACGTTCATTCTAGGCGCTCGTTCTGCGAAAGATGTGTTGCTTCTAGACGAGTTTAATAAGTATGGGCGTGTGTGTGTAACGACCGAGGACGGCTGTATGGGAGAGCGAGGTTTTGTGACCAATCATTCTGTCTTGGTGGCTGAAAAGTTCGACCAGATTGGTACGTGTGGGCCAAAGCCTATGATGTTGAGTGTGGCTCGATATGCCCATGAGCATCAAATTATGTGCGAAGTATCGCTAGAAAACCAGATGGCTTGCGGTCTTGGAGCGTGTCTTTGTTGTGTAGAGAAGACCGATGAAGGCAATGTATGTGTGTGCAAAGAAGGTCCGGTGATGAATATTAATCGATTATTATGGCAGCTTTAGGAGTCAAGATAGGTGGTTTGTCGTTGAAGAATCCGGTGATGACGGCTTCCGGAACGTTTGGTTATGGGGTTGAGTTTGCTGATTTCGTACCGCTCAATGAACTTGGTGGTATTGTGGTAAAAGGGACGACTTTGGTTTCTCGTGAGGGCAATGATTATCCTCGTATGGCCGAAACTGCGATGGGTATGCTCAACTGTGTGGGGCTTCAGAACAAAGGGGTGGACTACTTTTGTGAGCATATCTATCCTGAAATTAAGGATATTGATACCAATATGATAGTCAATGTGAGTGGCAGTTCACCGGAGAATTATGCTGAATGTGCTGCTCGTCTGAACGATTTGGAGTGTATTCCGGCGATAGAGTTGAATGTAAGTTGCCCCAATGTGAAAGATGGAGGGATGGCTTTCGGTACGACATGTGCCGGTGCTGCCAGTGTCGTAAAGGCTGTGCGTGAGGCTTACCATAAACCTATTATCGTGAAACTTTCGCCCAATGTGTCGAATATTGCGGACATTGCGCGTGCTTGTGAAGCTGAGGGAGCCGATAGTGTGTCGCTTATCAATACACTCATGGGAATGGCTGTGGATATAGAAAAGCGTAAACCGCTGTTGAGTATTCGTACCGGTGGACTCAGTGGGCCGGCTGTAAAGCCCGTTGCTTTACGTATGGTGTACGATGTATATCATGCAGTAAAGATTCCTGTAGTGGGAATGGGAGGCATCTCTACGGCCAAAGATGCGATAGAATTTATGATGTGTGGTGCTACGGCGGTGGAGATAGGAGTGGCTAACTTTATCGATCCTGCTGTCACAATCAAGGTGCGTAATGGTATTGAAGCGTGGCTTGATGAGCATGGTATTGCTGATGTGAATGAGATAATTGGCGCAATAGAATAAAAAAATGAGGGTGGCTTATGAGCCACCCTCAACCAACACAAAAACTAAACTAGACTTTACTAAACACATTATTGGAATCTCTCGATTCCGCAAATTGTTGTTGTAAATTTCATATAATTTTGTAGATAAAGCCTTGTAGTAAGGTCTTTTTTCTTCGCTTTTACCATTTAACGGCGCGATTCAGTAGATAGTTGTCGAGTAAAACCATGGCGGTCATGGCCTCTACGATAGGTACTGCGCGTGGTAAGACGCATGAATCGTGACGTCCACGTACGTCAAGTATCGCAGCATTTCCTTGTTTGTCCACTGTATTTTGCGGCATTAAGATAGTTGCAACAGGCTTGAATGCCACTCTAAAGTAAATGTCTTGGCCGTTGCTGATACCACCTTGGATGCCACCACTACGGTTGGTTGCAGTAGTAATTTGGTCATCGACATTGATGAATTCGTCGTTTTGCTGACTTCCTCGTGCCGATACGCCATTGAATCCTTCGCCATATTCAAAACCTTTGACAGCATTGATAGTGAGCATGGCACCCCCTAATTGGGCATGGAGTTTACCAAATTCGGGTTCTCCCAATCCTATGGGGCAACCCTTTATCATGCATGTGATGATGCCGCCAACGGTATCTCCTTGTTTTTTAACGCTTCTAATGAGTTCTTCCATCTTTGCAGCTACCTCTTGGTCGGGACACCTTACAGGGTTGTCTTCAATCTTAGAGAGGTCGTATTTGCGATAGTCTCTGTCCAAAGCAATGTCGCCTACCTGCGAAGTATAGGCTTTGATGTCGATGTCCAGTTGCTTGAGAGCAAGCTTGGCAAGCGCTCCTCCAACGACTCTGGCAAGTGTGATACGAGCCGAAGAGCGCCCTCCGCCACGATGATCTCGATTCCCATACTTGTTGTAATAGGTGTAATCTGCATGTGAAGGACGGAAAAGATTGCGCATATTGTCGTAATCTTTGGAGTGCTGATTGCGATTACGAACCTCAAAACCAATCGGAGCACCGGTCGATTTTCCCTCAAATATGCCACTTAAAAACTCTACTTGGTCGAATTCTTTGCGGTCGGTAGTAATCTTGCTTTGTCCCGGACGGCGTCGATTGAGTTCGTTTTGGATAAACTCAAGGTCTATCTCTATACCGGCCGGAAAACCGTCTATGATACCGCCAACAGCGATACCGTGGCTTTCACCAAATGTGGTGAGGGTGAAAATATTTCCAAAAGTATTTCTCATATTGCTTTGAATATGATGGGAGTGTGACTATTCATCATGATGATGGCAGCTGCATTCACCATCGTGATGGTGCTTTCCACAGCATCCTTCATCGTGTTCATGGTGATGCCCACAGCCACCTTCGCCATGTTCATGGTTGTGATTGCAGCTTCCGCAGTTACATCCTTCACCACTCAGGCGATTGATCATGCCTTCAATTTCTTCGTTTGTAGCTTCGCGTGATTCTACTATGTGCCCCTTGAAGTTGAGTTGCTTGCCGGCAAGAGGATGATTCAAATCCATCTTTACGGTTGAATCTGTAATCTCCAATACATGTCCCATGAATCTGTTTCCATCTTCATTCTGTAGTGGAACAATTGCATCTACGAAGATATTCTCATGGTCGAAGTGTCCATTAATGCTGAAAATGCTCTTATCTAAGTCCAATACACGCTCTTCTTCGAACTCTCCGTAAGCTTCATCGGAAGTGAGGGTGAAATCGAATTCAGCTCCTTTTTCCAAGTCAATTACAGATTTCTCAAACTTATCAAGCGTGACACCGAATCCGCTAATAAATTGGAATGGTTTCCCTACGGTAGCTTCTTCTACCATTTCTAGCTCTTCGCCGTCGATGGTTGTTAGCTTGTATGCAACAGCAATATACTTGTTGTTATTTTCCATTTTCTAATATATAATTAATAATATGGGTATAATGGTACAAAGGTACAAATAAAAAACGAGATAAGCGATGGTGCTTATGCAAACTTGCAGAATCTATATTTTATGATTATATAAATGTTACAATCTGTAATTATAATATTGATTCAAATCAATAAAAGATGCTGTTATCGCAAACAATTTGATAGATTGGTTGTGAAAAAGGGCGGTCTTGTTATCTTTGCAATGTCAAAAGACAAAGGATAATAACAAAAATTAGAAAGGTAAAAAGATTATGAAGAAGATTGTTTTGACTATTGTAGCCATGCTAAGTATGACAATGGCTTTCGCAGAAGGAGAGAATACAAATGCAACTAACACTGTTGCTGCTTACAATATGAATGTAAACTTTAATAAGTTGGCTGATGCTTTGAGCCTCTCAATCGACCAGCTTGACGGTGTAAAAGACATTCATAAGACTTTCGCTGTAGAGATGATGAATGCTGCCAACGCTCCTGTTAGCGACCGTAAAGTCATGAAGGATAAGGCTATCGCAAAGGATTTGAAGTATATGCACTACGTTTTGGATGAGGGACAGTATCGCAAATACCTGATGTTGCTGAACACTACACTTAACAATCGTGGCATCAACAACTAATAAATAAAGGAAAATAAAAAGCTGCAAGCTTTCTAGTTACTAGATTGCTTGCAGTTTTTATTTTTATACGGTAGGGCAAATACTAGGCCTTTAATGCGCCTAATTCTTTGCCAACCTTAATAAATGCGGCTATACATTTGTCCAGTTGTTCGCGGTTATGTCCTGCCGAAATCTGTACACGGATACGTGCTTGATCTTTCGGAACGACCGGATAGTAGAATCCTGTTACGTAGATACCTTCCTCTTGGAGCTTAGCTGCATATACTTGAGAGAGTTTAGCATCGTACAACATCACTGCGCAGATAGCGCTTTGGGTAGGTTTGATGTCGAAGCTGGCAGCTATCATCTTATCGCGGAAGTACTCTACATTTTCCACCAAGCGGTCGTGTAGTTCGTTACTTTCCTTGAGCATCTTGAACACTTCAAGGCTCGCGCCAATGATACCGGGAGCTAATGAGTTGGAGAATAGGTATGGACGACTACGTTGGCGTAGCAAGTCGATGATTTCTTTTCTACCGGTTGTGAATCCGCCCAATGCTCCACCAAAGGCTTTACCCAGTGTGCCTGTGTAAATATCTACACGACCATAAGTGTTGAAGAATTCACTGACACCGTGCCCAGTAGCACCTACCACACCTGCAGAGTGCGATTCGTCTACCATTACCAAGGCGTCGTATTTCTCTGCCAAATCGCAAATCTTATCAATAGGAGCTACGTTTCCGTCCATAGAGAACACACCATCGGTCACGATGATACGGAATCTTTGAGCCTGAGCTTCCTGCAAACATTTCTCCAATTCTTCCATATTGGCGTTAGCATAACGATAGCGTTTAGCCTTACACAGGCGTACACCGTCGATAATAGACGCGTGGTTCAATGCATCGGAGATAATGGCATCTTGGTCGGTAAGCAATGGTTCGAACACACCACCGTTGGCATCGAAGCATGCAGCATACAAGATAGTATCCTCAGTCTTGAAGTAATCAGAGATAGCTGTTTCCAGTTCCTTGTGTATATCCTGTGTTCCACAGATGAAACGAACCGAAGACATGCCGTAACCTCTCTTATCCATCATCTGCTTTGCCCCCTCAATGAGGCGAGGATGGTTAGACAATCCCAAGTAGTTGTTGGCGCAGAAATTTAATACTTCCTGTCCTTTTACGTTGATAGCGGCCTGTTGTGGGCCTTCAATCAGTCGTTCTTCTTTATAAAGTCCGGCCTCTTTAATCTCGGCAAGCGTATTGCAAAGATGTTCTTTTATTTTTCCGTACATATTACTATTAGTGGTATTAAATATGGTTCAAAGGAACAGATAATTTTCCTGATATGGAAGTGTTTTTTGTTATTTTTGTTTAAATGGTCTTCCAAAGGTTATTATTTAGAAAAAATCTCTTCGCATTCTCAAAAAATAGCATTTACTTTGCAGCGTAAAACTTAAATAGATCATAGTTAAAAGTAATCTAGGCAATGAAGAATATTTTGGTTGTAGGTGCCACAGGCCAGATTGGGTCTGAACTTACAATGGAGCTAAGAAAACGTTATGGTAATGAACATGTAGTGGCCGGTTATATTCCCGGTGCCGAACCCAAAGGCGAACTAAAAGAATCCGGTCCTTCGGCTATAGCCGATGTTACGCGTCCCGACTTGATTGCTAAGGTTGTAGCCGATTATCATATTGATACCATCTATAATCTTGCAGCGTTGCTCTCTGTGGTAGCAGAATCCAAGCCTCGATTGGCATGGACTATTGGTATTGATGGCTTATGGAATATCCTCGAAGTGGCTCGCGAGCATCATTGTGCAGTTTTTACACCTAGTTCTATCGGCTCTTTTGGTACGAATACCCCACATGTGATGACTCCTCAAGACACCATTCAGCGTCCACGCACCATCTATGGAGTGTCTAAGGTGACAACAGAGTTGCTCAGCGATTATTATTTTAATAAATATGGTGTTGATACGCGTGCCGTTCGTTTCCCCGGTATCATCTCTTATGTTACTCCTCCGGGTGGTGGTACCACCGACTATGCAGTCGATATCTACTATTCGGCAGTGCGTGGTGAGCGTTTCGTCTGCCCAATAGGCGAGGGCACATTGATGGATATGATGTACATGCCCGATGCTTTGAATGCAGCTATCGGCTTGATGGAGGCCGACCCTACGCGTCTTATCCATCGCAATGCATTTAATATTGCAGCCATGAGCTTTGCTCCTGAGAATATCTATGCGGCTATCCGCAAACATAAACCCGACTTTGAAATGGTGTATGATGTTGACCCGATGAAGCAACGTATTGCCAATAGTTGGCCCGATAGTATGGATGACTCTTGCGCACGCAGCGAGTGGGATTGGAAACCACAATACGATTTGGATTCCATGACGGCGGATATGTTGGAAAAACTAACAGCGAAATTGCTTTAATCATATGAAGTGCGATACCTAAGTATCGCACTTTTTTTATGCCTAATATCTCATTGTTGGTATTAAGCTGGCAATTCATGTCGCTTTAGAAAGCCCTTGGTAACAATTGTGTCTATCTATCATTGGTAGTCGACTGATAATTTTCATAGTTAGACTTTCATATTATCACTATTTATAGGTATTTGATAAAAACACTATTTCTAGGTATTGCAAGATATGTGGATTGGTATTAACTTTGCAACGTTGAGTTTTGAATAATAAAAAATAAAAGATATGAAAAAGACAATCGTAATTTATGGTTCCTCTACAGGAACATGTCAGAGTTTGGCAGAGACCGTTGCTAGCAAGCTAGGTGTAGAATCTTTGGATGTCGCTAATTTGACAGAAGACGTATTGAAAGAGAATGACAACCTCATTTTGGGTACTTCTACATGGGGCAGTGGTGAACTGCAAGATGACTGGTACGATGGTTTGAAGATGCTAAAGGCTGTCGATTTGGCTGGTAAGACGGTTGCTCTCTTCGGTTGTGGTGATAGCGAATCGTATGGTGACACATTCTGTGGAGCAATGAAAGAACTCTACGATGCTGTTCAGGATGCCGGTGCTACCGTTGTTGGTGCAGTGTCTACCGATGGTTATACATTCGATGATAGTGACGCCGTAGTCGATGGCCAGTTCATTGGATTGGCTCTTGACGATGTCAACGAAGACGATAAGACTGAAAGTCGCATTGATGCTTGGCTTGAAAGTATCAAGTCTAGCCTATAATAGAAAAACGAAATTAGACGATTAAATATTTACGACGATAGTAAGAGGAATAGCATGCAGCAGACTGAGTTGATACCAGCCGACATGAAGGTACTGATGAATCATATCTATGAATATCAGAAAGGAGTGCGCCAAATGGTACTCTTCACTTTCAACAAGCGATATGAACAGTTTGCACTTCAGCGCCTTGAACGTCAGAATATCAGCTACATTGTACAACAGGTAGACGGTACTCGACTTAATCTTTTCTTTGGTCGCAAGGAATGTCTGGATGCTATTCGTCTTTTCGTCACTCGTCCGTTGAGCCAACTTACGCCCGAAGAAGACTTTATCTTGGGTGCCATGTTGGGCTACGACATCCGGATGCAGTGCGAACGCTATTGTCAACGCAAGTGTAAATCGTGCAAACAAGCACAATAAGACAACACAGAGATTAAACTATACAAGTCTTGTAAGTGTGGAAGTATGGAGAAGTTAAGAGGAGTTAAAACCTCATAGAGGCTTGGAGTCAACAGACATTTGTCCATTAACTCCTTTTGCTATTCTAGCGCCTGTAAGGCGTTTTACTCCTAATAACTCCGAAGTAGAGTTTCATTATGAGACTTTGATTAAATGAGATAAATCTTGTTCGCTAAATAAAAATTCATAATGTTTTTGTATAATATGTAATAGGGTGGCTGTGAAGCTACCCTTTTATGTTTTTATGCTATGAGTTTTGCTTTTCTCTTTTATGCTCTATAGTGCAAGGATGAATTCCAGTCCATCTCACAACCTAAGAACTTATCAACTCAAAGACTAACTAACTCATCTCCCATTTCATCCTCCCTCCCTTTTTGGGGAGGGTTGGGGTGGGGCTATAAGGGGCGGAGAGAGGTTGCTGCAAAGCTTTCGCAATATTGCTGCCTTGCCTATGCAGCAATGCTGTTTGGTTTTTGCAGTCTTGCTGCACTGCCTTTGCAGTGAGATGAGTGGTTTTTCTTTGCCAATTCAGAGTAATTCTCTATATTTGCAAGAACATTGTATGATTAGCGACGAAATAAAATATGAGATAGTTCAAGCCTTTGGTTTTGAACCCACAGCCGACCAGTGTCATGCGCTCAATGTGTTTGCTCAATTCCTTACCGACCGCTCTCCTGAAGCCGTCATGATACTGCGTGGCAGTGCCGGAACGGGAAAGACGAGTCTGGCCGGAGCTATTGTGCGCACGATGAAGAAGCTGAAGCAACGTGTATTATTGCTGGCTCCGACGGGGCGTGCAGCCAAGGTGTTTGCGCTCAATAGTGAGCATGAGGCTTACACCATTCATCGTCGTATCTATCGGGAGAAGGTTTATGAGGGGCTTGATGGGCAGTTCAACCTCAATCGCAATACGTATCGCGACACGCTTTTCATGGTCGATGAGAGTTCGATGATAGCTAATCAAGGCCTCGGAGATAGTAGCTTTGGTTCAGGAAGATTGCTTGATGACCTTGTGAAGTTCGTCTATGAAGGGCAGAACGACCGTCTGTTACTTATCGGAGACAAGGCTCAGCTGCCCCCGGTGGGCGAAATTGAGTCACCGGCATTGAGCGCTCAGCAATTGGCCGGTTATGGATTGCGTGTATATGAGTGCGATTTGGACGAGGTGTTACGACAGAGTAGTGAGAGTGGAATACTCTATAATGCCACGACTATTCGCCGAATGATAACGCTCGATACGGCTACCACGATGCCAAAAGTGCGGTTCCAAGGCTTTGCCGACATCGTGATGGTACCGGGAAATGAACTGGTAGACGCGTTAGCGAGTAGCTATAGCCATGTAGGAATGGATGAGACCACGGTGATAACGCGTAGTAATAAGCGTGCCAACATCTACAATCAGGGTATTCGTGGGAGCGTGCTTGACCGTGAAGATGTACTGAATACGGGCGATTTGCTGATGATAGTGAAGAACAACTATTACTGGGTAACCGAGGAAAATGCACGTGCTGTTGAGGGCGAGAAGTGCCCGATGTCGTTCATAGCCAATGGCGATAGGGCGGTAGTATTGAAGGTTCGCAATATTCGCGACCTGTATGGATTCAGCTTTGCCGACGTTTTACTGCGCTTCCCCGATTATGATGATTATGAGATGCAGACCACGGTGGTGCTTGATTCGTTGACAACTGAATCGCCGGCACTGACACGTGAGCAAAACGAACGGTTGTATCAAGGTGTGATGGAAGACTACGCCGACCTCTCGACGAAGACTGCTCGGCTCACAGAATTGCGTAAAGACATTTATTTCAATGCCTTGCAAATCAAATATGGGTATAGCTTTACGTGTCATAAAGCTCAGGGCGGACAGTGGTCGCATGTGTATATAGACCAAGGATATATGCCCGACGACATGCTGACGCCTGATTATATACACTGGTTGTACACGGCTTTTACACGTGCAACGGAGAAGTTGTTCCTTGTCAATTGGCCGAAATCGCAGATAGAAGAACAGATTATAAAATAGAGATTAAAGATAAGATGATGATGAAGAAAATGTTGATGGCGGCCTTGATGCTGCTTTCTGCGGTAGGCGTGAAAGCGCAGACTGCAGTCGTAGACGAAGATGTGCAGTACGCAACCGAACTGTTGAAGATAGGAACTGTGGCTCCTACATTTAGTTTAAAACAACCCGATGGCACGATATTTCATTCCACTAGCTTGAAAGGAAAGATTGTCGTACTTGATTTCTGGGCTTCTTGGTGCCCAGATTGCCGTAAGGATTTGCCCCGTGTCGTGAAACTCTGGAATGAGTATAAAGACTGTGTTGCATTTGTAGGAATCTCTTTTGATACCGATAAAACGAATTGGGAGAATGCTATTAAGAAGTATGGACTGGGATATATTAACGTCAGCGAGCTGAAGAAGATGCGCGAATCGGCTATCGCAAAGGCGTATGGTGTGCACTGGATTCCGTCTACTTACATCCTAGATAAGGATGGAAAGGTGGTTCTAGGTACTGTGATGATAGATAAATTGGAAAAGACTTTGCGAGAATTATGCAAGTAACCTCGGAGTGGATGGGGAAGTGGTTCGACCGTTTCAACCATGAATATTTCGGTGGAAAACTCCCTCGTCCGCTATTGGGGACATCGAAATCACGCACTAGGCTGGGTACGATGTCGTGTAAACGAGCCACACGGTGGGGCAAGACGCGTTATTATGATTTCGCTATCAAGCTCAGTAACTATTACGATCAGAGCGAGCGTGAGTTTCAAAACGTGCTGTTGCACGAGATGATACATTATAGTATAGCCTATACCGGATTGAAAGATACGGCACCACATGGTGTTGTTTTTAAGAGCATGATGGATGCTTTGAATCGACGGTATGGGTGGGAAATACGTATTACAAGTCGTCGACGGGAGGTTGCTCCACGCCGAATGGTTGAGAAAGAGCGACTCATCTTGGCTGTGGAACTGGCTTCCGGTGACCGTGTTCTCTCTGTCGTGAATCCTCAATATGCCCAACGGCTGGATGCTGTGGCACGTAGAATACACGACTTTAGCAACTATGGGTGGTACACATCTACCGATGCCTATTTCCAAGATTTCCCACAAGTGCGTAGTCTTCGTGGTCGCAGGGTAGACCAAGATACGTACGAGAACAAACTGGCCGAGATGAGACAAGTGGTTCTATAAATTCAAAAGATGGCAATAATAGAAATAAAATCGCTGACAGAACCGGGTGTTGAGGTGTTCTCAACGCTCACAGAAGCGCAGTTGCGGAGTCGAAAAGACCCGCAAAATGCGGTATTTATAGCTGAAAGTCCGAAGGTTATTAAGGTGGCATTGGATGCTGGATACCAGCCTGTTTCTCTGCTTTGTGAGCGTCGACACATCATGGGTGATGCGGCAGAAATTATCGAACGCTGTGGCGATATACCTGTATATACGGGCGACCGCGAGTTGTTGGCCCAGCTGACGGGCTACACTTTGACGCGCGGAGTGCTTTGTGCCATGCGTCGCCCGCATGCTTGTAGTGTGGAAGAGGTGTGCCGTGGTGCGCGTAGAATCGTGGTAATAGATGGCGTTGTAGACACGACGAACATTGGAGCTATCTTCCGTTCGGCCGCAGCATTGGGCATTGATGGTGTCTTACTCACCACTTCTTCTTGCGATCCGTTGAACCGTCGTGCCGTGAGAGTGTCTATGGGCTCGGTATTTCTCGTGCCTTGGACGTGGTTGGAATCACCCGTTAGCAGTCTCAACGATTTAGGCTTCCGCACTGCTGCAATGGCTTTGACCAATCAGTTTATCCCCCTTGGCGATCCAAGACTCACCGATATACATAAGCTAGCCATCGTGATGGGGACGGAAGGAGATGGACTTTCGCGCGAGACTATCGCCCAAACCGACTATGTAGTACGTATCCCCATGTCGCATCATGTGGACTCTCTCAATGTGGCAGCGGCTGCTGCCGTCGCCTTTTGGGAGCTAAGGATCAAGGAAGAGTAGTTTTCTTTCTTGGTAATACAAATAAAAAGCCACTGCTCTTTTTAGAACAGTGGCTTTCTTAATATGTGTTTTGATGTTGCAATAATCTAATTATAGATTGGCCAACTCAATGACTTTATCGACCGCAGCATGCAATCCATCGAGGCTTTTACCGCCTGCTTGTGCGTAATGAGGCTGTCCACCGCCACCTCCCTGTATCAGTTTGGCAGCCTCACGGATAATCTTTCCGGCATTTAAATCGTGGTCTTTAACCATGTCATCGCTGAACATGACGCTCAACATAGGTTTATCATTGGCTGTAGAACCGATGGCACAAACTAGTTGGGTAGGGATAGCTTCACGAATCTTGAATACTAAATCCTTGGCAGCAGCAGCTTCCAAAGGTACGACAGCTTTTACTACAGAAATGCCATTGACATTCTCTGCACGCTTAATAATTTCTTGTTTGAGTCTCTCAACTGCCTGTGCTTGGAAACGTTCGATGTCTTTCTTCATGCTATCGTGTTCACTGATGAACTTCGTGATAGCTGCTTTCAAATCCTTACTGTTGTTGAAGAGTGCCTTGATGTCGTTCATCGTATCTTCCAAAGCATAGACAGCTTCCTCGCAAGCTTTACCTGTCAAAGCCTCGATACGGCGTACACCGGCAGCTACCGAACTCTCGCTGACAATCTTGAACAGCCCGATTCGTCCTGTACTTGTGGCATGAATACCACCACAGAATTCACAAGAAGGACCGAAACGAACCACGCGTACCTTGTCACCATACTTCTCTCCGAACAGAGCTACGGCTCCCATGGCCTTCGCTTCTTCCATCGGCGTGTCGCGATGTTCGTCAAGTGGATAGTCCTGACGAATCATTTCGTTGACCATACGTTCTACTTGGCGCAGTTCTTCGTCGGTAACTTTCTGGAAATGTGAGAAGTCGAAGCGCAACGTTTCGGCACTTACGTAAGAGCCTTTCTGCTCTACGTGGTCGCCCAATACCTGTTTCAAGGCGTAATCTATCAAGTGAGTAGCCGTGTGGTTGGCTGCGCTGGCGTTGCGTTTATCAATGTCTACACATGCCATGAAGTCGGCTTCGAGATTCTTAGGCAACTCTTTGATGATGTGAATGCTTTGGTTGTTCTCGCGCTTGGTGTCGATAATATCAACCGTTTCGTCCTCTGAAACAAGTATACCGGTATCACCTACCTGTCCACCCATTTCTCCATAGAACGGCGTATGATTCAGTACGACTTCGAAGAATGTATTCTTTTTCTGTTTCACTTGGCGATAACGAAGGATACGACATTCATATTCTGTATAGTCATAACCTACGAATTCCTGTTCTCCTTCTTTCAAAACAACCCAGTCACCATTCTCTACTACAGCTGCATTACGGGCACGAGCTTTCTGTTTCTGCATCTCTTCATCGAACTGCTTCTCGTCGACTGTGTAGCCATTTTCGCGTAGAATGAGTTCTGTAAGGTCGAGAGGGAAGCCGTAAGTATCGAACAAACGGAATGCTTCTGCACCGTCTAGCTCGGTTTTACCATGTGCTTTCAGCTCCTCCATATCGCCATTGAGCAGGTTGATACCTTTCTCTAAAGTGCGTAAGAAACTGTCTTCCTCTTCCTTGATGACACGAGCGATGAGCTCTTGCTGGGCGGGTAACTCCGGATAAGCAACTCCCATTTCCTGAACCAGAACGGGTATCAGCTTGAACATGAAAGCAGATTTCTGCCCTAAGAAAGTATAAGCATAGCGTACGGCACGGCGTAAGATACGTCGGATAACGTATCCGGCTTTGGCATTACTAGGTAATTGGCCGTCGGCAATAGAGAACGCTACGGCTCTCAAGTGGTCGGCAATAACGCGCATAGCTACGTCGATTTCTTCCTTACTACCGTATTTCAAATCAGATAGATGTTCAATCTCTTTGATGATAGGTTGGAAAATATCAGTGTCGTAGTTGGAATGTTTGCCTTGCAACATACGTACTAAGCGTTCGAATCCCATACCGGTATCAATCACGTGCATAGGCAATGACTCCAGTGAACCGTCAGATTTGCGAGCAAACTGCATGAATACGATGTTCCAAATCTCAATGACTTGGGGATTGTCTTGGTTTACTAATTCGCGTCCGGGAACCGTTGCTTTCTCCTCTTCAGGACGAGAATCTACGTGAATCTCAGAACAAGGACCGCATGGACCGGTATCGCCCATCTCCCAAAAGTTATCGTGTTTGTTGCCATCGATGATGTGGTCGGCAGGTAAATGCTTTGCCCAATGACCGGCAGCTTCGTCATCGCGGGGGATATTATCTTCGGGTGAGCCCTCGAATACAGTTACATATAGATCCTTAGGGTCTAGATGTAACACGTCTACCAAGTATTCCCAAGCGTAGTCGATAGCTTCCTCTTTGAAATAATCACCAAAACTCCAGTTGCCCAACATTTCGAACATGGTGTGGTGGTACGTGTCGTGTCCCACCTCTTCCAAGTCGTTGTGCTTGCCACTTACGCGTAGACACTTCTGTGAGTCGGTACGTCTACGTGGGTCGGGCTGCTTGGTTCCGAGGATAATATCTTTCCACTGGTTCATTCCAGCATTCGTAAACATGAGGGTAGGGTCGTCCTTTATCACCATAGGAGCGGACGGTACAATGACGTGTCCTTTTGATTCGAAGAACTTTTTATACGAATCACGGATCTCATTTGCTGTCATCATCTTATATAACTTTAAATTTAATTCATTGGAAAAACATTTGCAAAGATACCGAGTTTTGCGTATTTTTGCAAATAAAATCGGTTAATGTTTTACTAATTGGACACCTAAAAGCATGGCACTGAATCTAAATAAGAATCTTAAGCTGTATTACTCTATCAAAGAAGTAGCACAGATGTTCGACATCAATGAGAGTACATTGCGGTATTGGGAAACCGAGTTTCCGCGCCTACGTCCTAAGACTCAGTCGGCAACTAAGGTGCGTCAATATACCGAAAAAGACATAGAGCAGGTTAAGATTATCTACAATCTTGTGAAGGTGAGGGGCTTTAAGCTTGCTGCCGCTCGTAAGATGTTGAATGAAAACAGGCAGGGTGTAGAGAAGACTGCCGAGGTATTGGAGTCTCTGATGTCTGTACGCGACCAATTAAAAGAACTCAAACGCCATATGGATGGTTTGGTCTGATTGAGCCAAACCATTTGTTTTTCATAGTAATTTAATACACTTAGCTTTTAAAACTCCTTACTCTCCACTTTTTATTTCTCACTTTTTGTGTGCAAACTCATCAAGTTATCTACTTGTTAGTTTGTCTACTACCAGACTGCAGGGGCGAGGCAACATTGCTGTTTGGCTTTTGCAGCGATGCTGAAATGACTTGGCAGTAATACTGAAGCAGTGTTGCAGTAATTTCATATTATTAGTTTATAATGTAGTGATAGGCAGATATAAAGAGAAATAAAAAAGCATTCATGCGACAAGATTACTTTAAGAAAAACTTGATAAAGTCAATAATATCTTGTATTTTTGTGAAAACATTTTTGAAATAATCATTTTTAAAATAATTATTATGGATTTTGTTGATAGAGTAGATGAACAAGCCCGTTTGCGCAGACAATTAGAGAAGCCACATAGTAGTTTTATCGTAATATATGGACGGAGACGTTTGGGGAAATCAACCCTTATCAAACAGGTGTTGACGGACAAGGACGTTTACTATATGGCGGAAAAGAATGAGATGACAGTGCAAATACTATTACTACAGAATGTAATAGCAAGTATCTATCCTGTATTTCTCGGTATGAGCTTTGATTCGTGGGAAAACTTGCTGATGACTTTTAATCAACTCTGCCAAAAAGGCACTACGCTGGTGCTAGATGAGTTTCCATATCTAGTAAGTTCGTGCAAATCACTTCCTTCTACATTGCAAAAAATGATTGATTCAAAGGACCTTAACTTTAATCTTATTATATGTGGCTCATCACAAAGAATGATGCAAAGGCTGATGTTAGATGCATCTGAGCCTTTATATGGTCGTGCTCATGAACGCATGGTACTTCAACCGATAGGATTAGGTTACTGGAAGCAGACTTTTGATTTGACGGCAGTACAGGCCATTAAAGAGTATGGTGTGTGGGGAGGTGTACCAAGATATTGGGAATTACGTGAAGATGAAGATAGTTTTGAAGATGCACTTAGACGCCTGATATTTGATTCAAATGGTGTGTTATACGATGAACCTGCTTCTCTTTTTATGGATGAAGAAGGAAATACTCAGCTTTATGCTTCCATAATGACAGCATTGGGACGTGGCTTTTGCCAGTTTTCAAGGTTATCAGATGCGGTCGGAAGAAAAACTACGGAGCTTAGCACGCCTTTAAAAAACTTAACGGATATGGCATATATTTGCAAAGAAGTGCCATTTGGAGAGTCAGAGCGTAAAACCAAGAAAACGCTTTATCGGATAGCAGATCCGTTTCTAGAGTTTTATTATAGGTTTGTCGCACCTAACAAATCATTGATAGCAATTGGCAGAAATGAACGGGTAAAAGCGATGGTGGATGCTCAATTTAATGACCATATCGGGCATTTATGGGAACGTCTTTGTCTTCTTGCCGTGTCTGGTAATGTGTTATTTGGTCATGAGTGGCAGATGGCACGCCGCTGGTGGGGAAAAGTTATCAATGAAAAAGGAGAGTCTGAGCAGTTGGAATTTGATATTGTTGCAGAGAGTGTAGATAAAAAATATCTGCTCATAGGAGAATGTAAATGGAATAAAGCAGATTATTCCAGTCGCTTATTAGCCGAACTGCAACGTAAAATATTACTTCTTCCTTTTGCTAAAAAGAAGAAGATTGTGTTATGTTTATTTTTGCGTGAGCAACCTTTGGATAGTGGGGAATGCAATATCCTCTATCCTGATGATGTGGTAAAGATGTTGTAAAGTGTTTTTATATACTTTTGTCGACTACTTACTTTTCCTAGCAATGATTATCTCTTTCTTGTCTTTGGGTAGGGGAGTGAGCCACTTGATGGTATTGTTTTTCAGTTTGAGACCGGCCACACTCTTGGCATATAGTATGGGATTGCCACTCTGCTCAAAGGTATTGCCGATGATACGAATGTTCTTGTGAACCGGGAATTTCGGGTCGATTATCTTGTTTGACGGGTTGATGGCGATGGTAGCACGCTCCGGATTGGCATTGAATCCGCAATCGATAAAAGTGTTTCCCTTGATGAGAACATCGGTTACAGGACCTGATTCAAACCATCCTTCGGCGTCGCCCTCTATAAGTATGGCACTCATACCGGTTTTCAAGAATGTATTATTAGCAATAACGGCTTTACGAGGGGTGGTGACTAGCACGCCACGCGTACTGGTACGCGTGAAAAAGTTGTCTCGAATCTCGACTTCGGGCGTCCATGTAAAATTCTCAATACAGTCGTGATTGAGTTCTATATCTGTTGGGATGTCGCGGTTGAGAACGAGCTGTATGGTTCTTGGATTCAATGCTTTTACAGCTTTTACAGTGCATTGACTGTAGCGCAACATTCTTGCTGCCCGGACGAAATAGACCGTATCGCCGGGAAAGAAGGCCTCGAAGCCGTAGGTTTGTGGATGCATGAAGTGTAGTTCTAAGGTGCGGTTATCGAATTTACGGATGATGCGTAGGTTGGTTCCATGCACGTTGATGCAGTCGTCTTGGGCTCCGGCATAGCGACAATTGGTAACGGTTATTTTGCCGGCACAGCCTGAGAAATGCATGAAGTCGGCCGAAGAAGCCAGCAATCGTCCACTATCTTCGCGTGGTTCACAGTACACGCTGTCCATTGTAATGTCTCGTGTGAACTGACTTACGATACCCAACCCGTGCATATAGTGTACATATACGTTCTGCAAAGTAATATTACGGCTATACGCAAGGAACATTCCCACTTGATCGCGGATGATGTCGCGCACGGTGAGGGTGTTACCTATTTGAGGTTGGAAAGTTGATGGTGTGTGGAATTTTAGGATACCGGAACTGATTTCCTCAACGTCTGAATGAGCTAGAATCTTGTTGAAATCATTGGTATATTGGAAGTGTTGAGTCTCAGGACTGTACTCTATGCAATGGTTGCGATTGCTACGCCAACCTTCACCAACGAGTTGTAGGCGATGGTTGATGATGGTGTAACGACTGTCGGGATGCAGTTTGAGTACCACACCGTCATTGTCTTGCTTTATGTAGGTGAGTTCTGAACCGCCCGGACGCTCAAAATCGAAATGCAGATTATGGAGTTTGATTTCGCTACTGTGCCAAGTGGAGAGCATCGTCATCTTGCCATGATACATGAGAGTGGCTCCATTGCCCTCGATGGTCAGGTTTTGGAGGCTGTCGAGTAACAAGCCAATGACCTTGGTTTTCGACGGACATTCTATCTCGGAAGAGGTGTTGCTGATGTAGAAATCGCGTCGTTGTGCTCCTTCAGGCCATAAATCGTAGCGCCCATTCTCAAATGTAAGCACTTTGACATGGTGTGTACGACAGTATTCGATAGCCTGTCGAAGCGCTTTGGTACAATTCTCAAAACTATTGGCGCGAGCACCAAATTGCGCTACGTTGACGGTATCGATAGATTGGGCTTGCAAATGTAGCGAGCAGCAAATGGCAAGAATGGATGCCAACAGTAGTCGGCTGTGTTTCATGGAATAAGGTGTTTGTGTTTATTTGATGTATTGTACTTCTTGCATATCGGCTATTTGCCGGAGGTTGGCAACGATTTCTCGTACCTCATTACGGTTGTGTACACGTACTTCAATGACGCCATCGAAGATGCCATCGTTGCTAGTGACAGTGACTCTGTGGATATTAATATCCATCTTACCGGATATGATTTCAGCGACATCGTGTAGCATTCCCTTGCGATCAATACCGTGTAATTCGATGATTGCATCGAAGAACATCTGGTCGTGCATGTCCCATTGGGTGGCAAGGATGCGGTTGCCGTAGCTCGTTTTCAACTTGCTTGCAATCGGACAGTTGCGACGATGTATCTCTATCTGTCCCTTATTGTCGATATAGCCGAGCGTATCGTCGCCGGGAATGGGATGACAGCAACTGGGGAAGATAAACGTTCTGATGTTGTCTTCATTGATAATGAGCGGCTTCTTGCGGTTGAAGTCTTTGCCTACAATAAATGTCTCCGGCTTCTTTTCGGCAGTTTTATCTTCTTTTTTATTATGTCCTAAGAATGGAACGTATTTACGCCAGCCCAGCGATGTGGATTCTTTCTTGGGCTTACCCATAAGCCCGTCCAAGTCTTTGGCTTCAAGAATGATTTTCTTTTCGGCCAGTGCTTGAAAGAAACTCTCAGGTTTTTGGACGTCATGAACATCGCAGAGTTTAGCTACAATAGATGCCGACATCTGCATATCGTTCTGCTGTAGCCAAATGTTGAGTAGTTCCTCACCTTTCTTTTGTAATGCTCGTTCATCGCGACGGAGGATGGCTTGTACCTTGGCACGGGCTTTAGCGGTAGACACAAAGTTAATCCACGAAGGTTGAACATGCTGTGCTTTGCTTGTCAGTATTTCTACTTGGTCGCCACTTTGCAGCTTATGACTGAGCGGTACAAGCTTGTGGTTGACTTTGGCACCGATGCAATGACTACCTAAGAATGTATGGATTTGGAAAGCAAAGTCGAGAGCCGTACAGCCGGCGGGCATCGTTTTAATCTCTCCTTTGGGCGTGAATACGAAGATTTCTGATGCAAACAGATTGAGTTTGATGGCATCAAGAAAGTCCATCGCATCGGGTTGTGGGTCGTCAAGAATCTCTTTGATGGTGCGAAGCCAGTCGTTAAGTTCGCCTTCGTCTTCTGTGTACTCGCCCCCTTCCTTGTATTTCCAATGGGCGGCGAAACCTTGTTCGGCCACTTCATTCATACGATCGCTACGTATCTGTACCTCAATCCATCGGCCTTGTTTGCTCATCAGCGTCACGTGGAGTGCTTGATAGCCATTTGCTTTGGGATGGTTAAGCCAGTCGCGCAGACGATCCGGATGGCTCTTATATATCTGACTGAGGGCTACATAGATGTTGAAGCATTCGTTGATTTCGTTGTTTCGTGATTTCGGAGTGAAGATAACGCGAACGGCAAGAATGTCGTAGATTTCGTCGAAAGTGACGTGTTTGTTTTGCATCTTATTCCAAATAGAATAAGGACTCTTCACTCTTGCTTTGATTTCGTATTGAACTCCCATCTTATCCAAAGCCTCTTTGATGGGACTAGTGAACTGAGCGAACAGTGTATCGCGCTGTGCTTCGGTGGCAGCAAGTTTCCGTTCTATCTTGGCATATTCCTCCGGATGTTCGTAACGGAAGCTGAGATCTTCGAGCTCTGTCTTGATTTTGTTGAGGCCAAGTCGGTTAGCCAGCGGGGCATAGATGTACATAGTCTCGCCTGCTATCTTGTATTGCTTGTTGGCAGGTTGGCTATCCAGCGTTCGCATATTGTGTAGACGGTCGCATATCTTAATCAAGATGACGCGAATATCGTCGCTCATGGTGAGCAGAAGCTTTTTGAAATTCTCTGCCTGAGCAGATGCTTTGTCACCAAAGATACCACCGCTAATTTTTGTCAAACCGTCTACAATTTGGGCTATCTTAGGCCCAAACATATTCTCAATGTCCTCTACTGTGTAGTCGGTATCTTCTACAACATCGTGGAGTAGAGCCGAACAGATACTTGTAGAACCTAACCCCATCTCTTCGCAAGCAACTTGTGCGACGGCTATAGGATGCATGATGTAAGGCTCACCGGAGAGTCGTCGCACTCCTTTATGAGCCTGACGGGCAAAATTGAATGCCTTGGTAATGATGTCAACCTTCTTCCTATGGCGTGAAGCCAAGTAGGTATCTAGTAGATGTTGGAACGCATCATTAATCAATTGATTGTCCGCTAGTTCGCGGTTTTGCTCTTTCAAAGTATGCTCGTCCATAGGATGGTATCGGTTAAAGGTTCTTATTTCACTTTTATCTTCTTTCCGGCGCGGATGCTATTACCGGAAATTTTGTTCAGCTTCTTCAGTTTTTTAACGGTCGTACCGTTGCGTGCTGCGATTTCAGAGAGCGTGTCTCCTTGGCGAATGGTAATACTCTTGCCACGGCTTCTCTTCTCTCTTTTGTGGCGACGTGATGATGATGAACTGCGATGACTGTAGCTTTTGCTTGGTCGATAAGATGGTATGTCGTCGTTGACAGCCACTTCTTTACGCTTCATAGCCAAATCGTCAGGCCCGTAAGCATAGACAGCTTTCTCGTTATCGATGAACTCTGTAATCTTAGCAGAGGGTAGACGGAGTGCGGTTAAGCCATTGCTGCCATTGATAATGTTGCGACGATATTGCGGATTCAGCTCTTGTATCTGATCAATGCTGATACCTAGAACGTGTGATAGTTGCTCAAAATGAATATCACGGTTTACCATTACGGTGTCTGTCTTGCCCGGTAAATCGGTCGTCATAGGACAGATGTTGTGGTCGCAATAGTAGTTCATGATGTAATTGGCGGCTATGAAAGCCGGTACATATCCTCTAGTTTCTTGTGGAAGATAGGGATATATTTGCCAGTAGTCATTATGCTTGGCACGGTGCATGGCTTTGCTAATTTTGTCGGGACCACAATTATAGGCGGCAATGACAAGATTCCAATCACCATAGATGTCGTATAAGTCTTTCAGATAGTGGGCTGCTGCATACGATGCTTTGACGGGATCGCGACGCTCATCGACCAAAGAATTGACTTCAAGATTATACCGTTTGGCTGTTCTTAACATGAATTGCCATAGTCCGGTAGCACCTACACGCGACACAGCAAGCGGATTTAAGGCTGATTCTATGACCGGTAGATATTTCAATTCCAATGGAAGACCGTAGCTTTCCAGTGCCTGTTCGAAGATAGGCATGTAGAAATTCTGTGCTCCAAGCATAAAGGCTACAGAGCGACGGAGGTGTCCGCTATAGCGATCAATGAACTTCTGAACCACATCATTGTATGGCATTTCGATGATAGTTGGCAACTTGCTGAGGCGTTCCTTGTACACTTTGCGATCGTACATAGGATTGATGTCGGGCATGTTACAGCTTGTATCAATTCTCAAGTAGGCCTTTGAATTATAGAGATGGAGCAGACTGTCCAGCTCTTGGGTCATAGCTTCGGGGAGTTCTATTACTTCATTCTTCCCTTGCGCGTCTGTCACTGTGATTTCGTTGTCATCATTTGATTGGGCTTGCATGCTGCAAATCCCACCGAACATCATAGTGATAACGAGTAGATAAAGTTTTTTCATTCTTTTGTTTCTTATTTAAAAGTTCAGGCTACAGTTCAATCCTACTGCACCGGCTTTAAATGGATTGCGCTCTGTCTGATTGTTTATGATGGTGGGTGTCACTCTTAAACTGAGGTCGTTGGATATATCAAACTCAGAAAGAGAGGCATCAACATAAGCGTCAATGACGGAGAGAGCATACACACCTATCAATACGAAGATGCTCAAATCACGCCATCTGCGAAACCTGTCTTTACGTTTTTTGAACAGATTCTGATAGGTAGATATGTTCGAAGAGTTTATCTTAGCTCCTAAATGCAGAAAATCGTTGTAGCTTTGTGTATTTGGATCGTCATCCATCAAGTCTAGGTATGCTTTGGCATAGTCCTTATACATTTGGTTGTTCCAATTGATAGCGTAAGCACAACCGACCATTCCACCATATATAATAGGTAGTTTCCAAAACTTACGGTTATATATCTGTCCGGCTCCGGGCATCACCAAGGCCAGCCAAAGTGCTCGTTTCGGACTAGGTCGCCATGTCGTCCAGTCTCTTTTTGGCTTTTTAAGAGTCATGCTATCAGTCGATTTCAAAGCGAGACTGTCCTTATGTGTTAATGCTTGGGATATCTTAATGGTTGTGGTATCTTGCGGCATTGAGTACTGGGCACGTCCCGATAAAGGCGATAACATGACCAACGCAGTGAACAATATGTGAGTCAAACCTTTCACGTAGGCTTAATCTTTCAGTTTATCGAAGATGTTCATGATACGCTCTAGTTCTTCTTCATTGGCAAAAGGGATACTGATTTTGCCCTTCCCTTTAGAAGAACAAGTGAGCTGAACTTTCGTGTTGAGGAAAGTGGAAAGTCGCTTTTTCAAGATACCGAACTCTTCCGGAAGTTGTCTTTTAGCTATAATCTTCTTCCGCCCGCTCTCTATATCGTCGCCATTCTTGAGATGTTGAACCATCTCTTCGACCTGTCGGACAGAGTAACCGTTCTTTTGTACCTCCTTAAAAAGTTTGATTTGGAGTGATGGGCTATCGATAGCGAGCAGTGCCCTAGCATGTCCCATGTCGATTTCTTTCTTCTGTAATGCCATCTGAACTTGTGCCGGAAGCTTAAGAAGACGCAGATAATTGGCAATTGCCGTACGGCTTTTGCCCACACGTTCTGATACCTTTTCTTGGGTCATACCGCTTCCTTCCATCAGATGTTCATAGGCCAAAGCAATCTCAATGGAGTTTAAATCTTCGCGTTGTATGTTTTCCACCAATGCCATTTCCATCACGTTCTCATCGCTAATCTTGCGAATATAGGCTGGAATAGCGGTCAGTCCGGCCAATTGTGAAGCACGCCAACGACGTTCGCCGGCAATGATTTGGAAATGATTTTCAGCAGTTTGACGTAGCGTGATAGGTTGGATGATGCCTATTTCACGGATACTTGCTGCCAGTTCCTGCAATGCTTCTTGGTCGAATTCGCGGCGAGGTTGATTTGGATTTGCCTCTATTTGTTCGATAGGAATCTCGTTGATAGTCGACGAACCTTGAGTACTTACTCCTTCTGTGGATATTAGTGCATCCAGTCCTCTGCCTATTTGGTCGAGTCCTCTTCCTAGGTTATTATATTTTTTGCGTACTGCCATAGTGCTTGATGAGTTCTTTAGTTGATAAGTTAATGAGTTTTTGACTATATAAGCGGGATGTTTTGATCAAGAACTTATGGACTCAAAAACTCAGAAACTCACATTACTTATTCTTATTGATAATCTCTTTGGCCAATGCCAAGTGGTTCTTGCTACCGGTAGAATCGGCGTCGTAAAGTATCACAGGGAGGCCATGACTAGGACTTTCGCTTAGTTTTACATTGCGCTGAATGACGGTTTTGAATACCAATTCTTGGAAGTGGCGCTTCACTTCGTCGTATATTTGGTTGGCCAAACGCAGACGACTGTCGTACATGGTCAACAAGAATCCTTCGATTTCCAACTTCGGATTCAACTTGCTTTTGATAATCTTGATGGTATTGAGCAACTTGCTGATACCCTCCAAGGCAAAGTATTCGCATTGAACAGGGATGATAACAGAGTCGGCTGCCGTAAGAGCGTTCACCGTAATGAGCCCTAGAGACGGGCTACAGTCTATCAAGATGTAGTCATATTCGCTTCTAATGGGCTCAAGAAGTTTTTTGAGTACTTTCTCGCGACTTTCCAGATTGAGCATCTCTATCTCTGCACCGACAAGGTCGATGTGGCTGGGGATAATATCCAGACCGTCTATATCTGTTGTGTAGATGGCATCGCGTACGTCGGCATGGTCGATGATACACTCATAGAGAGAGCATTCCACCTCTTTTATATCCACGCCTAATCCACTGGAAGCATTGGCTTGTGGGTCGGCATCTACAACTAGCACGCTCTTTTCCATGGTCGCCAATGAGGCCGCCAAGTTGATAGTTGTAGTGGTTTTTCCCACTCCGCCTTTTTGATTAGCTAATGCGATTATTTTTCCCATTTGTTATTGCTGTTGTCGTTACGGTTTTAGTTGCAAAGTTACAATAATTCATTGAAAAGGCCGTATTTTACTCCTTTTTTTGCTACTTTTGTAGAGAATTCAACATTATTATAAGATAAATGAAGAAACCCTTTATATTAATTTCAAACGATGATGGTTATCATGCCAATGGTATCAAGAGTTTAGTAGCGATGGTTAGTGACTTTGCCGATGTCTTGGTGGTTGCTCCTGAATCAGGACGTTCTGGTTTTTCGGGTGCTTTCTCGGTCACGACTCCGCTACGTTTGAAGCCACGTCACAATATGCCGAATACTGAAGTATGGTCGTGTAATGGTACACCGGTGGATTGTGTGAAGCTAGCTCTCGACCAGCTTTGCCAAGATCGCCGTCCTGACCTCATCTTGAGTGGCATCAATCATGGTGACAATTCGTCGGTCAACACGCATTATTCCGGTACTATGGGAGCTGCCATGGAGGGGTGTATGAAGTATATTCCGTCTATAGCCTTCTCTAGTTGCGACTACGATGTGAATGCCGATTTGACTCCATTGACACCGTATGTACAACGCATTGTACAAAAGGTATTGTCCGAGGGACTTCCCAAAGGCATCTGTCTGAATGTGAACTTCCCCGCAGGTAATACTTTTAATGGTATTAAAGCATGCCGTATGGCTTATGGTCGCTGGATTAATGAGGTGGTCAAAGAGCGGCATCCGCGTGATTTCGATTACTTCTGGATGGTGGGAGAGTACCACTGTGACGAGCCAGAAGCTGCAGATACCGACTATTGGGCATTGGCTCATAACTATGTAGCTATTACTCCTACGCAGATGGATGTCACTGCTCATGAGTTTGTGAAAGAAGTGAATAACTGGGAGTTGTAGGAGAAGTAAGGAGTTAGAACTGGAGTTAATGGGAGATAAGAAGGAAGTTAACAGGAGTTATAAGGGAGATACGGGAGTTAATGGACAAATGTTTTATAGCTTATAAATTATGGACTATTATCTGATAACTTCCGTTAACTTCTGCCTAACTTCCATTTACTCCAATTCTATCTCCCATTAACTTCCTTCTTAACTTCCCAAACTCCTTTAAAAAGAAAATATGAAATACTATCTCATTGTAGGCGAAGCCAGCGGCGATTTGCATGCTTCTCATCTCATGAAATCGCTACAAAACATAGACCCGGAGGCGCAATTCCGCTTCTTCGGGGGCGAGTTGATGTCGGCAGTGGGTGGAATGCGTGTCAAGCATTATCGTGAATTGGCTTATATGGGGTTCATTCCGGTGTTGCTCCATCTACGTACCATCTTCCGGAATATGGCTTTCTGTAAGCAGGATATTGTTCAGTGGAAACCTGATGTGGTTATCTTGGTGGATTATCCGGGCTTCAATCTCAATATAGCCAAGTTTCTTCATGCCCATACCGATATACCTGTTTATTACTATATCTCACCGAAAATATGGGCTTGGAAGGAGTGGCGAATCAAGTCTATACGCCGGGATGTAGACGAACTGTTCTCTATTTTGCCCTTTGAGATTCCGTTCTTTGAGCAAAAGCATCATTATCCCATCCATTATGTGGGCAATCCTACGGCCGATGAGGTACGTCTGTTCTTAACAGATTATCACGAGACAAAAGTCGAATTTTGCGCTCGTCATCATTTGGAAGAGAGTAAACCTATCATCGCTTTGCTTGCCGGCAGTCGTAAACAAGAGATAAAAGACAACTTACCGGCCATGATAGAGGCTTCTCGTCCTTTGGCCGAAGCGTATGGATACCAACTTGTTTTGGCCGGCGCTCCGTCTATAGACGATGATTATTATGTGCAGTATGTGAGTGGTTGCGACGTTCACATGGTCAAGAATGAGACCTTTGCGCTGTTGGCTCATGCCTCTGCGGCCCTTGTTACCAGTGGTACTGCCACGCTCGAAACAGCTCTTTTCCGTGTGCCGCAAGTGGTTTGCTACGAGACACCGGTGCCTCGTCTCATTCGTTTTGCGTTCAATCACATCATCAAGGTACCGTTCATAAGTTTGGTCAACTTGATAGCCGATAGAGAAGTGGTTCCCGAATTGTTGGCCGATAGATTCTTTGTGGCAAATATCAAGAGCCACTTGGAACCCCTTCTTGCTGATAGCAAAGACCGTAGTCTGATGCTAGAAGGTTACGAAGAAGTACACCGTAAGCTTGGCGATACGGTGGCTCCGGACAATGCTGCACGCATCATGGTCGACTTATTAAGCAAGAAAGGGTAGGGCGTATGCGTTGGTTCGTTGGTTTGCTGATAGTTCTCCTAGTATCGTGCAATGCACGTGAAGAAGCTAAATTGCGTGATACCTATTACACACGCAAGGGTGAGAAGGTAGTTATCACGCCCATTAAGCATGCCAGCATTCAGATTAATTTCCGTGGTTTGGAGTACGAGGTAGACCCCGTGAGCAGTTACTCACGCCCCATTATCGACTATACCGATAAGCCTAAAGCTGATTTTATCATCGTCACCAATGAACATTTAGACCACTTCGATCCCTATGCCATTGCCCTTCTGACCAAGAATACGACCAACATTCTGTTGCCTTTGCGCTGTATGAACAAACTTGCTAAGACCACAATTTATTCTCATTGTGTGCTGATGCGTAATGGTTTCAAGGCAGAGTTGGACGACGATGTGACAGTTTTTGCCCTTGCGGCTTACAATATCACGAAAGATAAGCGTCGTCATGCGCCCAAAGGCGTGGCCAATGGTTATATCCTCGACCTTGACGGATTCCGTATTTATATTGCCGGTGATACGGAGTTGACGCCCGAAATGCGTGGTGTGAAGGATATAGACATTGCCTTTTTGCCATGCGATTATACGCAGGCGCTCGATTTAAAGCAGTTCCGTGAGGCAGCTCGGATGATTCGTCCGAAGGTACTTTATCCCTATCATTATGGGGCAACCGATACCACCGCTATCCGGAAAGCTGCGAGCGGACTCGGCATTGATGTTCGTATGAGAGCATTTAGGTAGTATGCCAAAGGTGCCGGAAGGTACTTTGTTTTTATGCATTTAGACTGAAAAACGGAGACACATAAGTGGTTGTGAGCATTTGGCACAACTTCCACTAACTTCTAAACTCCTACCTTCCCATTTTTAACTCGCCTACTTGTCTGCTCATTTACTTATTAATTAACTTTCAAACTCTTTACCCTCAACATCCTGCAAAGGCTCCGCAACATTGCTGCCTCGATGTTTCAGCAATGCTGCGAAGCCGAGACAGCAAAACTGCCAAGCCTTTGCAGTCTGGTAGTTGACAAGTAGGCGAGTAAGTAAATAGGTTTGTGTGTGGTTAGAAGTTGGGGATACGACTTCGTAAAGTGAATAAGATTGAGGACGAAAAGCGACGGGGCGGTCGGTCATGATAAATCATGATGGGGCAGAATGCCTAGTTTTAAGTATTGCAGAGCAGGACCTATAGGAGTAACTTTGCAGCAAGTTACCCCTATAATTCATTTTAACTCAAAATAAAACTAAAGTATGATAGGAAAATTACGCTTATTTTTATGTATGGCATTGATGGGATTCTTATTGCCCATGAATGCCGAAACAGACACTCCACCGAGTAAAACCGAAGCCAATGTATATGGACATGTAGTCGATAGGAAGACCGGTGAACACTTGCCTTATGCCCATGTGGTGGTGAAAGGAACTACCTTAGAGACGGCTACCGATGCCACAGGACATTACTTTTTGAAGAACCTGCCACTCAGACTCTGTCAAATAGAAGTGACGATGGTGGGCTATCGGACGGCTGTGATGGAAGTGACGACAAAGAAGAATGTTTCTTCCGAACTTAATTTCTCGCTCGAAGAAGATGCTATTTCGCTCGACGAGGTGGTGACAACTGCCAACCGTACGCAGACATTACGGCGCGAAGCACCTAACTTGGTAAATGTCATTGACTCGAAAATCTTTAAGACTACCAATGCCATGTGTATGGCTCAAGGACTGAATTTCCAGCCCGGTGTACGCACGGAAGACAACTGTCAGAACTGTGGATTCTCACAAGTGCGTATCAACGGGTTAGATGGTCACTACTCACAGATACTTATCGACTCGCGGCCTACGTTCTCTTCGCTCAACGGTGTGTATGGGCTTGAACAGATACCGGCTTCTATGATTGAACGTGTAGAGGTGGTAAGAGGTGGCGGTTCTGCTCTGTATGGGGCATCGGCTATAGGTGGTACGATCAATATTATTACACGTGAGCCATTGAGAAACTCCGCTGAAGTGGCTCATACATTGACTTCTATTAATGGGAAGAGTGGACGTATAGAAAACAATACCACGGCTAATCTCTCCATTGTATCGGAAGATGGCAAGACTGGGTTGTCTGCTTACACGCAATACCACTATCGTCCGGGCTACGATCATGATGGTGACGGATATACCGAACTACCCAATCTGCGTAATGAGACGCTCGGTTTGAATGCTTTTTATAAACTCAATGCCTATTCCAAGTTGCGTTTGCAACTGCACCATATAGGTGAGTTCCGACGTGGTGGCAATCATTTGGAGCGTGCACCGCATGAGTCGAACATCACCGAACAGTTAGACCACAACGTGAATGGTGGTAATTTGAGCTATGATTTCATCTCGCGTAGTGCTGCCGACCGTGTGAAAGCATATTTCTCTTTCGGCACCACGCAGCGTAAAAGTTACTATGGCGGTATTGCAGAGGGTACCCCCGACGATGTGGAAACGGCTCTGAAAGCCTACGGACGTACGCGTGATTTCACCTATGTGTTGGGTGGTCAATATGTCCATTCGTTCGCTAAGCTGGGCTTTATGCCTGCTCATCTCACCTTAGGAGGGGAGTATCATTACGATGGATTAAAGGATGAGATCAATGGCTATAATCATTTGTTGGAGCAAAAGGTACGTATCTATAGCGGTTATGTGCAAAACGAATGGCGCAATGAGGCTTGGACATTACTTGTAGGCGGTCGACTTGATAAGCATTCCATGATTCGTCATGCCATCTTTAGTCCGCGTGTCAATGTGCGATATAATCCTTCGCAGGCTGTCAGTCTGCGTATAGGGTATGCCGGAGGATTCCGTGCGCCACAGGCATTTGATGAAGATTTGCATGTAGGCTATGCCGGTGGTGAACGTGTGATGACACAGTTGGCGGCTAATCTCAAGGAGGAACGCTCGCATAGTTTCAGTCTTTCGGCCGACCTATACCACAATTTCGGCAATGTGCAGACCAACTTCTTGGTGGAAGGATTCTATACAATGCTGCGTGATGTGTTTGCTTTGCGCAATCTGGAAAAGAAGGATAGTGAAGGAAACAGTTTGCAGGAACGCTACAATGGTAGTGGTGCTAAGGTATTTGGACTAAACTTTGAAGGGAAAGTGGCCATGAGTCGGTGGTTTGATTTTCAAGCAGGTTTGACCTTACAACGTAGCCTTTACGACGAATTGACAGAGTGGGACGAGGCTGCTCCTAAGGTAAAGAAGATGTTGCGCACGCCCTCTACCTACGGGTATTTCACGGCATCGCTCCATCCTGTACGCCGATTGACGCTCTCGTTGTCGGGTAATTACACCGGGACAATGTTGGTTGGTCATGCCGCCCATACTTTGGAGAATGGCAAAAAAGTAGCTGCTGAAGCGGTACAGACACCAACTTTCTTTACTCTGAACACCAAAGTGGCATACGAATGGCCGCTTACTGCTTATATGAAGATGGAAGTGAATGCCGGCATTCAGAATATTACGAACGATTATCAACGCGATTTCGACCGTGGATGGGGACGTGATTCGGGATATATCTATGGTCCGGGACAACCACGTTGCTTCTTCGCAGGTGTGAAATTCTCTTATTAGAAGCGCGGTATATACGGTAGTAGTATCAAAAAAGCGTACTCTCTCGGTGTGAGGGAGCACGCTTTTTTAATAGTTGTACGTTATCGATTATATTGCCTAATAAACTTTCTGACAAGTTTACCCGACTCGTTTAGGTCGGTATCTTTCCATTTTCCGGTAGACGAAGCACTAGGAAGTAGCATTGAACAAGTTTCTTTCTTATCAGAGATAGACCAGTTGACCCAACTTATTTTCTTGCTTTCCATCAGGTCAATCCACTTCTGCCATTCAGCCATATTGAGTGGCCCGTCGCCCGATGCTTCCATTCCTGCACATTCAGAAACGAAGATAGGCAGGCCGGTATTGAGAGCATCGACCATTCGTTGGCGCAAATATTCCTTGTGAGTTGCGGCATAGAAGTGGAGTGTGTACATCACATTGCTGACTCCCTGTAGTGGACTGGCAGCCACAAGGTGAATATCTTGATCCCAATGGGGGCATCCCATCAAGATAATATTGTCCGGGTCGTGCTGTCGAATAGCGCGGATGATGGTTTGGGCGTATTCTTTTAAGTTTTCCCAAGAGTCTTCCACAGGTTCGTTATACAGTTCGTAGATGATGTTGGAATGCTTTCCATACTTCTGCGCCATCTTACTGAAGAAGTCAACGGCGGCTTGTGTGTGCATCGTATGAGCGTGCCAGTCGATGATAACGTAGATGTTGTTCTTGATAGCTCCTTCTATAATGGGCGTCATACACTTCATGGCCAGCTCCGGATTGTCTAGATAGTTGTTGTCAATCTGGATGCCCATAGCTGCTCGTACCACCGAGACATTCCAGTCTTTGACCAACCATTTCAAGCTTTTTTCGTTGTAGAAGCGTGGCCAAAGATTGTGCCAACCGTAACTGACGCCTCTTAATGAGATGGGTTCACCGGCTTGATTGCATAGTTGTGACCCCTTGACTTGCAACTGTCCCCAGCGTTTGACGGGCGGCGCGGCATGGATATGACATGCCAAAAACACGCCTATGAAGGCGAGTAAGATTCTTTTCATGGTTTGAATGAGTTTGTTTTAAAGTAGTGTTAGTGTATATAAGTAGACGACAGCAGCAGGGATTGCCATGAGCGAAGAGTCGAAACGGTCGAGCATTCCACCGTGTCCCGGCAAGATATTGCCACTGTCTTTAATGCCAAGTGTGCGCTTGAAGAGGCTTTCAACAAGGTCGCCCCATGTACCGAAGAACACGACAACGAGTCCTAATCCCATCCATCCGGCAATACCAAGGGTATGAGGTGTATCGCCTTGGTTGGCATAATAGCCGATGATAGCAGCCACTATCAGCACCAAGATACCACCGCCTATGCTACCTTCCCAGCTTTTGGCAGGGCTTATTCGTGGGAAGAGTTTGTGCTTACCCAGCAGCGAACCGGAGCAATAAGCGCCTGTGTCGTTGGTCCATAGGAATATGAATACGGAGAGAGGAAGCAGCATGTCGTAGGCAATAGCGTTTCCGTCAGCTGCTGTAGACTCGAAAGCCAGAATGTTAATCATGGAGAATGGTAACGCTATGTACATCTGTCCGAGCATGGTATAGGCCCAGTCGTTGATGGGGTCTTTCGTCTTGAGGTACATATTGCTGATGAATAAGTAGATAATCGTCAGCAGATAGGGTACGAAGACGATAAAGTTGGTGACGATACCTGTGCGATAACCGGCTACAGCTAAGAAGAAGTAGACGCCGGCAACGGTCGATATAAATCGATTCACTTGTACGTTTTTACGTGCATTGACGAGTCCGGTGTACTCCCAAAGGGTCAATCCGGTAATCAAAGCAAATAGAAATACCATGGCACGAGGGGTGAAAAAGCACACCACCATGATAACGACAAATAGCACGCCCGTTATCGAGCGTACTATTAGATTCTTCATTTTGTCAGACATAGTTGTTATTTTTAGTCTTAACTTTCTTTTTCTTCGACTAGCTTCTGCTGGTGTTCAGCCTCTGCTTGCTTTACTTCTTCGGGCATATCTTCGAGCTTTGGAGCATTCGCTTCGTTCTCGTTGATAATCTCCTGCGAGCGACTTACCCACGGACGTTTGCCGAAAATCTCTTCCACATCTTCCACGTAGATAACCTCACGCTTGACAAGTAGGTCGGCCAACTGGTTATGACCATCTTTATGTTCGGTCAATATCTGCTTGGCACGAGCGTATTGTTCGTTAATCATCTTCAGCACTTCATCGTCGATAATCTTTGCCGTCGTATCTGAGTAAGGGCGTTGGAACTGATATTCTTGGTTATTATAATAGCATATATTGGGCAATCGGTCGCTCATACCGGCATAGGCTATCATGCCATACGAGCTTTTGGTGGCCCGTTCCAAATCGTTCATTGCACCCGTAGAGATATGTCCGGTGAAGAGTTCTTCGGCAGCTCGGCCACCCAACAAGGCACACATCTCATCGAGCATCTGCTCTTTGGTTGTGATTTGGCGCTCTTCCGGCAGATACCAAGCGGCTCCCAAAGCCTGTCCACGTGGCACGATGCTCACCTTAACAAGTGGATTGGCATGCTCGCAGAACCATGAAACGGTGGCATGTCCAGCCTCATGTAGGGCGATGGAACGCTTCTCTGCAGCTGTCATAACTTTGGTTTTCTTCTCCAAACCACCAATGATACGGTCTACAGCGTCTAAGAAATCCTGTTTTCCTACATAAGTATTATTGTGTCGGGCAGCTATCAATGCAGCCTCGTTACATACGTTTGCGATGTCGGCACCTGAAAAACCGGGAGTCTGACGAGACAAGAAATCGATGTCAACAGTCTTATCTGTCTTGATAGGACGAAGATGAACTTGGAATATTTCGCGTCGTTCTTGTAAGTCGGGTAGGTCTACATTGATCTGTCTATCGAAACGACCGGCACGCAGTAGAGCCTTGTCGAGCATGTCGGCACGGTTGGTTGCGGCCAATACAATGACTCCGCTATTGGTTCCGAATCCGTCCATCTCGGTCAGAAGAGCGTTGAGTGTGTTTTCGCGTTCGTCGTTTCCACCCATTGATGGATTCTTGCTACGGGCACGACCTACAGCATCTATTTCGTCGATAAAGATGATGCAAGGAGCTTTTTCTTTAGCTTGATGGAACACATCGCGCACTCTGCTGGCTCCTACACCCACAAACATTTCAACGAAATCCGAGCCACTCATCGAGAAGAAAGGAACACCGGCTTCGCCTGCAACAGCCTTAGCCAACAGCGTCTTTCCTGTTCCCGGAGGTCCAACGAGCAATGCTCCCTTAGGTATTTTACCACCTAATTCGGTGTATTTAGCCGGGTTTTTCAAGAATTCTACAATCTCTTGAACCTCTTGTTTGGCTCCGGCTTGTCCGGCAACATCCTTGAATGTGATGCCTAGGTCATTGCCTTTTTCGTACATTTTAGCCTTGCTCTTGCCCACGCTGAACACATTTCCGCCGGCAGCACCGCCACCGCCCATGCGTCGCATGATTAAGAACCACAAACCAAAGAAGAGAGCTATGGGCACAAGGGTGCTGAAGAGCATGTTGAGAAGCCCATTGCTTTTCTCGTTCTCGTAGCTGAAATCTACGAATTTACCTTGCTTTTGCTCGTAAGTTAAGAACTCTTCCAGTTTATCGGTTGAGCCAAATTCTACGTCGACAGAGGGCTTGGCGCCTGTCTGCTGAGCGCTCATTTGGAAAACGTCGCGTATGTTTTTTGACTTTACATACATCTTTAGAGTCTTCTTGTCGGTGTTGATGACGATGTTACTAGCGTAACCTTTGATGACGTATTCCTTGAATTTGGCATAAGTTGCCTTTTGTGTTGCCCCGCTATTGCTAGCTATCGAGTTCCCACCTCCGCTAAGAAGGAAGAGAGCCACGGCAAAGATAATCAGCCCATAGAGCCAATTCATGTTGAATCGGGGCATCTTTGGGTCGTTATTGTTGTTGCCGTTAGGCGAAGTTCTATTGTTCATAATGAATTGATTTGATGAATGGAAACTCAAATATCAAATATCGTGCCAGTCTTAATCGAGGTTAGGAATGTTGGTCAGTTTGGCATCTTGCCACAGATTCTCAAGATCGTAGAACTGTCGAGCTTCTGGTAAGAACACGTGTACCAGTACATCTACGTAGTCCATGGCAACCCATTGGTCGGTTCCCAACCCCACCACATTGACGGGTTTCTCGCCCAAATCGATGCGTGCCATGTCGCCGATGGATTCGGTTATGGCCTCAATCTGTGCAGGAGAATTACCTTGGCAGATAATGAAATATTTGGTTATAGCACCGTCGATACCCTTTAAATCGACGATAGTGATGTTCTCTCCTTTTTTTTCTTGTATACCCTTGGTGATTGTCTCTACCAGTTTTGTTGTTTCTTCCATTAATTAATATTGTATAAAGCTTTTGTTTTGGCAAAGTTAGTGCTAATGAGGGGCATGTGAACTTGTTCGCAAATGGCCGACTATAGCCTAACTTATGCAAAGTTAGCAGAACTAAACAGAATGACAAAATAAAAGAACTTTTTTTTCAATTTATACTGTTATTGGTAGTGTAATAGGGGGTGTTAAACATATAAAAAAGTAATGTTGTTATTTTTTTTTACCTGTTTTATGCTATCTTTGTGAGCGCAATCTAATTTAAATATTGGCCTATGTATTATAACGCTAAGAAACTTTTGCGCGATGAAACGATTGACACGACGCAGTGTCGAGATGCTTGTTACAATCATCCAGCTACCTTGAAAGACTATCTTTTAGCACTCATAGTGGAAGATTTTTGTAATAAAATAGGGCAGAATTTATTTTTATTGTTCCTCTTTGGTTTGCTAGCCATGGGACAAGGTTATGTTCATATCCTCGTCTTATTCATTTGCTGGTTAGGCATTAAAGTCTATGTGCTCGCGAAACATGTGCAGATATACAAAGGAGCTACGTACAAACTTCCTGATGGTATAAACGGTATCAGCGTGGATGGTGAGAGGATTAATTGTCTATCGGGACGTGCAGACAGAATAGTTATTCGTTACTTGCGTTATCGGTGGGATCATATCAAATGCGTGCGAACCTTTCAAAATATGGTGATAGTAACTCAAAAGCACCATGTTCCATCGCTGGTTCTTAGCATGGATGAAGTGGATGAAGATGTGAAAAACGTGTTGGCGCTATGGAAAAGAGCCTTGGTGGAAGGTCCTAGCCTTCTTTCTTACACTTACCAACAAGATGAAATGGAAGCACTGGATAGGTCGCTAGACAGAATGTTCTTGGCCGACGAAAGTGATATGACAGATGAGGAAAAGGAAGAGAACGCATTCGTTTATCATGAGATAGTGTCTGATGACATTCATTTAGACATTATGGTGTACCGGCCAACCGAGTATCGCCCGTATTATAAGTTGTGTACGTCGGGGCTTGGTGCATATCGTATGCCTTTGTCGGAGGAAGAAAAAGACGACGGACAGCCCGAACGCGCGGAACTCATGATGTATCTTCCAGCCGACTGGAAATTGATGCTTAGTGAGGAAGATGAAGCTGTGTTTCAAGACGAGAACAACTATTGGCCGATACGATTGCTCAAAGATTTTGCACGTATGCCGCTGCAAGATGGTTGTTGGATAGGCTATGGGCATAGCATGTCGAATGAAGATGGTCGGCCTTTGGCGCCGAATACGACTTTCTCGGCAGCCGTATTGTGTATGCCACCAGAAGAATTCTGTGTCACCAATTTGCCTACCGGCAAGAGTGTTGTACATTATCTGGTGGTTCCAATTACAGCCGAAGAGTTGCAATTCAAGTTTGATAACGAATATAAGGCGGATGGATTGTTAGAGAAGATAGGTCTGTGGAATGAACAGTTTGAGACGAAAGAGGGAGTAAATGAGTTCTTACAAACTTATCTGAAACGCATGCGGGAGAAAGGCGTGTGATTTGTAGTGAGGACTTTTGGAAATGTTTGGGTGAATTGTATTCGCCCAAACGAGCGAGTAGAAGTCTTTGTACTGGCTTTGTAAAAGGTCGTATGTACACCGTCTCCTATGGTTTTGTGTGCTGATAATTAGTATCGTTTGTTTGGGAGACGGAAAATTTTCCGTCTCTACTGTCGCTCTCTTCTCATTCTGAACTCATCATTTCTCACTCATAATTTGTCTACTTGTCACCTCGTTAACTTGTCAACTGTCCCACTGCAAAGGCTTGGCAACATCGCTGCCTCGACTATGCAAGAATACTGAAAAGGTGATGCAGCATTGCTGGAAAGCCCCTGCAGTGAGCCGTCGGACACATGAAAAAAGGATAAAAATTATTCCGTTACAAAATAAAATGCTATTTTTGCAAGGATTAAAACGAAAATGCTAATTTGTTATGGTAAAAATCACATTCCCCGATGGCACTGTACGTGAGTACGAACAGGGTGTCACCGGTTATCAAATCGCAGAGAGTATTTCGCCTGCTCTCGCCCGTGACGTTGTATCTTGCGGGGTTAATGGCGAAACAGTAGAATTGAATCGTCCTATCAATGAGGACGCTACCATTGCCCTCTATAAGTTTGAGGACGAAGAAGGCAAGCACACATTTTGGCATACCTCTGCCCATTTGTTGGCGGAAGCATTGCAGGAACTCTATCCCGGTATACAATTTGGTTTTGGTCCTGCCATCGAAAACGGATTCTTCTATGACGTGATGCCGAAGGAAGGCGACGTCATTAGTGAGTCTGATTTCCCCAAGATTGAAGCGAAGATGAAGGAACTGGCTAAGCAAGACGAGGCTGTAGTTCGCAAAGATATATCAAAGGCTGACGCTCTGAAAGAATTCAAGGCCGATGGACAGGAGTATAAATGCGAGCACATAGACCTAGACTTGAAAGACGGTACCATCTCTACTTATACTCAAGGTAAGTTTACCGACCTCTGTCGTGGCCCGCACTTGATGTCTACGGGGGCTATCAAGGCTATCAAGATTACGAGTGTTGCCGGCGCATTTTGGCGTGGTGACGCCAAGCGCGAGCAGATGACACGTATCTATGGTATCACATTCCCGAAGAAGAAGATGCTCGACGAGTATCTGGCAATGATAGAGGAGGCCAAGAAGCGCGACCATCGTAAGATAGGAAAGGAGATGGAACTCTTCATGTTCTCGGAGCGTGTAGGCAAAGGTTTGCCTATTTGGTTGCCGAAGGGAACAGAACTTCGCTTGCGTTTGCAGGATATGTTGCGCAAGATTCAGAAGCGTTTCGGCTATCAAGAGGTTATTACTCCGCATATTGGTTCAAAGAATTTGTATGTGACTTCAGGTCACTATGCACACTATGGCAAGGATAGTTTCCAGCCTATCCATACGCCGGAAGAGGACGAGGAATACATGTTGAAACCTATGAACTGTCCTCACCACTGCGAAGTATTCGCTTGGAAGCCACGTTCATACAAAGACCTACCGCTGCGTATAGCAGAGTTTGGTACCGTATATCGCTATGAGAAGAGCGGCGAGTTGCACGGTCTGACACGTGTGCGTTCGTTCACTCAGGACGATGCCCATATTTTCTGTCGTCCCGACCAAGTGAAGAGCGAGTTCTTACGTGTAATGGATATTATCCAGACGGTATTCAAGATATTCAACTTTGACAACTTTGAAGCCCAGATTTCTCTGCGCGATCCTAACGACCACGAGAAGTATATCGGTTCTACCAAGGTGTGGGAAGAGAGCGAGAACGCTATCAAGGAAGCTTGCGAGGAGAAAGGGTTGAATGCCAAGATAGAATATGGTGAGGCTGCATTCTATGGTCCTAAGCTTGACTTTATGGTGAAAGATGCCATCGGTCGTCGCTGGCAGTTGGGTACAATTCAGGTAGACTACAATTTGCCGGAGCGTTTCAAGTTGGAGTATACCGACGATGACAACACCAAGAAGACTCCTGTGATGATTCACCGTGCGCCATTTGGCAGTTTGGAACGCTTCTCTGCTGTGCTCATCGAGCATACTGCTGGTCATTTCCCATTGTGGTTGACACCCGATCAGGTGGCTATCCTTCCTATCTCTGAAAAGTATAATGATTACGCCAAGAAGGTGGCTAAATACCTTGACGGACAGGGTGTGCGTGCTACGATTGACGACCGTAACGAGAAGATAGGCCGCAAGATTCGTGACAACGAGTTGAAACGCGTGCCTTATATGGTCATCGTGGGCGAGCAAGAAGCTGCCGAAGGTCTTGTTTCTATGCGTAAGCAGGGTGGTGGCGAGCAGGCTACCATGACGATGGAAGCGTTTGCCGACCGTATCAATGCAGAAGTTGCCGAGATGTTGAAGGCTACAGAAATCCATCCACAAGATTGATTGAATAAATAAATATTAAGGTGGAGATGAATATTTTTCTAAGCATGAAAGTGTTCATCTCTATTCTTTATTATATATAGATGGCTTGCTGATGTTAAAATAAGCGTGGAAAAATTTTGCTAGTCAAGTGAAAACTCGTAACTTTGCAGCCGTTTAGCAAAAACTGTCACATAAAATAGTTGAATGAAGAATGACAAAATGAAAAACCAGTATCGCGTAAATGAACAGATACGCGTACGTGAAGTCCGCATCGTAGGTGAAAGCGGATCAGAGGTGATTCCTACACGAAAGGCGTTGGATATGGCTCGTCAACAAGGGGTAGACCTTGTAGAAATCTCACCAAATGCCCAGCCACCGGTTTGTCGTATCATTGACTATTCGAAGTTCCTTTACCAGCAAAAGAAGCATCAAAAGGAGATGAAGCAGAAGCAGGTGAAGGTAGAAGTGAAAGAAATTCGCTTCGGACCGCAGACGGATGAGCACGACTACCAGTTTAAACTGAAACACGCTCAGGAGTTTCTCAATGAAGGTAACAAGGTGCGTGCGTATGTTTTCTTCCGTGCCCGTTCTATTTTGTTCAAAGAACAAGGTGAGGTGTTGTTGCTACGTTTTGCCAATGACTTGGAAGAGTATGGTAAAGTAGAACAGATGCCTAAGTTAGAGGGGAAGAAGATGTTCCTCTATCTTGCTCCGAAGAAAGCTGCTGTTGTAAAGAAAAGTCAGCAGAAGATGGATCGCGAAAAGCGTGAAGCAGAAGCTAAGGCTGCCGCTAAGGAAGAGCAGGCTGTACTGGCAGAGAAGAACGGATTGTTCGCCAATGCTAAGAATGGCGAGGATGTGCTGAGCAAACTCAAGGGAGAGTAAATCTCTCATAGAAAGAGAAAAAGTGCGTAACGCCGGGTATATGCGTTGCCACTCTATATAAATAACAATTAAACAACAAAAAAATGCCAAAAGTTAAGACAAACTCCGGTGCAAAGAAGAGATTCTCTTTCACTGGTACAGGTAAGATTAAGAGACATCATGCTTACCACAGTCACATTCTGACTAAGAAGACAAAGAAGCAAAAGAGAAATCTTGTTCATCAGACATTGGTGGATGGGACAAACTTGAAGCAGGTTCGTGACTTGCTGTGTCTCCGTTAATTATTACTTTTTAGTCGAACTTTTTAAATTAGCAGAAAACTATGCCAAGGTCAGTAAATCACGTTGCTTCTAAAGCAAAGAGAACTAAAATTCTGAAGCTCACAAAAGGTTACTATGGAGCTAGAAAGAATGTTTGGACGGTAGCAAAGAATACATGGGAAAAAGGTCTTACCTATGCTTATCGCGATCGTCGTAATAAAAAGCGCAACTTCCGCTCATTGTGGATTCAGCGTATCAACGCAGCTGCTCGCTTACAGGATATGAGCTACTCTACATTGATGGGTGCTCTACACAAGGCCGGTATCGAGATTAACCGTAAGGTTCTTGCCGATCTCGCTGTCAACAACCCTGAAGCATTCAAGGCTATCGTTGATAAAGTGAAGTAAGGTATATCCTCTACAAACACGATATGAAAAGTGTGTCAGATGTTCTGACACACTTTTTTGTTGCTAGTTAGTTTATAGAATGTAGCTGAATTGAGTGTTTGTTGTGGATATGAGTGAGGATAGGGCGAAAAGAAAAGTGTCATCAACTCTTTAAGAGTGATGACACTGATTATAAGTTTACCTATTACGCATTCTTAAAAAGAATTTGCTAGAAGTGGTGCCACCAGGAATCGAACCGGGGACACAAGGATTTTCAGTCCTTTGCTCTACCAACTGAGCTATGGCACCATAGTCATTTAAAAGGTGTTGCAAAGGTATATATAAAAGCTGTAAATATCGAATGACCGCGATAGTTTCCCTTGGTGGTTAATAAAAATTAACTATATAAGGCTATTTACCGGACTTAGCCATTGGATTCCAACCTTGTGCTAAAAGTTCAAACTCGTTTCCATCTCTACTGATGAGCTGCTTACCAAGTTCTTCTTTTGTGATGTGTCCGATGAGCCGCACGCCTTCAATGTTTTCTATTTTGGCATGGTCGCCAATGGGAACTGTGAAGAGTAGCTCGTAGTCTTCGCCACCATTGAGAGCACAGGTGGTAACATTCAGGTTGAATTCTTCTGCCATGACGGCTGTTTGATAGTCGATAGGGATGTTCTTTTCGTATATGCGGCATCCACAATGGCTCTGCTTACAGATGTGTAGGAGCTCACTACTGAGTCCATCGGAGATGTCCATCATGGCTGTAGGATGGATATTTGCCTCGCGTAATTTTTGTATCATATCTCCACGAGCTTCCGGTTCCAGTTGGCGTTGGAGCAGGTATTCCTTGCCGGCAAAGTCGGGTTGGAAGTTACGAAGTTGTTCCAGTGCATGCTGGTCGTTCTTCTTTTGAGCTTCTTCCACTTGTTGGTAATAGACCGATTTCTCGCGTTCGAGCAACTGTAAACCCATATATGCGGCTCCGAGGTCGCCCGTTACACATACGAGGTCGGTATCCTTGGCTCCATTACGGTACACAATATCCTCTTTTGCTGCTTCACCGATACACGTGATACTGATAGCCAGTCCGGTATAAGACGAGGTCGTATCGCCACCTACAATGTCGATATTCCACTTGTCGCAAGCCATACGTAGTCCACTATAAAAGGCTTCCATATCCTCAACTTTGAAGCGTTTGCTGAGCGCTATGTTGACAATCATCTGCCTTGGTGTACCATTCATGGCGAAAATATCGCTGATATTCACCATTGCCGACTTATATCCGAGGTGTTGAAGGTCGATATATGTGAGGTCGAAATGTACCCCTTCCATCAGCATATCGCTTGTTACGAGCACCTCTTTGTCAGGATAATGAAGTACGGTGCAGTCGTCTCCCACACCATACTTTGTCGATTCGTTCTTGATTTGGATGTCTTTTGTGAGTCGTTCGATGAGTCCGAACTCTCCCAATTCAGATATTTCCATATATTAATATCGTCTTATTCTGTTCTTTTAATCATCTCGCGCATAATCTCGGTCATCAATGGTTGAGCACGATTAGCAGCTTCCTGCACTTCTTCGTGAGAAACTTCTACAGCCTGACCTTCCAATCCTAGATCAGTGATGATGCTGATTCCGAATGTGCGGATGCCACAGTGGTGAGCCACGATAACCTCTGGTACGGTGCTCATACCTACAGCGTCGGCTCCCATACGATGGTACATTCTGTATTCAGCGGGGGTCTCGAAGGTCGGACCTTGTACTCCCATGTACACACCATGCATCACTCTGATGCCCTTTTCTTCTGCGATTTTGTCGGCCAAAGCAATAAGGTTCTTGTCGTATGGTTCGTGCATATCGGGGAAACGAGGACCTGTCGGGAAGTTCTTTCCGCGTAGTGGATGCTCTGGGAAGAAGTTGATATGGTCGTCGATAATCATCAAATCACCGATTTTAAAGTCGGGATTCATACCTCCGGAAGCGTTGCTTACGAAGAGAGTTTTAATTCCCAGCTCGTACATGACGCGCTCTGGAAACGTTACTTCCTTCATGTCATAACCCTCATAGTAATGGAATCGTCCCTCCATCGCCATGATGTCTTTACCTCCAAGTTTACCAAATATCAGCTTACCTGCATGTCCTTCGACTGTAGAGACGGGGAAATTAGGAATTTCACTGTATGGAAATTCATAACTATCAGTTATCTCTGAAGCTAATTGTCCGAGTCCTGTTCCGAGTATGATTGCCGTTTTTGGACTTGTTGTCATCCTTTCCTTTAACCAGAATGCTGTTTCTTGAATTCTTTCGTACATAGTCAATGATTTTTTTATTGAATTGCTCTTCGTCGTCGAGCATGAATTTTATTTGGATGGGAAGTGCATAGATATGACTCCGTACAGGTTCGCTGAATCCATCTAAGATGCTCAGTCGGGCGGCATCTTTCTCTGTTGTGAGGATGATGCGAGGCTCTGGTAGGGCCATGAATGTTCTTTCTATCTCTTCAATATCGCGTGCTGTGAAGCGGTGATGATCCGGAAAACTCATCGGTGTGAGCGTTTTGACGCTGGCCGTAAGGTCTTGTTCCATTTGCTGTGGAGAGGCAATGCCGGTCAAGAGTAGCGTGTTATAATTCTTCAAGTCTTCTTTTTCAATTTCCTTGTCAATGAATACAGCCTTTGGGTCTGCATATTCTATGGTGGAGAAGAAAAGACTCTGATAAGGATATAAGTCCATTGCCTTGGTCAATACACGAAATTCCATCGGGTTCAAATCCTTTGGACATTTGGTGATAATAACGATATCAGCACGATTTTTTCCGGAATGTGGTTCACGAAGTCTTCCTGCCGGCAGCAGTTTATCGTAAATAATAATGCGATGATAGTCGACTAAAAGAATGTTGATGCCGGGTTTTACATAGCGATGCTGGAATGCATCGTCTAGCAAAATGACGTCGGTATCGTTGGTAGCTGCATCTGTTGTGAGCCTATCAATGCCTCTACAGCGCTTCCCATCTACCGCAATATAAATATTAGGATATTTCTTTTTCATTTGGAAAGGTTCGTCGCCAATTTGCTCCATAGCCGTATTTTCATCGGCAAGCAGGTATCCTCGTGATTTGCGCTTGTATCCTCGTGACAGCACTGCGACTTTAACCTTATCTTCAAGTAGTCGAATCAGGTATTCCACGTGTGGAGTTTTACCCGAACCACCCACTGTAATATTTCCTACAGAGATAACAGGTATATCAAAAGCTTTACTTTTGAGCACACCCATTTCAAAGAGACAGTTTCTGAATCTGACCCCTATGCCATAGAGCCAACTTAATGGTAATAGCCATTCATTGATTTTTATCAGATCTCCTTCTGTTCTCATTGCGTTATTGTATTCTTAATATGTAAGGCATGGCAGCTTGCAATCTGTCCCTATGTTGCATATCTTTGATAAGTTTGAAAGTCGTGTAGTATTCGCCAAATGTAGTTTCCAATTGTTTGTCAAGGAAACTGCTGTTATCCGGTATAGCCATAATGTTATCCAACCAGCTTTTGGCTTCAGGATAACTAGCGGTACCGTAATTCTTCAACTTTGCCAGTTCGGCAGCTTTAGCTATGGCCTTATTCAAGCCTCCAAGTTCGTCTACGAGACCTATTTTGATGGCATCTGCACCTAGATAAACATGACCTTGAGCTATGTTTTCCACTTGTTCCATAGACAACTTCCTGCCTTCAGCCACCCGTTTCTTGAACAGTTTGTATCCATTCTCAATGGCTGTTTGCATGATATTGAACTGTTCACCGGTCAAGAAGTGACCACTAGCCCCAAATACGGAGTTACGATTGGTCTTCACCTCGTCGAATTTCAGGCCTAACTTCTTGGTCATTAGTTCTGATTGGTCGGGAAGTAGTCCGAAAATACCGATGCTACCGGTAATCGTTGTGGGATCGGCAACAATCCAATTGGCCGGACAACTCATGTAATATCCACCCGATGCGGCTGCACCACTCATCGAGATTACCACCGGTTTCTTCTTGCGTAACTCGGCTACTTGATGCCATAGTTGTTCCGATGCGTATGCATCTCCACCTCCGGAGTTGATTCTTATAACTACAGCTTTTATATCATCATCGTCAGCTAAATCTTGTAAATCGCGGCAAACATCTTTAGCTACAATCTCATGATTTTCACCAAACATACTTTGTGGCATCTTGTTGTTTACTATATTTCCGTATGCATAGTACACAGCGATATGCTTTTCGGCACTTTCACTTTTCTGTGCTACCAACTCTGATGGTGTGATGAGATTCAGTTCCTCGTCTTTATCTATACCGATAGCTTTCTTTACGACATCCTTGATTTGGTCGTTATAGTACAGTCCATCGACCATTTTGTAACCAACCATCTTTGAAGTCTCCTCCATACCAATCAGTCTGTCAGCGTAAGCGTTAAGAGAATCCTTCGATATTTTACGACTGCCGGATACTGCATTTAATACTGTGTCCCACCATCCATGGATATATCGTTCTGTCTGTTCGCGATTTGGATCGGACATTTTGTCCTCAGTGAACATCTCCACGGCACTCTTGTATTTGCCCATTCTGAATGGAACGACCCTTACACCCACTTTAGCTAGCAAGTCTTTCACATATACCATCTCACCACCTATACCTTTCCAAGTAATCGAACCAATAGGATTCATGTATACCTTGTCGGCAGCTGTGGCCAAATAATAGTTCAATAGTGAATAGTTCTCACCGTAGGCTATTACTTTCTTTCCACTCTTTTTGAATTCCAAAAGCGCATCGCGTAACTCTTGCCTTTGTGCTATATCGGCAGTCAAGTTGCCTGATTCCAAATAGATACAGCTGATATTATCATTATGGGCAGCCTCGTTGATAGCTTCTATATAAGTTTTGAAACTGACACCCGTATTTCCATAGAGTTGGTCACTCAATGTTGTTTCGTCTTGTTCAGACATGTTTCCGTCGAGTTTCAGCAACAGTACTGAGTTTGATTCTAGCTTCTTGGTAGAGCTATTGGCTGTTATCATACCGATAGCACCGATGAAACAGAAGAACACTGTAATAATTCCGAAGATAAAAAGGCCTACAATTGTGGCAAGTACGTTTTTGAAAAAATCCTTCATATATAGCTTTTGGTTTCAGAGATGATATGATGCAAAGATACGTGTTTATTTTTATTTTATTTGCTAAAGAACTATATTTTAATCAAAAAGAATTAACTTTGTACTTCATGAAAAAGGCTGTTATCATGGGAGCTTCGTCGGGAATAGGGCGCGAAGTAGCCCTACTTCTTTGTCAAGCCGGTTGGCATATCGGCATTGCTGCACGACGTTTGGATGCTTTACACGATATTCAAGCGAAGTATCCTGCACAGGTTACTATCTCGCAGATAGATGTTACGACGATGGATGCGCCAATCTTGTTGACTCGCTTGGTCGAAGAGATGGGTGGGATAGGCCTTTATGTTCATGTATCGGGTGTAGGAAAGCAGAATCCTATGCTTGAACAGTCTATAGAGACAGCCACGGTCGATACCAATGTCAGCGGTTTTACACGTTTGATTGATACCATGTTCCATCTCATGGAGCATCAGAGATATGGCCATATAGCTATTGTTTCGTCTATTGCTGGTACTAAAGGACTAGGTCCGGCTCCCTCTTATAGCGCCACCAAAGCCTATCAAGCCACCTATATTCAAGCTTTGGAGCAGTTGGCTCATAGCCGTCGATTACCGATTACATTTACCGACATCCGTCCGGGATTCGTAGATACCCCCTTGCTATCGGGTGGTCGTTATCCCATGTTGATGGATAAGGAGCGAGTGGCACGTGCTATAGTTCGCAGCATATTGGCTCGTCGCCATATTGTAGTGATAGATTGGCGCTATGCTGTTCTCACTTTCTTCTGGCGATTGATACCCAATTTCATTTGGAGACGTATGAAATTGACTAGATAAAACATAGAACTAATTACTTTTATATGAGAAACTTATTACTACTTTTCGTCTGTTTGCTATCCTCGGTGACAGGGTGGGGCAAGACGGTAACTTTCCAATTAAAACTTGCAACAGGTCGTAACACCGTGTTGACGGCTTATCTCCCCGACGCCTCTGTAGCTACCGGGCGTGCCGTTGTAGACTGTCCGGGTGGCGGATATACGATACTTGCCACCGATCATGAGGGACACGACTGGGCTGATTACTTCAATCATCAAGGCATAGCCTACTTCGTTTTGGAATACAATATGCCACATGGCGACCGCAATGTGCCTCTAACCGATGTCCGACAGGCTCTCCGTACGGTGCGTGATAGTGCGTCTACGTGGCGTATCAATCCTGCCGATGTGGGCATTATGGGCTTTTCTGCCGGTGGTCACTTGGCTGCCATGGCTTCTTGTTTGTTGAGTTATGCCGACCGTCCCAACTTTTCTATTCTCTTTTATCCAGTTATTACGATGAAGCGTGGCACTCATGTCTCTTCCAGAGAACAGTTGCTTGGCTCGTTAAAAGACGATGCTGCCATGCAAGAACTGTATTCCATGGAGACTCGTGTACGCGTGCATAGCACGCCACCAGCCATTATTCTGCTAGCCAATGACGATGATGCGGTGAATCCGATCTATAATGGTATAGCCTATTATTCGGCCATGCGACGTGAGGGGAACGACTGTTCGCTCTATGTTTATCCCGGTGGTAGTCATGGATTCGGGTTTTGGTCGAGTTTTGGTTATCACGACCAAATGCTGAACGACCTCACTTCTTGGCTCCATCATCTTAAGTCTCCGCGTCCCGATGCAATTCGTGTGGCTTGTATCGGAAACTCTATTACGGAAGGAATGGCCTTGAGTATGGCCTCTCATACGAGTTATCCATCTGTGTTGCAACAGCTGTTGGGTAGCCAATATCATGTTGGTAATTTCGGTATATTAGCCCGAACGCTGCTTCGCAAAGGTAATCTGCCGTACGTAAATGAACCGTTATGGAGAGATGCAAGGGAATTCCAGCCGAATGTAGTGGTACTGAAGTTGGGTACTAATGATACCAAACCGGAGAATTGGCAGTATGGTCAAGACTTTGCCAGCGATTTGCAAGCTATGGTCGATACCCTTAAAGCCTTGCCCACTCACCCTACAATCTATCTGTGTACGCCCATTCCCATCTTCAAGCCCACGTGGAATATGAGCGATTCTGTGCTGGTCAACTCTATCATTCCAACTATTCGGAAGGTAGCAAAGAAGAATAAATGCAAGGTTATCGACTTGCATACGGGTTTTTCTCCCTACGGTCATTTGGTCATTCAAGATGGTGTTCACCCTAACGAGCGGGGAGCTAAAAAGTTGGCAGAACTCGTTGCGACAGAATTAAAGAAGCATTAGACTCCATACTTATAGGAGTTGTCTTTGATATTTTATTTCCTTTTAAAAAGACTACAGGCATGGTGTATCCAGCGTTCTATGCGATACACCATGCCTGTTTAGCTTTAGAAAAGCTTTTACCTTCTCATAATCAATGTCTTGTATGATGTTGTTTTTGTTTGCTCCTATATATATATTCCATCCAATTCTCGTCCGGAAGACTTTTCCAAAAATCAACATCGTTTACCCATAATCCTAGTTTTATAGTCACTAAAAATGCAGTATTCGTTGCTTCTATTTCTTTTACTGTCTTATCAAAGAATATTACGCCGGTCATATATTCTATTCCATCTGGTTGACTCCATGGGCCAACTGTAGAGGTTGACATATGTTTTATGGGGAATCCACCTTGTTTAAGAGTCTCATAAGCCATGGAAGCTGGTCGCCCAATAAGCATTTTCTTGTCTTTCACTAATCGTTTTAGGAAGTTCTCTTTCTCTAATTCTGTTTCCAATGGAGGAACATACGTAGTCCCCGTGGTTTGCGCATTGCCAAGTATACATAGCAAGCCAAGCAAACATAATGTTATTAGTCTTTTCGTATAATTGTTCTTTATGGCTGTTTATCTCAAAAATCTTAAATTTCAAAAGGGGCTATTTGGGGCTGCTGCATGAGCCAAACAGCAATGCTGTCAAGCCCATGCAGCAATGCTGAAAAGGCTTGGCAGCACGGTCAATGTTTTAAGAGGTAGATGCAACCATCGGTAGATGTGGTGACAAGATGGTGTTTATCGATGGGTACAACGGTGTTAACCAGCGAGTTACCCACTTTGTGTTGCCATTTGATACGGCCGGTCTTGCCATCGAGTGCAATCACCAACCCCTCTTTGGTGGTGCTGAATACCGTGCCATCGTATTCGGGTAGCATGGTTGTGGCGTGCTCGTAGCCGAATCGGGCATTGGTAGCCCACAGTTGTCGGGGGATGTCTGATGTGGCACTATAGCAGACGATGCTGTCGTTCATAGTCTTGGCGTAGATGCGCAGGCCATCGGCTGAGAGGCCAATACTTTCGCGAACCATCGATTGCTTGGTACTCCAAAGCGTTTTACCTGTGGTAAGATCGATAGCAGTCAGTACTCTACGAGGGTCTACGATGAATACGCGACCGTTGGAAGATACCGGCCATACAGCAGCAGGCGAGAAGTGCATGCGCTGTTCGCCATTAGTCCAGCGCCAACGTTCGGTTCCGTTTGTCGTGTTCAGACAATAAAGGGTATTGTCCCACGCACCGAAGATGATGGAACTATCTGTTACGAGTGGCAAAGTCTCAATATACCCTTTGACACCCTCGTACTGCCATTTCTGTTGACCCGAATAGAGGTCGATAGCTCGGAATATGCCGTCGCTGCCACCTACATATACCGTGTGGTGGGTGATGTTGATGGCTCCTAAGACCGGAGCATCGGTATGAACCGTCCATAAGTTTTTACCACTCTTGGCATCAAATCCATAGATATTTTTATCGGCTGAACCACATACTACAATGCCATCTGTGGCAGCAGGTGTACCCACAATGCGTGCTTTCAGCGATTGTTGCCACTGTTGCCGGCCGTCTTTCAGTCGATAGGCCGTGAGATTTCCGGCGTCATCGCCCACGAAGAGGTGGTCGTTGAGTATGGCAGCCGATGAGAGGATGGCCGTACTGGTGGCTAGTCGCCATTGTGCCTTTACCTTGGAGTATTGTTTGTTGACACTATAGTCGGGGTATTGTTTGGCATGGCCTTGGTGGTCGAAGTAGTTGGTATGCAAGGATAAGGCAACCATCGGACGACGTGAACCGTCGGAGTTTTGTACGTAAGAGGTGATGGAATCGGGAGTAATCGTGAAGATGCTATAGCCCGTGGTGCCTTGCTTGTCGCGCAAGTTGCTGCGAGTGAGCATTCCGGGAAGACCGTCGTAATCGAACATTTTGTTGCGATGGTAATGTCCGCCGATGAAAAGGCGAACGTTATAAGGGCGTAGAGCATCGGTCACTTCGTACCAATTGTCTACGTCTCCCGGCAATATGGGATAGTGGGTGACCAACATTACGGGCAGCCGAGGATTGCCTAGTCGCTGGCTCTGTGTCTCTATCTCGTGTTTGGCCCAAGCTATATCTTGGGGTGGAACATGGCCTAATGCCATGCGGATGAGTGGCCCGGAGTTGAACCCGAGGAAGAGAATGCCCCCATGGATGAATGAGAATCGTTCGCTACCGAAGATGTCGGTGAAGGCTGTACAGCCCGATTCGCTCCACTTGGTCTCGTGGTTGCCCATGATGGTGTAATACTTATAGCGTAGCAAATCCAGACAACTTTTAGCCTTTTGTAGTGAGATGCGGTCGCCATTATCGGTCAGGTCGCCGGTGACGAGTACAAAGTCGAGGCTGTCGGTAGCGTTGATGGCAGCTACAGAGCGTAACAGGTCTTCTGTAGGTTGTGGGCTGTTAGGATTCAGATGGAGATCGGTGATTTGGGCAAAGCGGAAATGTTTGATTTGCTGTGCCTGCATAGAAAGGAAGAATCCTATGAGAAGCACTATCAAACAAAAAGTTTTTTTCATGTATGTGTTGTTACTGTTGTGTCGTATAAAAATAAAAACCGTGCCTGACCATCGGTTCAGTCGGGCACGGTTATGATAGTATTGAGTCTTACCAGTTAGGATTCTGTCCGGTGGAAGGGTTCAAAGTAAGCTGGCTGTTGGGGATAGGATAGAGGTAATACTTGTTGTTGAATGTACGCGTAGCAGAGGTTCCAATCATGTAGTGGTTCTCGTCTACCTTCACGGCATTGTCGGTCATGTTGGTGAGGTTGGCACCACGATTGATGTTAGGATACTTGTTGGAGTCGAGTTTGTCAAGCTGATGCCAACGTACCAAGTCCCAATAGCGGTACCAGTTGTCGGTCATCAATTCGCAACGACGGCAGCGACGAATCTCCCAAAGTAGGTCGCTGACACCCATATTATTGGCTGGGTCGGCAGCAACGGTTGTTGTCATGGCGGGGAGTCCGGCACGCTTCTGTAGCAAGTTGATGGTCTTGTCGAGGTCGGCATTGGTAATGGTACCTAATTCGGCCTTTGCTTCGGCATTATTGAGTAGCACTACGGCGTACCAATAGAGCGGAGCATCGGTATAACCGGTGTTGGTGTTGGTGCGGTAGTAGGTCTCTAATGTGAGGTTATCATACTTTCGGATGGTGTAACCTGTCGATGAAGTCATCTCTGCCGAACCCGAAGGTTTGCCCTCGTTGTTCAAGCGTGCCCATCCATGCCCTTTAAAACAGATGATGGAATCGAGCAAAACGCTGAGTCGACCGTCGCGTTCTGCGAGCAGTTTGCTGATAGAGAAGTTGCCATTCTTGTTGATAATGGCCTTGTCGTCTTTATTGCGAGAAGTGGTAGCCAATGGCTTTCCATCGGTAAAGAGGAATGCATCGAAGGCGTCTTTCGTGATACCGCTGATGGTGGTAGAGCTACAAGTGTAGTCGATGGTTCCGTGCATGACCATATCTTTCTCGTAGTTGCGGAAGAAAATGATTTCACTGCAGTTGTTCAAGTCAAGACTATTATAGATTTCACCATACTTGTCGGTCAACTTATAGGTACCCGAAGCGATGATGGCATCGGAAGCATCGGCACTCTCTTGCAGGTATTTCTTGACACGGGCAGCATCGGGAGCCTTGCCATTATCGGTTTGTGTGCGGTATTTACAGAACGTGCCTTCGTAGAGACAGATATCACTCTTCATGGCTAGTGCCATGTTTTTGCTCCATGCAGTCTTATCCTTGGTGGTTCCAAGGTTGGCAATGGCGTAGTTCAGATCGTTGAGTACAGAGTCCATGACGACGTCTCTATCGGTGCGAGAACCATAGATGGTAGGGTCTTCCGGGTTCAGAATTACTTTGTTCTGCCACTGTACGTTACCGTATTCGCGTACCATTTGGTAGTATTGCCATGCTCTGTTGAGACGACCTACAGCTTTATAGTAAGTACGATTGGCAAGGGTAGAGTTTTCCAAACCTTGCAACATGTAGTTGATACGGCGTATCTCTGTGAATCCGCCTGACCAATCACTGGCTGTAGAAGGGATGGTCTTGAAGGTCCAATCGGAGAAATTGGCATTCACTTGGTCGTCGGATAGGGTCTTGAAATAGAACCATCCGGCACCGCCACCAGAACTGTAGCCGGTGTAGTTGTCGTAGAACTTATTGCTATAGCTGGCTACGTCGTTGGCGTTATTCCAAAAGCTTGGGTCGTTGGTGAACGTGTCACGAGGTGACTTTTCCAAAAAGTCGTTGCAGCTAGTCAGCATACAACCGGCCAAAGCCATGATATATAGGATTGATTTTTTCATAATCGTAATATCTTAAAGTGTTTCTATTAGGTTTAGAATGTAACTTGCAGACCTACCGACCATGTGCGAGTGATAGGATAAGTACGTCCCCATGTACCGTATGAGAGTGAACCTTGGCCTTCGTTCATTTCGGGGTCGACAGGCAGATTGCCGCTACCTTTGTAGAGCAGACAGAGGTTGTCTACGCTTCCATAGACGCGAAGTTTCTGGATGTAGAACTTCTTACTGAGAGAAGCAGGCATGGTATAGCCCAATGTGATGTTCTTCAAGCGGAGGTAAGCCATGTTAACTAAGTACTTGGTCTGAGGATAATAGTTGTGTTCACCACCGATGGGTGCAAGTCCGGAAACATTGCCTGAACCTTCGTTACCCGGATAGAGACATGGGAAATCGTTGCTCTCGCTGATATTGGTGTTCTTACCTGTAGGGTCGTAGACGTTGTACTTCGTTTGGTTAGCATAAATGGCAAGGTCGGCAGCACGCATCTCCGGGAATGCAAATGCAGACTTTGTCCACATGTCGCGCTTACCAACTCCTTGGAAGAAGAGGTCGAGGTCGAAGCCTTTATAGTTGCCACCGAGGTGAAAGCTATATTCGTAGCGAGGTAGAGTGTTACCGATAACCTTCAAATCTCCGTGATCATCGGCTGTACCTTTACCACCGTCGATGACGCCATCACCATTCAAATCTTTGAATTTAATATCACCGGGACCATATACGAAGTTATCGGTCTGGATACCAACTTGGCTAGCTACGCCACTCTTATACTTCCAACTACCATCGGCATTTTTGCCGTCGAAGTCGTTTTCGGTAAAGTAACGTTCGGTTTCGAAGCCCCAAATATCGCCCCAATTTTCACCTGCGTAAGCGTAGGTTCTTGCATTGTTGTCGCCTACGATGCCACCGGTGTAGCCAATAACCTTAGAGTTGTTGTTCCACTTCTGCACCTTTACCTTAGAATCGCTGATGCTGAAGTTGGCATATACGCCTAAGTCTTTGTTGAGTTGCTTGCGATAACTGAGCGAGAGTTCCCAACCGCGTGAGCGTAATTCGCCTGCATTGGTGTAAGGAGCAGCAGCACCTACACTGGCCGGAAGGGCTGTACCGGGAGCTAGCATGTTGGTGGTAGAACGCTGGAACCAATCGGCTGTTAAGTTCAAATCGCCATTGAGGAAGCTTAAGTCGATTCCGGCATCGAGTGTATGGATGCGCTCCCACGTCAAGGTAGAGGATACCCAAGAGGGGATAGCAAACTGGGTGACTTTGGTACCAGCGCTGTTCAACCATGTAATTTTAGACTCTGAGTAAGGACTCATCGTAGAGATGAACATCCAATCTCCTACAGCCTCGTTACCTATCTCACCGTAAGAGAAACGCAACTTACCACTTGAAATGTATTTATGAAGGTCTTGCCAGTAGGGCTCTTCGGTAAATCTATAACCGGCAGAAATGGATGGGAAGAAAGCCCACTTGTCTCCGTTGGGGAAACGGGAAGAGCCATCGTAACGTCCGTTCAGTTCGAGTAGATAGATACCCTTGTAGTCGTAGTTGATACGACCGAAGTAACCGGCAGAGGCACGATCGCCTGTCGAAGAGTCTAGGGTGGCTTTCTTTAAATCGCCATAAGCCAAATTGATTTCGGGATAGTTCTCATCATAGAGCTGTGTGCGATTTACATAGAAGTAGTCTGATTTATAGTTTTCGCCATTGATACCGACCATGACGTTCAGATTATGGGCGTCGTTCCAAGAGTGGGTGTAGTTCAAGTAAGCGTTGGCAGCCCAACGTGTCTTCTTGGTATTCCAACGGGTAGCGCTTGAAGCGGTTGGCTGAACGATGTATGTGGGACTTGTTCCCGACCAGTTCATGCCATATACGCTATGGTCGCTCGACTTGAAGTTGAAGTTTTCTACATTATATGTGTAGTCAGCATTCAGTGTCAAGTCTTTCGTAATGTTGGCTTTGATATACGCATTGAGGCTCATTTGGTCGTGGAAAATATACTGTCGAGCAGCCTGTTTCTGCAGAGCTACGACACGATAATCGTTGATAGTGCCATCTTCAGACTGCATATAGCCCGACGGAATGAAGAAAGAGCCCCAACGCCATAGGTACTGATAGATGTTATTGTAGGTATCGGCGCGCCCCATCTTGCGGTGAGTATAGTTCACTCTGACGCCTGCGCTCAGCCAGTCGGTGATATCTGTGTTGATATTAACAGTGGCATTATACTTATCTCTGATACCCGGATTGAACTTCATGATATCTTGTTTACTGCTGTAGCCGTATGATGCGTAGAAGTTGGTACGACCGCTGGAACCACTCAAAGAGATGTTGTGACTCTGTGATGGTGCGGCGTTGTTGTACCATATTTTTTGAATATCGTAGTCGGCATAGTACATCGGTTGCCCGTTGACAAAGGCATAATCGCCTACGTTACTGTCGCTCTGCCATGGCTCCATAGCACTGTATCCCTTACGACCACTGTGTTGTGCTTTCCATTTTTCGGCATAAGGGAGTAGCTTGTCGAAGTACATACCGAACAATTCTACAGATCCTGAGCCTGCTCTTGCCTTGGCTGCGATGGCTGCATTCAACTGGGTAGGAACATCGGGATAATCGGGAAGGTAGGTAGAACTGTCCCAACCGAACTTTCCATCGTACTTCACAGAAACCTTATCGCCTCGTTTTCCCTGCTTGGTTGTAATAAGGATGACACCGAAAGCAGCGCGGCTACCATAGATAGCAGAGGATGCGGCGTCTTTTAAAACAGAGATAGAAGCGATGTCATTGCCATTGATCATGGAGAGGTCGTCGACCGGAACACCGTCTACAACAATCAGAGGTGAGGACTTCTGACCATTAGAAAGCGTACCCAAACCACGAATTGTGATAGATGGAGTGCCGTCCAAATCGCCACTAGAGTTTAGGATGCTCAAGCCGGGAACGGACCCTTGAAGTGCTTTTGTTACGTCTTGTTCGGGGCGACTGCCCAATGTCTTGTCGAGATCGACGTTGGCAACGGCACCCGTCAGGTTTACTTTCTTCTGCTGACCGTAGCCTACTACTACGACTTCATCGAGCAAAGCGTTGTCTTCGGTAAGCTTGATCTTCATCCCGTTGGAAGCTTTTACTGTAACGGTCTTGTAGCCTAGGAACGAGATTGTGAGCTTGGCGTTGGTACCGGCTTTGAATGAGAAGTTACCATTCAAGTCGGTAACGGTTCCTCGTGTCGTTCCCTGTTCGGCAACACTGGCGCCAATGATAGGCTCGCCTTGGCTGTCGACTACTGTACCTTTGACGATTTCTGTCGTCTCACTTTTGCTTACAAACTGAGGAGGATTGGCTGCATACGTAGATGCCAAGTTCCCCATAGTGCCACCATAGAGGAGGAGTGCACTAATAAGTGTGATTTGTTTTTTCATAAGCGATGTATTAAAGTTATAATAAAATTGTTCTTGTTTTCATGTTTATCGTATTCGTGGAGTAGGGAGATATGCCCTTTTGAGATAGTCAAACTTATTAGAGGTCTTGACGTTCCAGATTCCACGACCACTTGTCGAAATATAGATTGCCACCACGCCATTCCACTTCGCCACGTTGAAAGTCTACGGTTTCACTTCGCGGATAAGTCTTGGTAGGGTATAATGACATGCCAAAATCTTGGTTGACTACCATGCGCCATGAGTCGAGACCACCTAAGAAGAACCATTTCTCGCGTTCGTTTTGGGTATAAGAGGGTATGCCGAACGATATATCTACAGGCACCCAGCCGATTCCTTCGAAATAGATTTCACACCAATCGTGTAGATTTTCATTGTCGGGATGTAGCATGAAGCCACTTTGGAAGTGCGAGGGAATACCGCAAATACGGCATAGGGTGGCGAACAATAATGTGACTTGTCCGCAGTCGCCATGCTTGTTGAGAACCACATATTCAGGGATATTCTCAATCGTAGAGTATTCTCTAGCCGATGCCCACGGATAGTTGGTATCTATATAAGCGAGTATTCGACGGGCTTTCAACAGCGGATTGCTTTCTCCACGCGTCAGACTATCGGCCAAATGACGTAACATCGGGGTGAAAATCATGTGCTTGTCACGCTCCGAGGTGTATTGTTTATAAAGCTTACTATGGGTATTGTATGGCTTGATTTGGTCAGGGCTTAGGCCTGCCCAATAGCCATAAGTGGTGTATTCGAAAGTTTCTGAGAAGATTGTAGGTTCATCGGCTTTGGCTCGTTTCTCCATGTAGAGAGTAGAGTGAGCATGATTCTGTGGTGAACGTTGATATAGTATCTCACTTGTACTCAACAGTTTTACGTTGGTTTGTCGGGCTATATCGGTTCTCGGAAATGGCAACCAACATCTGATAAGTTCTCCTGCGGGTACGGCATTTGGCTTTACGGTCAAGGTATAAGTTACCTTGATGCGCTTTGGTTCTGCCAAATGAGAGACTTTGTCAGCATTTTGAATGATAAATGGTACATTGTCTTTGTCCTTCTCTTCATAGCCTTCTTGCGACAAGCCTTCCTTTTCTGTTTTGATACGGATGCAATCTTTATCAATTCTGAAAAGGTTGGGAGCGGCGTTGTGGAAATAACGTTTCTTGCCATCTATGACCATACTCTCCAGTGCATGAGATGCTTCCCATATATCCATCTGCTTGTCTGTCACATCAGGAATAAATCGTTGGATGTAGGCTTTGACCTCGTCTCGACTTTTATTGAAATCGACTAACAGGCGATGATGCAAATCTTCTTCCCATGAGTAAGCGCTTGCTGTCAACGAACAAGCGGCAAGAAAGGATAGTAAGATAAGACGTGGAGCACGCATGATATTTCTTTTTAGGTTATATTTTCACAATGCCAATACCGGGACGGTCGGGTAGTGTAATCTTTCCTTTTACGACTTCCATTCCTTTGAAACGGTCGTTAGAGATGAGAAGGTTTCCGTCTAGGTCGGCAAAGTCGACTGCGGGTGCCAATTGGGCGGCCGCACTGACTGCACAAGAAGTCTCTGTCATACAGCCCACCATTACTTTCATGCCAATGGAACGAGCATAGTTCAGCATTTTCCAAGCCTCGCGCATGCCGGTGCATTTCATGAGTTTGATATTGATACCGGAGTAGGCTCCTCGCACATTCTCAATATCTTTCAGTCGCTGGATGGCTTCGTCGGCAAAAATAGGCAGCGGACTTTGATCTGTAACCCATGCAATGTCGTTTTTCATCTCTTTGGGCATGGGTTGCTCTACCATCACGATGCCTTGCTCTTTGAGCCAAAGAATCATGTCGAGAGCCATTTGGCGGTCTTTCCATCCTTGGTTTACATCGACGGCAATAGGTAGATTGGTGACGCTTCTAATGGTCTGAATGAGTTCTTTATCGTTGTCTCTGCCAAGTTTCACCTTTAATATATTGAACTTATCAGCACATTCTTTGGTTTTTTGTCTGACCACTTCGGGAGTGTCTATACCGATAGTAAAGGTGGTTGAAGGAGCTTTCTGCTTGTTCAGTCCCCATATCTTATACCATGGTGCACCAAGAAGTTTGCCCACTAAGTCGTGCAAGGCGATGTCTACTGCGGCTTTGGCTGCCGTATCACCCGGTGACAAACTGTCTACATAGGTAAGTATATCTTCAAGTTGGAAAGGATCATTGAAGCGGCTCAAATCCACCTTTTGTAGGAATGTCGTCACACTGTGTACGGTCTGTCCTAAGTATTGGGGCATAGAAGCCTCACCATATCCCGTCACTCCCTCATATTCAATTTCCACTTGAACATCGGGAGTCATGGTGCGAGAGTAGGTAGCTACGGTGAATACATGGCGTAGCTTGAGATCGTAAGGGAAGAATCTCATTTTGAGTTTCCCTGATTTTCCTGCGCGATTGATATTGATGGCAGGAATCGTTACATGCTTGATGGCATCTATCTTGCCTGTAGAGATGGCTGCACCTAGTGTAGCCAATGTGGCCTTTTTAATAAAATCTCGTCTGCTACTCATCGTAATCAATATTTATTGATAATAAGTATTGTGATTGGTGGTCATCATTCCTTCTTCCTTATTAATATAAGGTAAGATGCGTTCCGCCCATAATAGTCGGTTCAAGTCGTATTCATCGTATTCTTCATCATCGGGATTGAAACTGCTGATATGAACAAATCCTAATGAATGGATGAATTTCTTATTACCTATATATATACCCACATGAGAGACGCGAGGCTTGTTGGTCTCTGCATTTCTGGAACCGAAGAAAACCAAGTCGCCCGGTTTTAAATTGCCAAAATCAGAGGTAATGTCAATATGTTCTCCTTTGTAAGCCTGTTGGGAGGCATCACGTGGAATAATAATGTCGTGCATAAAGAGAGTGGTACGTACAAAACCGCTACAGTCAACGCCCTTGGTACTCGTTCCACCCCACATATATGGTAACCCCATCAGGCTTTTCCCCGTAGCAATGATACTTTGTGCATCGTACTTCAAATGCTTGCGCCAATGACTCAATAGATCTCCGTCGGTCTTCTTCAAATATCCCTTTCGACCATCGGGATAAGCTATGTGGAAGAAATATTTGGTGCTGTTTAATAGTTTGAATCGATTTCCGGCTACTACATCGCTCATGGTTTGAGAACTTAATTTTGGTTCAGAATAGACCATACTGTAGATACTTGTTACAACTACTTGTTCTGAAGCATTCCATTCTGCATGCTGTTCAGCGCTGACATGTGTAACCGTTCGTGTTAATGTCCAGCCAATATAATCTTCCGGAGTCTGTATCTTGGTCCATTCGTGGCTTTCACCTAGTATTTTGACAGGCATTCCTAAGAGCGCTTGGGAAACTTGCCCGGAATCGTAATCATCAGCTTGTCGCATGTTACAAACAGAAACGGTGACGATTCCCCAACTCTCCATAGTTTGCTTAATAGTAGCATTGGAAATTTTTGAAGAATTTTTTGGCTTGCCTGTAAAAGGACGTGCCAACTTCTCAAAGGCATGAGCCTTTTCCAAAATCAATGTGGAACCGACTGTAGCAAGAACTGCTTTTTTAAGAAAATCTCTTCTTGTGTACATGGTCATAAGCTTATGATTAATTGGCTACTAAAATACGATAAAATAAAAATAAATGCAAGAGAAAACTTTAAATATATGTAAATTTAAATATTAGAAATATATTTTTGCATTTAAAGAAGGCGGTATAATGCTTATTTATATTTGTTTTGGGGATGTAAGATAATCTTTATTATAAGATTCCAGTTATCCGGTTTGGTATAGTATTGGTTGCTATAGCACAGTGTTGAAGAACTATTATTGTTTAGGGAGTCTGGAAATTATTTCCATGATAAGTAATCAGCCCTTCCAAAGAAGATTCCACAATAGCTGCGGGAGTGATGCTGAATTCGTCACATACTTCTAATAATAGGTCGGAATAGGTGTGAGCTACGTTACCAATAAAACTGATGGGGTAGTCTTTATAAGGTAATTGTGCGATGTTGCGTTTGAAGAAGCTACGGAAATTATTGACAATCAAGTCGTGTACATATGGATTTCCGGTATGTGGTGTGAGGAAAAAAGCCGTCTTGGCCAAATAATAATTGGGTCTAGGTTCGTTGTATACGGCATTCATCACTTCATCGGCATTTGTATAATTCTGCTTGTAAAAGGTGTGGGCCAGTTCTTCGGGTGCTAAATTTTTCAGTACATCAGATAGAAAACTCTTACCAATGGCCGAACCACTACCTTCGTCTCCTAAAATGAATCCACAGGTTTTGACGCTTGATACAATTTGCTTGCCGTCGTAAAGGCATGAGTTCGACCCCGTGTCTAGGATGCAGGCAATGCCGGGCTTGTCTTGGCAGAGTCCTCTAGCTGCTGCCACAAGATTGCTTTCTACGGTCACCGGCGTGCGAAACTGAGAGATAAGAGAGGCCTTCACGGTGTTTTTACGAGTTTCAGTATCGCATCCTGCTCCGTAAAAATAGATATGTTGAATCTTTTTGTGAAAAAACTCTTCGGGGAGTCCTAGCCTGATGCTTCTGCTAATCTCTCTTCGGTTCTGAAAATAAGGGTTTAAACCATCAGAGCGTTGTTGCTCTATAATCTTACCATTTTCAATTAGTACCCAACTCGTATGTGAAGAACCACTTTCTGCAATTAGTTTCATCATGGTCGTCGTATTATCTCAAAGTTAAACGATCTATTAAAGTTTACTAGAGCAAAATTATAAAAAAAAATAGAAATAAGGCAATTTTTGAGATTTATTTATAATCGTTATTAATCCTATGATTAATAGGTGTTATCTCGCAAGTTCAACATAGAACTGCAATTTCAGGTGTAGGTTTAGCTTAATAATCTATACCAGAAAACACCGAGGGGTTTGGGGGCGAGCAGCCCCCATGAGTGGAAAATCAACAAGCAATGCTTAAAAAATAAAAAAGGGAGACCTCTGTCTCCCCAAGATTAATTAACTTTGTATTGTGAAATATCATCAATTAACCTCGGAG
>NZ_JBWPWW010000008.1:0-104925 GCF_056590795.1 Prevotella sp. C0026C3 | reverse complement strand
AACCAAACACCGTTCAATGCTATTCAAGCCTTATTCGGGGCTTGACGGCTTGTCATGCCCTATCGCTGAATAGTTACTTCATCCAATACCCTGCATGTTGGGAAATATGAGTGATCATATACAAGGTGGCTTATATATAGACCATGGTTATGGAACTGTAATTAATGGGATGGCAATAATTGGTAAGAATAGCCATATCATGCAGTCTGTAACAATTGGCTTCGCCAAAGGTGGGGTACCTACAATCGGAAATAATGTTTTTATAGGGGCAGGTGCTATTATTATAGGCGGTGTAAGTGTTGGGGATAATGTGAAGATAGGTGCCGGCGCCGTTGTCGTTGAAGATGTTCCTGATAATTGTACTGTTGTTGGTCCTAAATCTAGAATAATTAATAGACAAATTTAAATATGAAGATATTAGCCATCAATAATTACGAGATAGATATTTATGTTGAAAAAGCGAAACATGATATAACCCCTGCCAATCATTGCTGGGGAGTGGATTATCTTATTTCACAGGGTGAAGAAGTTGATATGCTTGTTTACAAGCAATCGGCTTCAAATAGATGGATGATTCTGCTTCAGAGGTTGTGGTTTAATATCAAATTAGTACCTATCATCATGAAATATGATGTGGTTGTATCTTTTTATACGCCTGTAATTGATTTTGTGGGATTATTTTTTAAGTTGTTTCCGATTAAGCACCCACGGTTATTTGAATTATGTCATCATGAAGTTAAATCATGGCAATTAAAAGGTAATTTTGAGAGGATATTCTTCATAAGTCATGGTATTATGAAGCGATATAATGCTGGGTCAGATAAGTTAATGTATTTAGAATGGGGACCGGATATCTCATTTTATAGAGAATATAAAGAAAAACATCTTCCTTCGAAAGTTACTTTCTTTACCGGAGGAAAAACAAACCGTGATGATACATTAGTAGAGAAAGTTTGTAAAAAGATGAAAGTTCCATTAATCATGATAAATAGTAATTTTGTGAAGAAAAATGGAATTGTTTGCCAACATAATGATCACAAGTGGGGAAATATAGTTAGTTATCATGATATGTTAGATTTAATGAGTACATCTGATGTCTCAATTATTCCTGTAGTTCCTTCACTGCCAAAGGAAAGGCTTTGTGGACTGACATCTTTTGATGATGCCATAGCAATGGGGCATTGTATATTGATGTCAGATAACACTAATATCAGTGTAGATATAGAAAAGTATCGAATGGGACTTTATTATAAAGCTGGTGACGAAAATGATTTGAAGAGTAAGGTAATGTATCTAACTTCTCATCCAGAAGTTGTTTTTGAATATGGTAGGAATGCAAGAGCCTATGCCGAAACTCATTCGTATAGGGCTTTTTGCGAAAAATTGTATGCTTCTATAAAAGAGTAGAAAGACTATGAACATTGTATTAATAAGCTATGTTATTCCTACAGAAAGCAATTGTTGTGGAGCATCTGCACTACCATATCATTTAGCTAAATACAGACCTCATGGCGTAGGCTTGAGTATATATACATTTAACGGAAATGATGTAGATAGTGATAAAATTAACAAGATAGAAGCAGAGTTGCAAGCAAAAATTGTTGTGATGAAAAAGCCTTTGTTCTATACTCTATTATTAAAATTTAGACTTCTTCGCTTCTTTGTTCACTTTCCTTTGATGTATTATATGACTCTTGCGAAATATTATGTAAAAAAGATTGATGATGAGAGCCCGGATGGTATTTGGGTTTACAGTGAAGAGTGGGATAAAATATTGCGTCAGTTTCCACAATATAAGAGAGTACACCTTTTCCCTGATTGTGAATCTTTGTTCTACAGTAGACTATTGTGTTTACCTCAAGGATGTGATAAATGGCTGGATCGACTTAAAAACAGATTAATGAGGCATCGTTTTAGGGAGATGGAAGCTTCGTTTGATGGTGATGAACTCATTACTAATTGTTTAGTTGGTGAAATGGACGTAAAAGAATTTCGAAGAATAAATAGACAGGCAAAGGCTGTCTTTTTGCGTCATCCACATTATAATATTGGAAATTCTCAAAAGGAAATACATTTTTCTAATCCTAAAATTAAATTATTGATAGCTGGGCGGAATGATTTTTATATGCAGGTAGAAGCAGAAGCTGCAATTAAAGCCTTGTGCAATGATGCTACTTTGCAGGAATGTTATGAGATTACATTTTTGGGAACAGGGTGGGAGCAACAAGTTGCGTTACTCCGGCAAACAAATTTTAGTGTTCAACATATAGATTTTGTTCCAGACTATATTCAGGAAATTTCTAAATATGATATACAGTTATCTCCAATAACAATTGGGACAGGTACAAAAGGGAAAGTACTAGACGCTTTGGCCAATGGTCTACTTACTATCGGTACTCCGTATGCAATGGAAAATATTGCGGTAGAAGATGGTGTCTCATGCATTGTCTATGATACCCCTAAACGTCTAATAGAAAAATTACACGATATTGAGAATAATAGAAAACAATATGAGTCTGTGGCTGTTGCTGGACGAGAAGCTATCCTTATGAATCACAATCGTGAACAAGTTTCTCAGAAATTCTTTAAATTATTTAGTTAAGCGATACGAAGCTTTATGTGGGTTTACATCTTATTATTTTGCATTCCTCTTATATATTATTCCATCCATCGGCGTAGAAATATAGAAGCAAGATCTTTTTTTGCTTTTTTTATGTTATTACTTGCTTTGTTTGTAGGATGCTCAGATATGTTGGGAGGGTATGATCGATATATATATGCAGATTACTTTGACTCATTGGCTGATGATCGTATAGCAGGTTTGGATCTATTTCATACTCAGCTTTGGAAGGGTTATAGCAATGAATTTGGTTATGTTTTTTTAAATTGGTTAATTTCATATTTTACATCAAATCGGTATATATTTATATTCCTTGTAACTTGTCTTATTTATATCTTATTATATCACACATTTAGTCTTTATATAGATAACAAGAGCTATGGGTTGCTTGTTTTTATGGGACTATGGTTTTTCTTTTCGTTTACTTATATAAGGCAGGTAATAGGAGCGACTGTGGCTTTTTGCTCTATTAAATATATATATGAGAGAAGGTTCTTACCTTTTGCTATTATTATGTTGATAGCCTATTCTTTTCATAATTCAGCCTTTATTTTTTTCCCGATCTATTTTCTACCAATAAAGAAATTTACCCAAAGACAAATATTGGCCGTTATGTTTTTTTGCTTGTTGATAGGATGGTCAGGACTATCTATAGCACTATATTCTTCTTATGACATTATCTCAGAGAGAGCCAATTTTGATACATATATCCAAAAAACTGACGCACGTGGTGCTTATTTAATAGAAGCTATTTTATTTTTATGGCTATTATTAAAGGGGTATAAACGGATTGGCCAAAACAAAATAGAGATTTTGATGTATAATATGTCATTTGTATTTTGTGCCATTTTGTTATTCTTTATACGTTCAGAAAATGGAGGTCGGCTTACTTGGTATTATATGGGAGGACTGATTATTACACTGACTAATTTGGCTACGTCAAAATATGGAAAGAAAAGCAAAATAGACTTTATTCTATTATTTATTTCTTGTATCTTATATGTGAGAATTATTGTCGGCTGGTCATTTATGCTATATCCTTATAAAACGTTTTTTACAGATGGTTTTAGAAAGAACGATCCCATCTATGTATTTTATGAATATGATGACAACTATGCTATTGACAAATTTTATAGGTAGTTATGCCAATGATTACAGTTTTTACTCCAACTTATAATAGAGCTTCTTTTCTTATTAGTATTTATTATAATCTTTGCCATCAGCGTTGTAAAGATTTAGAATGGCTAATAGTAGATGATGGTTCTACAGATGAAACAAAAAAGGTAGTACATGGTATTATTGAGCAAAATCTGAAATTATCATACCATTTTCCTATTATTTATTTATATAAGAATAATGGGGGAAAGCATACTGCCATTAATGTAGGAGTTAGAGAGGCTAGGGGAGAGTTGTTTTTAATTCTTGATAGTGATGATGAACTGCCAGAAGAGAGTTTGGGAAATACATGGAATGCATATCTAACAATACGAGGAGATAAATCTTATGGAGGTGTTGTTGGTAAGATGTCTCACCGTAATGGAAAACCTATAACTTTAGGGTATTTTGATGAGAATAAGTCTATGTATTTAGATGCAAATTCTATTGAGTTTCGTTATCGGTATGGTATTATGGGAGATATGTGTGAAGTGTTCAGAACGGAAGTTTTAAGGGAGTTCTTCTTTCCCGAAATACAGAGAGAGAAGTTCGTTCCTGAGGATTTGGTTTGGAATCGTATTGCACAGAGATACAGATTGAGGCTATTTGATAAGGTTGTTTATTATCGAGATTATTTAGATGGAGGTTTGACAGATAATATTATAAAGATCAGGATGGCAAGTCCGATAGCTGCTACTACCTATTATGCAGAATTATTATTGAATACTATTCCTTTTGTGGAAAAAATAAAGGCGGCAATTAATTATTATCGTTTTGAAGCATGTCTAAATAATAAAACTCCTCGTATACATACTTTACCTTCGCAGTATAGAATATTGAAATGGGTTGGAATATTAATTCATATAAGTGATAAATTAAGAGTGGGTAGAGGTGCTCTTTAATACGTTCCATGTAAATATAGACTAGTTATGGCATGTGAGAAATATGCTTGTTTTTACTTGCAATCATCTGCAGATTTTAGTATCTTTGTATAAAGGGTAATATGCGAATACTTCAAGTTATTACATCCCTTCTTATTGGTGGGGCGGAACATTTGCTGGTACAGCTAGTAGAGAGACTGAGAGCACAAGGTATTGAAACAGATGTGTGCCTGTTTGATGGTGAACGAACTTCGTTTTATGAAGAGTTGGAGAGCACGGGATGTAAAATTTATAGTCTTTCTGATGGGGCTAATTTTTATGACTTAAGGTATATTCCTCGATTACGGCGTATTATGCGTAACTATGATATTATTCATACGCACAATTCAGCTCCACAACTATTTGTGGCAGTAGCCAATATAGGGGTGGGAAAGAAGCTTGTAACAACAGAGCATAATACGGATAATAGAAAGCGAAGGAATTGGTTGTTGGCTCATATTGACAAATGGATGTATCGAAGATACTCGCAGATTATATGTATCTCGGATCAAGCAGAAGAAAATTTGAGGAAATATCTACGACAGTCGGTTTTATATACCCAAATCATCACTATATATAATGGCATAGAAGCGGTTGATTTCTATAATGCTAAATCTTTAGAGTATGATAAACAAGGAATATTTATCGTGGTTATGGTGGCCGGCTTTCGGCTACAGAAAGATCAAACGACTTTGATACATGCTATAAGCATGTTGCCGTCGGATAAGTATGAGCTATGGCTTGTAGGAGACGGTGATGAAAGGATATCGGTAGAGAATCTCGTAAAAAAGCTAGAGCTAGGTGAGCAGGTAAAGTTTTGGGGAAATAGAGCTGATGTAGCAAATATTTTACATACTGCTGATATTGTATGTATGTCATCTCACTATGAAGGACTTTCGTTGTCTAGTATTGAAGGGATGGCTGTAGGTAAACCATTTGTTGCTTCTGATGTTGATGGATTGCGAGAGGTTACAAAGGGTTATGGAATCCTTTTTCCGCATGGTGATGCTCAAGCCTTAGCTGATATAATCCGCCAATTACATGACGACCCTATATATTATAATATGGTGGCAAAAGCATGTTATCAGCGTGCTTGCCAGTTTGATATAAGTAAGACCGTGGAAAGATATATTAGAGTGTATCGTGATGTGTTTACATTGAATTGACACGGATATTATCACGACCAAGTATGGAGTCTTGTAGTGGTTCTCGTTGCAAAAGTTGGAATTAAAATGGAGAAAAGAAAACTAATCCGTGTAACAACATCTGATATCAGCCTTGAATCTCTGATTAAGGGACAATTGAAGTTTCTGAGTAATGAGTTTGAGGTGGTAGGGGTCTCGAATAATACCGGTATGTTACAGATGATAGGTGAACGTGAGGGTATTCGGGTGATAGAGGTGTCGATGCATCGTGAGATTTCTTTAAAGGATGATGTGAAGTGCTTGTGGGTGTTATATCGTCTGTTTAAGAGAGAGAGGCCGGATATCGTTCATGCCAATACACCCAAAGGAAGTTTACTCTCAATGCTAGCTGCAAGATGTGCTCGTGTGCCTCATCGTATTTATACGGTTACGGGACTGCGCTATCAAGGGACTAAAGGATTGTTTAGAGACATACTTATAGGTATGGAGCGTATTACTTGTTGGGCTGCTACTAAAGTGATTCCTGAAGGGCAAGGAGTTCTACATACTTTACAGAGTGATAAAATTACGAAGAAATCATTGAGCGTGATATATCATGGAAGTATTAACGGTATTGATACGGAATATTTCTCGCGTGAGGTAACTGTTAAACATTTAAAGCAAAGTGTGGAATTCAAGGAAGATATTCCTACTGATGTGGTTAGAATGCGTGTTCGCCAATCGCTTGGATTAGCAGATGATGATTTCGGTTTTATCTTTATTGGGCGTATTGTAAGGGGGAAAGGGATGCATGAGTTGGCAAGTGCAATGAAGAAATTTTCACTGGAGAATATACATTGCAAATTAATTCTTGTGGGTAACTTTGAAGAGGAATTAGACCCTTTGCTACCGGAAGATATGGAATTCTTTACTCATGATCAAAGTGTTAAGTTTGTAGGGTATCAAAATGATGTCAGACCTTATTTGTTTGCGGCTGATGCCTTGGTATTCCCAAGTTATCGGGAAGGATTCCCTAATGTTGTATTACAGGCTGGGGCTATGGAGCTTCCTTCCATAGTGACAGATATTAATGGTTGTAATGAAATTATAGAGGATAACATCAATGGCATCATCATACCAAGTAAGGATGTGGAGGCTTTGTATATGAGTATGAAATATTTTATGGAACATATTGAAAAGATAAAGCAAATGGGGATTTATTCCCGACCACTCATCTGTAAACGATATGAGCAACAAGATGTGTGGCATGCGTTAAGTGAAGAATATAGAAGGGTTTTATCTAAATAAGTTAAGATTGTGTATAAGTTCTTTTTTAAACGACTTATAGATTTTAGTATAGCATTGATAAGTCTGATTTGTATAAGTCCTATTTTATTGATTATTACAATATGGCTTTATTTTGCGAATAGAAAGAGTGGTGTATTCTTTTTACAAGATAGGCCAGGGAAGAATGGGAAAATCTTTAAAGTTATCAAGTATAAGACCATGACGGATGATAGGGATGAGCGGGGGGAGTTGTTGCCCGATGAGGATCGATTGACAAAGGTCGGTCAATTTGTACGTTCTACTTCGATAGATGAACTTCCACAATTGGTTAATGTATTAAAAGGTGATATGGCACTAATTGGTCCTCGCCCCCTCTTGCCCCAGTACCTTCCTCTTTATTCCGAAAAGCAGGCTCGTCGCCATGAGGTTCGACCGGGAATTACGGGGTGGGCACAATGTCATGGTAGAAACGCTATTTCATGGTCGCAGAAGTTCGAATACGATGTTTGGTATGTGGATCATCTCTCTATCTATTTAGATTTAAAGATATTGTTTTTGACAATAAAAAAAGTTTTGTGTAGAGAAGATATTAATCAAGCAAATAATGCAACAATAGAAGATTTCAATGGAAAAAATTAATTATGAGACCCTTATAGGTTTTGACAATCAATATGGCACACCTTTTTACATCCTACATAAAAATCGATATTCAATAAATATAAACAATTTTATAGATGCATTTAAGCAGAGGTATGATAAAGTGATTTTGGCGTATTCGTTCAAAACCAATTATGTACCAGCTTTATGTGAGATTGCTTTGCAAGAAGGATGTTTTGCAGAAGTGGTTTCTGAAATGGAATATGAAATGGCATGTAAACTTGGATTTAAGAATATTATTTTTAATGGTCCAATTAAACGAAAAGCTATATTTGAAGAAGCATTAAAGCGTGGAGCATTCATTAATTTAGATAGTGAATACGAAGTGGATATGATTTGTAACTATAAGCAAACACATCCACGTGAAGAAGTAAAAGTGGGATTACGTATCAATATCAATCTAACTGATGAACATGGCAATAGTACAATTCAGAGTGGTATTCGTTTTGGACGATTTGGTTTTCCTAAAGACATCTTAGGTAAGAATATTGAACGATTACGGACATTGGGGATTAAAATCGTTTCATTGCATGGGCATACTTCTACTTCTGATCGTGCAGTCTTGAATTATAAAATTATAACTCAGCACATGTTAGATGTTTGTGAGAAGTATCAGTTAAACGACCTTGTGTACTTTGATATAGGCGGAGGCTATTTTGGAGCAGCTCCAAAAGAAATGAATATAAAAGGTAAACCAACATATGATGATTACGCTAATTGTGTAATAGATGAAATAGAAAAAAGTGATTGGTTTTTAGCACAAAAACCTTGGATAGTTATTGAACCAGGAACCTCTGTTGTTTCAAATGTTTTTTCTTATTACACAAAGGTATATCAAAATAAAAAGGTTGGTAATGTTAATTTTATAATAGTAGATGGAACCGTGTTTGACATTAAACCAACCATGCATCAGAATAATTTACCACATACGTTATACAAACGCAATGATGTTTCAGATACGAAAATATACGATGTTGTGGGGTCTACATGTATGGAAAAAGATGTATTATTAAAAGGGGTAGAGTTGCCATGTGTTACCGAAGGAGATTATTTACAATTTGATGGAGTAGGAGCATACACGGTAAATCTAACTCCTACGTTTATAAATTATCTTGCTCCTATATTGATTGAAAATGAAGGAAGATATTCTCTTATAAGAAGACGTCAAAACATAAATGATATATTGAATATATACAGCCTACAAAAATAAATAAAAATGAACATACTTTTTACTTGTGCAGGCCGACGTACTTATTTACTTAAATATTTTAAGGAAAATATGAACGTAGGAGATAAAGTAGTAGCAACGGACATGCAATTATCTGCTCCAGCATTGCAAGTTGCAGATATAAGATTACAGGTTCCTGCAGTTTATGTCCCCAATTATATTGATATAGTGTTAGGCATATGCAAAGAGCATAAAATTAATGCGTTAATACCGTTAAACGATTTAGAACTTCCTATATTGGCAGCAAACAAATCAAAGTTTGACGCAATAGATGTAAGGTTAATCGTTAGTAACCTGAATGTGATAAATATAGCTTTTGATAAATATAATACAGCTCAATGGATAGAAGCACAAGGGTTAAAGTCGCCAAAGTCTTATGTTAGTTTAGACGAAACAAAAGAAGCACTAAGTTCAGGTGCTTTAACTTTCCCCTTGTTTATGAAGCCGCGCTGGGGATCTAGTTCTATTGGATTAGAAACAATAACCGATATGGAAGAGCTGGATATGTATTATCATCTCTTAATGAAAAAAATAAAACGAACAATACTTGCAACAGCTTCCGTTGGCGAGAATTACATTATTATTCAAGAAAAACTTATAGGAGCTGAATATGGATTAGATGTTATAAATGACCTTGAGGGTAATCATGTTTCTGTTAGTGTAAAGCAGAAATTAGCCATGCGGGCAGGAGAAACAGACAAAGCTATTACTTGTAATTTATCCGACGTTAGAGCCATTGGTACTAAAATAGGAAAAGCATTAAAACATATAGGAAACCTTGATGTTGATATTATGCAAAATTCAAAAGGTGAATATTGTGTACTTGAGCTTAATCCTCGTTTTGGTGGTGGTTTTCCTTTTAGTTATGAAGCAGGTGTTAATTTACCTAAGGCTATTATAGAGTGGCTAAAAGGAAATGCAATAGACAACTCTATATTACAACCTGTATATAATCGAATGTTTGCTAAAAACGACTATTTAGTAGAAATACATAAGTAGAAATAAGGTTTGCAAATGATTATTTGTACTGTGCTTGCACTATTGTCCGGTTAAAATTTCAAGACTGTCATTTATTTTTTTAATATTCAATGAGATACACCATTTTTAAAATTTATCGATTTGATTTCTTATCTTTGTACTGTCTCATATATAAGATAGCACAGGATATGAATGTAGGAAATACTGTATTCTCGCAACTGGTGTCTCTCATCCCTGATTACGAACTCAGGAAATGTGTTGACAGATATCGAGGGGATTTTCATGCAAGACGTTGCACTTGCCGTGATCAGTTTCTTGTCATGAGTTATGCCCAATTTACTAGCAGTGCAAGTCTTCGAAGCATAGAAGCTCAACTTACTGCATTCAACTCCAAATTGTACCATGCGGGGTTGAAAATCATACCAAAGTCTACTCTTACTGATATGAACGAAAAGAAAGACTGGCGTATTTATCAAGACTATGCAATGCTACTTGCATTTGAATTTGTGGAACAGATTTGCAGCGCATTAGAGCTTAGTGGACCTTGTGATATGGATTTTTTTCTGAAAGATGGAGAGTATTATCTTTCAGAAATTAATCCTCGCTTTGGAGGAGCTTATCTTCATGCTTATGGTGCAGGGGTTGATTTTATACAACTGATTCTTAATAATATAGACGGTAAAGAAAATAAGTCACTTATTGGAAACTACGATGAAGATATCTTGATGATGATGTATGATGCAGTAGTGATTCGAAAGAAAACAGACTTGTTGGAAGGAAATTTTTCGTTGTTATAGATTAAATGTCATTGTTATGCAAAAGCGAATTTATCTCTGCCTAGCTCATATGAGTGGCAATGAAATGAAATATATACAAGAGGCGTTTGACACAAATTGGGTAGTGCCTTTAGGGCCAAATGTGAATGCATTTGAGGAAGATCTGAGGCGGTTTGTTGTGTCGACAAGCAATGATGCATTGAAAGAGCCGTACCTTAGAGAAATCTATCCGCAAACAGTAGAAGCGCATGAGAGTAATCCTGATAATTTGTGGTTGGAGAGCTTATCAGGACTGGAAAATAAACGGGTCGTGGCATTGGCTTCCGGTACGGCAGCTGTACATCTTGCGCTGATAGGTTTGGGTGTGAAAGCTGGCGACGAAGTGATTTGCCAGAGTTTTACCTTCTGTGCATCTTCACATCCTGTTACTTATCTTGGAGCTACGCCCGTATTTGTAGATTCAGAGGAAGAAACGTGGAATATGGATCCTGTATTACTAGATAAGGCAATCAAAGACCGAATAGCGAAGACTGGTTGTAAGCCAAAAGCTATTATCGTTGTTTATCTTTATGGTATGCCGGCTCGAATAGATGAAATCATGGCTGTGGCTCAAAAATATGATATTCCACTTATAGAAGATGCAGCCGAAGGTCTTGGTTCGCGTTATCATGGACAGGTGTGTGGAACGTTTGGCGAATATGGGGTATTGAGTTTTAATGGTAATAAGATGATAACCACGTCGGGTGGTGGTGCTTTAATATGTCCCGATGAGGCTAGTCGCAACAATATTATGTTCTATGCAACTCAGGCTCGTGAGGGGTATCCGTATTATCAGCATGAAAAGATAGGCTACAATTATCGGATGAGTAATATATGTGCGGGTATTGGACGAGGCCAGATGACAGTGCTTGATGAGCATGTTGCCCATCATCGGTACATTGCTGATTTATATGCCAAAGCTTTTGATGGAATAGACGGTATAACGTTTCATGGTAATCCTTCTTCAGAAATAGATTCTAACTTTTGGCTTAGTACGATACTACTTGCTCCAAGTCTTCAAGTTAGAGGACAAGAAAATGCATATAAGTCAACGGTGAAGGGGGCTGTAGGTGGAATTGCGGGAGTTATTCATTCTGTAGATAATGCTCATACAGATTGTGAACCTAATACCAATGTGGAAGCCATGCGCATTTGTTTGGATAATGTTGGTATCGAGAGTCGCCCACTATGGAAGCCTATGCATAAGCAACCTGTATACCGATATACTCCTGCTTATGTGAATGGAGTGTCTGAACAATTGTTTAAATGTGGACTATGTCTGCCTTCTGGTCCTTGTGTTTCTGATCAAGATGTAGAATGGATTGTTGAAACAATCAAGTCGTGTTTGTAAGCAAGGATGTTCTCCATGGTTACTGAAAATATGATTAATTAAATGGTGCGAGATATGAAGTTACTTGATAAACTAGTTAGTTGGTATTTTTCGAAAGATGCATTACCTTATTGGTGTGTGTTCATTATAGACTGTATTATTTGTTATTTATCTGGCTTATTTGTATTTTGGCTTTATTATAATGGCGCTGTGACGCTAGGTAATATCATCTTATTGACGAAGACTATATTTATGTATATGGTTTTCAACTTGATAGGTTTTAAGTTTTTTAGAACTTATACGGGTGTCATAAGATACTCTACTGTAACAGATTTAGTGAGAGTGGGATGTGCCATGTTCTTATCTTTGTTTGTAGCCGAGGTTATGCATTATGTTATTTATTATTGGCATTTGCATTTCATTAGGTTGCAAGGTCGCCAAATAGTTGCGATGTATCTTGTTGCAACGGTAGGAATGATGGCATTTAGAATGCTTGTAAAGACATTATATGAAGTGCTGTTTAGTTCTAACACTGGTATGCGCACATTCATATACGGTGTACAAAAGGGTGGTATCGGACTGGCTAAAAATATTAGAAATGAAAAGCCAGCCAGATTCCAACTAAAAGGGTTTATAGCTCCTGATGCTTATTTCTCTGGACGTAGGTTGTTGGGAGTGCGAGTGTATAAGAACGATGAAGACTTGATAGATGTATTGAAATCTATGAATGTTCAGGTTGTATTGGTCTCTCCATTACAGAATAAGGCGTTTCGTAGAGATGGAGCTTTGCAAGATAGATTGATACAAGCTAATATCCATATATATATGGTTGCTGAATCTGAGGAGTGGACACCAGAAAAGAATACTGCAAGTGCACTCAAGGAAATCAGTATTGAAGACCTGCTACCGCGTAATGAGATACAGGTAGATATGGAAGCAATAGGCAGAATGATAACAGGAAAGAAAATTCTGATAACGGGTTCTGCCGGTAGTATCGGTAAGGGAATATTGAAGCAGATTGCAGTGTATCATCCTTCTGAATTGATGTTGATAGACCAAGCAGAAACTCCCCAGCATGACATTCGGTTGATGATGGCTCGCGATTATCCTAAGATTAAAGCGACTGTAGTAGTCGAAACGATAACCAATGAACACAGAATGGAATATATATTCAATAGGTTCAGACCTGATTATGTGTTTCATGCGGCAGCTTATAAACATGTACCTATGATGGAGGATAATCCTTATGAGAGCGTTTTGAATAATATTCGCGGTACGAAAGTCATTGCGGATTTGGCTGTCAAGTATGGTGTGAAGAAGTTTGTAATGCTTAGTACGGATAAGGCAGTCAATCCAACAAATGTAATGGGATGTTCTAAGCGCATTTGCGAAATTTATATTCAGTCGCTAGATAAGGCCATTAAGCAAGGGACGACAGAATCTTTGAAAGATAGAGTGACCCAGTTTGTGACGACTCGATTTGGAAATGTGCTTGGCTCAAATGGTTCTGTGATACCTCTTTTTGAAAAGCAAATCAAAGCAGGTGGACCACTGACGGTAACTGATCCCAATATTATCCGTTTCTTTATGTTGATACCAGAGGCTTGCAAGCTGGTGTTAGAGGCTGGTACCCATGGCAATGGAGGAGAGATATTCGTCTTTGATATGGGCGAGCCTGTGAAGATTGCAGATTTGGCAAAGCGTATGATATTGCTGTCCGGAGCACAAAATGTTCAAATTAAATATACAGGATTGCGTGAAGGCGAAAAGCTATATGAGGAAGTGTTATCAAAAGAAGAAGATACTTTACCTTCATTTAATCCCAAGATTCGTATTGCCAAAGTTCGACAATATGAATATGGCAATATCAATCAAGAGATTCTTAATCTGATAGATATAGCACAGACTTTTGATGATATGAAGATAGTTAAGAAGATGAAGGAATTAGTTCCGGAGTTTAAGTCAAAGAATTCTGTGTATGAGCAGTTAGACAACAACTAATGAATCAATCAAAATTACATCTCCATTTTCTACGTTTTGCGCTAGATACTGAGTATTCTCTACCAGCGTTAGATAAGTTAGATTGGAATGGATTGTACGAATTTGCTAATCGACATTCCATTCTTGGCATCTTGTATCAGGGATTGGAAAGATTACCTAAGGATAGTATTTGTCGTCCATCACGGCAACTCATTTTCAAATGGGTTGCAGCCGTAGATCAGATTAAACGAGCAAATATACAAGTAAATCAAGATGCTTGTCGACTGACAGAGGTGTTTAAACAGGATGGTATCCAATCATGTATACTAAAAGGACAGGCTAATGCCCGATTATATCCGACCCCTTTATATCGTATGCCAGGTGATATAGACGTTTGGACGGATATGAAAAGTGCCAAAGATATTGTTCGCTATGTGAAGCAAAAAGATATTATGTCCTCACCGGAATATCATCATATCGATTGGCCTAGCTTCGGTCGTACTCCTATTGAGGTTCATTATTTTCCCTCATTTATGGGAAATTTATACCATGAAATCCAATTAAGGCGCTATTTTGAGCAACAGAAAAGCAAACAATTTGAAAATTTTGTGGAACTTCCTAACACGTCTGGGCAAGGTATTTATGTTCTCAATTCCGATATGGATAGTGTATTTCAGCTCTCACATATTATGCATCATTTCTTTTTTGAGGGTATAGGACTACGACAAATCATAGATTATTATTATTTATTAAGATATGGTATTGCTCCAAAGGATAGGGAAAATATTGCTAAAACAATAAAAAAACTTCATCTGTTGAAATTTTCAAAGGGAATCATGTGGCTTATGCACGAAGTATTAGGACTGGATAAGCAATATTTGTACACGGAACCTGATGAGAATATAGGGCAACTTCTATTGGTAGAAATATTATATGCTGGGAACTTTGGACATTTTGATAGTCGCTATCATTTTGCTGGATTACCCCTTTACAAACAATATCTACTGGAGATAAAACGAAATTTAAGATTCAGTCGGTATTTCCCTTCGGAGGTTTTATGGGGGCGTCCTATAGCCCGTTTTTGGCATTCTGCATATAAGTATTATCTGAGAAGGAGTGTATAAGCCTCTCTCGTCAATCATATAATACCAAAAAGAGGGTGTGTCAAAATGCAAATTAATAACTTGACAACTTTCAATCTATAAGTAGGGTTCTTCTAAAGGCAAAAAAAAGACCATTTCTTTACTCAAAATCGAGTACAGAAATGGTCTTTTTAAATGAATTGTTTCAAACTGTAAGGTTATCAAAATGGCATTTTCATTTTGACACACCCTCTTTTTGGTATGTATAAATAGATGTTTTACTTTGCGTATGCCACAGAACGAGTCTCGCGGATAACGGTAATCTTTACTTGACCGGGATAAGTCATCTCGTTCTGAATCTTGGTAGCGATTTCGCTTGATAGCTTTTCACTTTCAGCATCGTCCATCTTATCGGCTCCAACGATGACGCGAAGCTCACGACCGGCTTGGATAGCATAGGTTTTAGTCACACCGGGATAGCTTAGTGCGATAGCTTCCAAGTCGTTGAGGCGCTTGATATAAGCTTCTACAATTTCACGACGAGCCCCCGGACGAGCCCCGGAGATGGCGTCACAAACCTGTACGATAGGAGCGAGGAGACTCTGCATCTCTACTTCATCGTGGTGAGCTGCGATAGCATTTACCACATCGGGCTTTTCCTTGTACTTCTCTGCTATCTTACCACCATATAATGCGTGGGGCAATTCGCTCTCCTCGTCTGGCACCTTACCAATATCGTGGAGCAGTCCGGCACGCTTTGCCTTCTTTGGATTCAAGCCCAACTCACTGGCCATAACAGCACAGAGATTGGCAGTTTCACGAGCATGTTGCAGCAAGTTCTGACCGTAAGAAGAACGGTATTTCATCTTGCCAACGATTCTTACAAGCTCCGGATGTAGTCCATGAATACCTAAATCGATGGTTGTACGCTTACCGGTTTCAATGATTTCGTTGTCTAATTGCTTCTTGACTTTAGCCACAACTTCTTCAATACGTGCTGGATGAATACGACCATCGGCTACAAGTTGGTGAAGAGCAAGGCGACAAATCTCACGGCGAACAGGGTCGAATGCACTGATAACGATAGCTTCGGGCGTGTCATCTACGACAATCTCAACACCGGTAGCAGCTTCAAGGGCACGGATGTTACGACCCTCACGGCCAATGATGCGTCCCTTAACTTCATCGTTATCAATATGGAATACGCTGACGGAGTTCTCAATGGCAGTCTCGGTAGCAACGCGCTGGATAGTCTGAATGACAATCTTCTTGGCCTGCTGGTTGGCATTGAGCTTGGCTTCGTCCATGATTTCGTTAATATAGCTGGCAGCATCAAGCTTGGCTTGGTCTTTCAAACTCTCAACAAGACGATTTTTTGCTTCCTCTGCACTAAGGCCTGAGAGTTCTTCAAGCTTTGCTCGTTCAAGGTCTTGCATCTTCTCTAAGTCTTGTTGTTTTACCTGCAACAACTTCTTCTCATTGTCGATGCGCTGCTGGTTTTGGTCTACTTCTTGCTTCTTTCGGCCAAGTTCTTCCTGTCGTTGGTTCAGCGACAACTCTCTTTGCTTCAACTTATTTTCTATCTGCTGAATCTTCTGATTGCGCTGCTGAACCTCTTTTTCAAGTTCAGACTTCTTATTGAGGAATTTTTCTTTTACTTCAAGGAGCTTCTTTTCTTTGATTACTTCTGCGTCTTTTGTTGCTGAATTAATCATTTCCTTGTATTTCCCAGTCATTACATAACGGAAAAGAGTATACCCGATACAGCTTCCCGCCAGTAGAGCCACAATGGCTATAATAACTATTGTTGTCATGTGTATATATGTATATTTTTAGTGTTAGCTTCTCAAAACTACTTCAGCGCGTCTTCAATTTCAGAAGTCAATGTCTTGAGAACTTCACTAAAAGGAGCCGTATCGTTGCGATCGGCTTCTCGCTCATATCGTAAAGCTATGTCTATCAGTGCCATATACAAAATCTCCTTATCACTTTTACGGCCCTTGAAAACCTCAGCATAGGTATTTACCGTATCAGTGATAAGTTTGGCAGCATCTCTATACAGTTTCTCGTCGGCCCGAACAATGTTGACCGACATCTCTGTATCATAGACATGTAATCTGATATGTAGTTTCTCTTTGTTGTCTTCTTCCATCACGACTTGTTATTTTTCACTGAGCAGCGTGATACATTTATTTACCTCTCGAATTAATTTAGAAACTCGTTTACTAGCTTCTTCCATATCGCCATCGGTGATTTCTATCATCTTGGCCATCTTAAGGCTGTTGTAATTCCTTTCTGCTTGAGCCAGTTGGCTTTCCAACTGCTTGATACGCAAGTCCCTTTCGTCTACCATTGCATACAGATTATCGTTCTCCTTCTTGGTTTCAATGTATTGGAGAATCATCTGTCTGACACGTGTAGAAAAGAGAGATAGTATCTTCTCGTTAGCATCCATAGACTTACAATTTGGTTACAAATTTAATTGAATTAATCGGTTATTCCAAATAATACGTAAATTTTTATTTCTTATATTCGTCTGTATTGTTCGGTGATTCCTTTTTGGCCAGCATCACTACTTGGTAGACGAAGTCGGTAATCCATTTCTGTGAGAATCCCAGTCGCTTGTTGTACTGGCGAATAGTCAATACGGTTTTCATCACACCGGCATCGGTGTAGTCGTTTTTATTGAACACGTCGCTCACTGTTTTCTCTGTCATGCTGTAGATAGCGCGCTTGAAGAAGGAGGGGAGTCGGAGTTTGAACTTCATCAAATTGCCCATGAGCATCATCACGTCTTGTGTGAATCCTTGGAATTGGATGAGGTAAGTCTGCACGTCTTGTATCTTGTGGCAGTTTTTGCGGATGCTTTGGTCTATCTCTTTGAAGAATGTGTCATCAGTGTGATACAGCTCTTTGAGCATCTTCTTACACTGGTTACGCTCGCCAATACCGAGTTTGTTGTTGACTGTGGGCACGTGTAGGGTCGATTTAAACATGCGCAAGTCGGGGAGCATCGCTAGATTGTTGATACCAAGGTTGGCTGCAAGCGATGCTTGGAAATACACACGTACCAAGGTCATGTAGTCTTCCATTCCACCCACTTTGGCTGTACTATTCTTGCTTTTAAAAAGTTTAGAAAATATTCCCATCTTGTTGATTCTAATTGTGTTATTCTTGTTTGCTGCAAAGTTAGTGAAAGTTGAGCTAAAGACCAAAGGTTTCCTGTGGTTTTAGGTTGGTTCTTTGCATTAAAGAGCTAGTCTGTTTGGCTACTTGTAAATTCCTCGACTATCAGGTTGCAGTGTGATGGCAGTGATGCTGTATAGCTTTTTCAATTTTGCTGAAGCGTTTTTGCAGGGATGTTGGAGTGTCTTTGCAGTGAAATTCTAGTGATGTATTATAAAAAGAATATGCTCTGAATAAAAGTTTTTAAGTGAACACATGAATCTTTATGTATTTTTGTTTATCTTTGCGACAAATTAGAGATTGAATAATCATTCGTTCAGTTTTTGGTATGAAGCAGTCTGGAAACAGAAATGACCTTATAAGAATTTTAGTTGCGATTGGCGACTTTTTGGTGTTGAATGTTACATTATGGGCATTTATAGTGCTTATGCCAAATTTTGTACCATCATTTTTCCATGTCGCAACAAAGATGACATTGCTGGTAGCCAACTTCTCGATGTTGGTTAGCCAAAAGTTGTATCATACCATCATTCATTTGCGTAGGGTAAACTTTGAAGACATATTGAGCAGGGGGGTCAAACTGAGTGCATGCCAAGCAGTAGTGATGTACGTGATGTTGAGAATGATAGGTGTGCAGGAGCAGGACTTGTATTGTTTGCTACTGTTGTTCCCCGCGGTCTTCTTCTTTCTCATGGTAACACGTCTTATACAGCGAGTGTTGTTGAAGCATTATCGCCAAATGGGGCGCAACACGCGTACGGTGCTGTTTATTGGGCATGATCCTGCAGTGCTTGTACTATACAACGACTTGATGAAAGATCCGTCTACCGGTTACCGAGTGGTGGGATATTATGCCGAACGAAAGATTGCCAAATGTCCGGAAAAGCTTAAACGTTTGGGTGGTCTCGAAGAGTTAAATGAAAAAATTGCTTCGGAATCACAGAATTTAGGTGTTGATGATGTCTTTTGTTGTCTGTCTCATGATGCTTATAAGGAGATTATCAATATCATGAAATTTTGCGATCGTACAGTTACCCATTTCTATTATGTACCTAGAATGTTTGGTAATTTCAGGTTGAAATTGAAAGCTGAGCATTTCGGAGATACAGAATTATTTACCAATTATATGGAACCACTTTCGTCGCCACTCAATAAATTCGTAAAAAGAGCGTTTGATTTGTGTGTGAGTTCGGTGGCTTGTGTGTTTATTGGGCTGATGTATCCCATTATTGCTATGTGCATCAAATTACAGAGTCCGGGCCCTGTGCTGTTCAAACAACAACGTACAGGACTGAATGGTCAGACCTTTAATTGCTTGAAATTCCGTTCCATGCACGTTAATGCAGATTCTGATAAGCAGCAAGCTACGAAGGATGATCCGCGAAAGTTTGCCTTTGGTAATTTCATGCGCAAGACAAATATTGACGAATTACCGCAGTTTTTCAATGTGTTGAAAGGAAATATGAGTATCGTTGGGCCTCGTCCACATATGCTTTACCATACAGATGTGTATCGTGATTTGATAGATAAATACATGGTTAGGCACTTTAGTAAACCCGGAATTACCGGTTGGGCTCAGATAACAGGTTTTAGAGGTGAGACCAAGGAACTGTGGCAAATGGAGGAACGTATTAAACGAGATATATGGTATATCGAACATTGGTCATTCTGGTTGGATATTAAGATTATCATGAAGACTGCAATAGGATTCGTTATACCGGATAAACAAGCATATTAATATGAAAGGAATTGTATTGGCAGGCGGTTCGGGTACGCGTCTTTATCCGATTACGAAGGGAATCAGTAAGCAATTGATTCCTATCTTTGATAAACCTATGATTTATTATCCCATATCTGTGCTCATGCTTGCAGGTATTAAGGATATATTAATCATATCTACCCCGTACGATTTACCCGGTTTCAAACGGTTGCTTGGCGATGGTCATGAGCTTGGAGTAAATTTTGAATACGCCGAGCAGCCTAGTCCCGACGGATTGGCACAAGCATTTATTATCGGTGAAGAGTTTATTGGTACAGACAGTGTGTGTCTTGTGTTGGGCGATAACATATTCTATGGCGCCGGCTTAACGGGGTTGTTGCATCAAAGTGTGAAAGATGCCGAGGAGCGTAACAAGGCTAGTGTCTTCGGCTATTATGTGAATGATCCAGAGCGTTATGGGGTTGCTGAGTTTGATGATAGATCTGGAAAATGTCTAAGTATAGAGGAGAAACCAGAGCATCCTAAGAGCAATTATGCGGTAGTTGGGCTGTATTTCTATCCTAATTCAGTGGTTGAAATCGCTAAAAACATTCGGCCTAGTGAGCGTGGAGAATTGGAAATAACGACTGTCAATCAAGAATATCTGGGACAGGACAAACTATTGGTGAAACCATTACAACGTGGTTTTGCTTGGCTTGATACCGGAACTCATGATAGTTTGAGTGAGGCTAGTACCTTTATTGAGGTTATAGAAAAGAGGCAGGGGCTCAAGATAGCTTGTCTTGAAGAGATTGCTTTGCAGAATGGTTGGATAACCAAAGCGCAGGTGGCAGAGCTGGCTAAGCCTATGATAAAGAATGGGTACGGACAGTATCTCATGCGAATCTCTCAGAATTAATTACGAATAAAAATAATTAGATAATATTTAATAATGGAAGAGAAAAAGACCGTTGTTCCAGAAAATGCACAGGTACAGGAACAAGAAGAACAGTCATCATTTGACTTTCTAGCCCTCTACACGACATTAGTCTTAAATTGGAAATGGTTCCTTGTGTCGCTTATTATCTGTATTGGTGTCGCTTTGGTATATCTGAGATATGCTACTCCTATCTACCAATCGCAGACTAAGTTGCTCATCAAAGACGATGACAACAACCGACGTGGTGGAGGTAACGCTTTGCAGAATATTACTTATTTGGGTATGATGTCCAATTCTAATGGTATAGACAATGAAATGGAGATTTTGTCTTCCCATTCTATTGCGGAGCGAACTGTTAAGAATTTGAAGCTATATACGACCTATTATAGTATAGGTAAGGTGAAAGATAACCTTTTATACAAGAATCAACCGGTCAATGTAGATATGGATTGGAAGTATCTGGATAAGTTGGTATTCCCTATTCAGTTGGAGCTGGAAAAGGCATCTGATGGAAGTTATCATATTACCGGTGAATATTATGCTGTCTACAAAGATGAGGTCGTGGAAGGACCATTTAGTATTGATGAGGTACTGAAATCACTTCCTGCTAAGATTTCTACGAAAGTAGGTATCTTGCGTTTTGAAAAGAACCATGCATATGTGGAGAATCCAAAGAAAAAGATGACCGTATCAAAGGCTGTGGTAGAGTCACCTAAGAATGTAGCTAACAAGTATGTACAGAGATTGGCGGTTAGCCAAACTTCTAAAATGACCACCATTGCACAGCTCGTTTTGAACGATGAACTGCCCGAACGTGGCCGAGATTATTTGAATCAGTTGATAGAATGCTATAATCTACAGGCTAATGAAGATAAGAACGAGATTGCTGTTCGTACAGAGGAATTCATTAATAGCCGTCTAGAAAAGATTAATGCAGAGCTTGGAAATACTGAGGGTGCTTTGGAATCTTACAAGCGTAACAACAATATGGTGGAACTAAAATTGAATGCTACACAGTCTGTGGCCAATCAAGATCAGTTCAGCCAAAAGTTAGTAGAGGCTAATACCCAGATGGCTTTGCTCAACGAGCTAAATGCAACTCTACACGAATCGGGTAATAGATATCAGCCATTGCCTTCTAATGTAGGTTTGAAAGATGAGAGCACAACAGCTCTTATCCAAAAATATAATGAGATTGTATTGGAAAGAAACAGATTGTTGAGAAGCGCATCAGAGACCAGCCCGACGGTAACTCCATTGACAGCACAGCTTGATGAGTTGTTGCTCAGTATCCAAAAGGCTATGGCTCAAGCTCGTAGAAACATGCAGTTGCTGCGCAATGCTGTGGCTTCTGAGTACCGTAGATATAGTGGTGAGGTAGGAGCATCGCCCGAACAAGAACGTATGTTGACTCAGATTGGTCGTCAACAGGAAGTTAAGTCCGGTTTGTATTTGATGTTACTCCAAAAGAGAGAGGAAAACTCTATCTCTTTGGCAGCCACAGCCGACAAGGGTAAGATGATAGATGCACCTGAGACCATAGGCAAGATAAGTCCCAAGAATGCCATGATTCTCTTGATATCATTGATATTGGCGATAGGTATCCCTGCTTTGGTATTGGTTGTTATGCAGTTCTTCAAATATCGTATAGAGGGACATCAGGATGTTGTACGCCTGACTCGTTTGCCTATTCTTGGTGATATTCCTGTGTCAAGTGATACGATTAAGACTCGTGGCGACGTTGTCGTGCATGAAAATAAGAACAATTTGATGGAAGAAGTCTTCCGTAGCATGCGTACCAATTTGCAGTTTATGCTACGCGAGGGGCAGAAAACAATCATCTTTACTTCTACTACATCTGGTGAAGGTAAGACTTTCTTGGCTGCCAACTTAGCCGTTTCGTTTGCTTTGCTAGGCAAGAAGGTTGTTTTGATAGGACTTGATGTGCGTAAACCTCGTTTGGCTGAGCTCTTCGAAATTGACGATCATCACCATGGTATAACCAATATTTTGGTTAAGGAAGAGCCGACCCAAGAGATGATACAGGCACAGACACTCCGTTCGGGAGTACATGAGAACTTGGATTTATTAATGGCCGGACCTATTCCTCCAAACCCTGCTGAACTTTTAGCACGCGAGAGTCTTGATAAGGTTGTCAATATTCTGAAGGGTATGTATGATTATGTATTGATCGATACAGCACCTATTGGATTGGTAACAGATACGCTCCAAATCAGTAGAGTAGGAGATGCTACAGTCTATGTATGTAGAGCTGACTATACTGCAAAAGAAAGCTTTGGCCTTATCAATTCTCTCCATAATGAGAATAAAATGCCGAATATGTGCGTAGCTATCAATGGTATTGATATGTCAAAGCGCAAGTATGGCTATTACTATGGCTATGGTAAATATGCGAAGTATGGTAAGTACGCACGTTATGGCAATGGTAAGTATGATTCCTATGGCTCTTATGGGCAATATGGCACTTATGGTTCTTATGGTAGTTATGGCAACTATTCGAACAGTCATTACGGAAAGAAGGACGATAATTCCATCAAGCGGTAATTATATGATAATACAGATTAGACTTTAAATAGAATAGATGACAATAGCAGTAGATTTCGACGGTACTATCGTCGAGCATAAATATCCTGAGATAGGAGAAGAATTGCCTTTCGCAACAGAGACGCTCAAGATGCTCATTAAAGACCAGCATCGGCTGATTCTTTGGAGTGTCAGAGAGGGAAAACTTCTAGATGATGCCGTTAATTGGTGTCGTGAGCGTGGAGTGGAGTTTTATGCAGTCAATCGGGACTATCCGGAAGAGGAAGAAGAAAAGAACAACCATTTCTCTCGTAAACTCAAAGTGGAGATGTTTATTGACGATAGAAACCTCGGTGGATTGCCCGATTGGGGGCAGATTTATCACATGATACACGACCATAAGACTTTCAACGACATCATGCGTGAGCGTTTGTCGCAGGGGATGTATCAAGAAGATGAGATGCCTAAGAAAAAGCATTGGTGGCAATTTTAATGCAAAAAAATAGTATAGAAGTTTTTATATGCTGTCAAGCGCGACAGTGTGAGTTTTATTAAAGTTAAGAATTATGAGAGAGTGGGCTTGGTATTGTTACCGAGCTCACTTGTTTTATTTAATACCATAGTCGTGAGGGAGTAGGGTAGAGATGTTAAAATAAAAAGAGATACGGATTTCTAGTTGCTTTATTCTTTGTCAAGTCTTCTAGTATTGATGGGTGTCCGACTTGGTAAATCAATAGTGGTAACTATCACCGTATCTCTTGTTACATCTGCAATCCATTCATATATTTATCTGATTGCAAAGGTAGTAGCTTTTATAAGATGTGTCAATACTTATAACTCGGTAATTGATATAATCATCATATATAGGTATGCTGAGTTGAAAATAGGCCTATTGTATAACAGGTGTAATAGAAATTTACCTAATTATAATGATTGTGCGAATCGTGTTTTTTTTGTTATTTTGCAATTTATAATATGGCTTTTGACGTGTTTGATGATAAGTATTCTTCCGTGAGGATGTTTAGAGGCGGGCGTAATCAAAAGTAATTAGCAAATGGTAGGCACAGAGCTGATGTTGCTGCAAGGCCGTGCCAGCATTTCTGTTAAGGCTATGCAGTATTGCTGCCGACGTATGGCAATATTGGTGAAAGAGCCTTGCAGCAATCTCAGCGAGATGTATGCTGAAGGTAAAAGACATTATAGGCCGAAGATGAAAGGAGTCTTTGAGCAGGTTGTTAACATGTAAATAGCATTTTACAGATGAAGAATCAAAAGATGTATGAATCCGGTGACCGGCTGATTTCGATTATCAGAGATAATTATAATATACTCCAAAGTCTAGGAGCCTTTGGCATAAACCTTGGTTTTGGAGACAAGACTGTGCAGGAAGTTTGTGAAGATCAAAATGTCGATACCTATACTTTCTTGGCTGTTATCAATTTTGCTATTAATGGTTATCGGGATTATGACGATGCCGACCGACTATCTATCCCTACATTGATTCAGTATCTGCGTGCGTCACATGCTTACTATCTGGATTTCCAACTGCCATTTATGCGCCAGCAACTCATGAACGCATTGGACGAGAAGGATAATTTGGCACGACTCATCATGAAGTTGTACGATGAATATGCACATGCCATTCGCTCGCACATGACGTATGAGGAGAAGACTGTTTTCCCATACGTGCATTCTCTTTTGAACAATGAGGCCGATACAAATTATGATATTGAGACTTACTCGAAGCATCATGGACAGACCGATGTAAAGTTGAGAGAATTGAAGAATATCATCATCAAGTATTTGCCGAGTGATGGATTGCACAACAACCAATTAACGGCTGCATTGTACGATATTTATAATAATGAGGAGTGGCTGGCTCAACATGCTCGTGTGGAAGATGAGATATTCACGCCGGCTATCAGGAGATTGGAGAAGAAAGCACGCCAAAGCGACGTCACGGTGAAGATTTCCAATATGATAAAGCAGAATCCTGATAGTGGGGATTTGTTGAGTGAGCGCGAGAAAGAAGTTATTATTAGTCTAGTACAAGGTATGACTAATAAGGAAATTGCCGACCATCTGTGTATCTCTATCAATACGGTTATTACGCATCGACGCAATATCGCGCGTAAATTGCAGATACATAGTCCAGCCGGACTTACTATTTATGCAATTGTAAACAACTTGGTAGACATATCTTCTGTCAAGTTGTAACTTGCTAGGAATATTAAATCTTATTGATATCTACGTATCCGTGCATTACTGCGTAGATGGTCAGAGCCGACACGCTCTTGAGTCCAAGTTTCTCTTGGATGTTCTTTCGGTGTGTAATCACAGTTGTCATACCGATATTTAATTGGTCGGCAATCTCTTTATTGATGTAGCCTTGAGCTACTAATGACAACACTTCTATCTCACGATCTGATAGAATTTTAGCCTTCAACACGTTGGGCATGGGAGGTAAATTCTTTCCATGTGAATGTCCATGTTGCGCTAACATGAGAAGCGATTTGATGAGTTGGTCTTCGGATACGTTGATACTCAGACAGCGGAAATCGCTTAGTTGGGAATTGGGATCGCTGGAAGTGGTAAGTACAAAGGTCTTTTGCTTGCGTTCCAAGAAAAACGCTCTATGCTCCAATACGATTTTAATGGATACGAAGTAGTGGAAGAAACCGTCAGTATTGTTGTTCTCCAATTCGTCGAAATTGCTGAAAGTTTCTATCGTCATGATGGGCATGACGTTTTGAAGTATTTGTTTGAGCCCTAGAATAGCTAAGGTGTTGTTGTCTATGATGGCAATTTTGGGTCTGCCTGAAGCTTCGTGTCTATTCATGCTACAAATATATTAAAAATCTTACAATAACTCGATTTGCATGTATCTTTTTTAGAGAAAGGGCGCCAATAAGTGTGCAAACCATCCTCTAAATTTCTGCCAACCGGTGCGCCAATGATTCCATTCCGCTTCAGTAAGTTTGAAACAATCTTTCTTCTCTACATCAAATAGATTGCTTAACTGCCTGGTTGTGCATGAATCTACGATGACAGCATTTTCCTCATAGTCCCAATTGAGACTTCTTGCATTGAGGTTTGCACTGCCTACTGTGCACAACTTGCCGTCTACCATGATGATTTTCGTATGGTGGAATCCCGGCTTGTACATCCAAATATTGCATCCGTGTTTCATCAGTTTGTGCGCATTGTAGAAGCCACAGTCGGGAGTTAGCGGAATATCGCTCTTGATACTGAGCATGATTTCGACCTTGACGCCACGCTTGACGGCATTCTTTAATGCCTTCTTAATGCGGTGATTTAGAGTAAAGTAGGGGTTGATAATCTTAATACTATCGCGTGCCGACTGGATGGCAGAGGTGTAGAACTCGCGTATTATCTCGTTCGAGCGTACGGGTTCTCGGTTGATAATGCCCACCATCTTGTGATAGGCGGTAGCGGTGGTGTCTGGTTTGAGTCCTTGGAAATCATCTGTAGATTCACCTCCTCTGAAGTATTGCGCTCCGTGAATGTCTTGATTGGTGGTTTTATTCCATATTCTGAGGAAAATACTTTGTAGCGTATTCACCTCATTTCCCTCTATACGACAGTGCATGTCGTGCCATTCGCCTACAACTTTTGTTCCGTTTATGTAGTAGTCGGCGACGTTCATACCTCCTGTATAGGCAATTTTTCCATCGATGACTACAATCTTTCGATGGTCTCTAGAGAAGACATGATTAATCCATGGAAACCTTAATGGATCGAATTCGTAGATTTCTATGCCGTTTTCTCGTATTTTTTTGAGATGTCGTTTCTTTAAGGGTTTATTGTTAGAAGAGTTTCCGAAAGCATCAAATAAGGCTCTCACTTCCACTCCTTCCTTTGCTTTCTCGGTCAAAAGGTCGAAAAGTTGATTGGCAATAGAGTCGTTGCGGAAGTTGAAATATTCTAGATGGATGGATTGTTTGGCTTGACGAACAGCTTTGAATAAATCGTCAAATTTCTCTTGTCCGGTCATTAAGAGTGTTACGGAATTGTTGTGAGAGAACTTTATTCCATAGTTCCGCAAGTGCTGAACGACTAGAGAATCACTAGACTGTGCATATCCCCAGCTGTAAACAAAGAGATATGCACAGATAATTATAAAGCGTTGGATATGATATTTGGGTAAAGACATTCTCCTTTTTAAATCATACAACTATAATGATCTACTACACCAAGGAGTTTCTTTTCGTTGTCTGTCACTAGAACAGTGTGTATCTTATATTTGTGCATGATACGTTGAACCTCGGTAATCTTAGTTTCCGGCAATACCATCTTGGGTTCACGGGTCATAATATCACTGACTGTATGATTGAAAAAGTCGGCTTGCCATCTTTCCATGGCGCGTCGAATATCCCCGTCGGTAATCAATCCTGAAACCTTACCGTCCTGCAATGAGATACCCAAACCTAGTTTTCCTTTGCTCACATCAATAATGGCTTCGCCCAAATGTGCCGATTCCGAGATGATAGGCATATCGTTGCTACGCATCACATCTTCTGCTGTTGTGAGCAGCCGTTTGCCAAGTTCGCCTCCGGGATGGAATTGTGCGAAGTCTCTAGATTGGAATCCTCGCACTTGCATTAGGGCAATTGCCAGCGCATCTCCCATGGCTAAAGCAGCCGTTGTACTACTTGTGGGAGCCAAATTTAGCGGACATGCCTCTTTCTTCACATGCACTTTGATATGTGCATTGCTGTATTTGGCTAAGAGAGAGTTCTCGTTACAGGTCATCGAAATGATGGGAACGTTCATGTGGAGTACCACAGGAATGAAGCGAAGCAACTCGTCTGTCTGCCCCGAATTGCTGAGTGCCAGCACCACATCGTCTTGTGTCATGACACCTAAATCGCCATGGTACACATCCAAAGGATTGATAAAGAAAGCCGGTGTGCCCGTACTTGCCAGTGTGGCAGCTATCTTTGCACCCACATTACCGCTTTTTCCTACACCGGTGATAATGATTTTCCCGTGACAATGGTACATCATATTCACAGCATCTTCAAAGTTATGGTCTAGTTGGGGAATCAATTCCAACAAGGCTTCTGCTTCATCTTTGATGCATTGTTCGCCCCATTGTCTTATTTGTTCGCGCTGTATATCGTTGATAGTATCTTTTTCCATTAGAGTAATTCCTTGATAAGTGATTCTAATTTATGCAATTCCAGCATGTTCGGGCCGTCTGATAAGCCTTGGTCGGGAGTAGGGTGTACCTCAAAGAAGTATCCCGTTGCACCGAATGCTTTGGCTGCTTTAGCCATTGCCGGTACGAATTTGCGGTCTCCACTTGTACTTCCATTTCCCCCTCCGGGACGTTGAACGCTGTGCGTACAGTCCATAATGACAGTCTGTACTATTTCTTTCATGTCCGGGATATTGCGGAAGTCAACAACCAAATTATTATATCCAAATGAGTTACCTCGTTCTGTAAGCCACACCTCTTTAGCCCCACTTTCGAGTGCTTTCTGTACGGGGAAGCGCATATCATTGCCGCTTAAGAACTGTGCTTTCTTGATGTTGACGATGCGTCCGGTGCGGGACGCTGCTATCAAAAGGTCGGTTTGGCGGCATAAGAATGCTGGAATCTGAAGAATATCACACACCTCTGCTACAGCTTCGGCTTGATAACTTTCGTGTATATCAGTGGTAATTTTCAGCCCATAACGTTCTTTTACCTGTGTCAACATTTGCAAACCTTTCTCCAATCCCGGTCCCCTGAACGAGTGTAGTGAGGTGCGATTGGCTTTGTCGAAAGATGCTTTGAATACGATTTGAGTATTTAATGTTTTGTTGATTCTGATAATTTCTTGCGCAACGGTGTCCAAGAGTTCTTGCGACTCTATCACACATGGTCCCGCAATGAATATGGGTTGTTGTTGATTATTAGACATCTTAGATGATTGTTTTATGCAAAAGTAGTCATTTTGAGACTAATTTGCAAGTGTTTTATTCTTGTTTCAGGCTGATAGCTTCGGCTTCTTCTTTGTTGGAAGTATTCAATATACGTACTTCACGTTGTGGGAATGGAATCTCTATACCGTGGGCATTGAGTGTCTCATAGATGCATTCCATAATAATACCATCATCACCAAAATGGGTAAGTACGTTCACCCAAACCAATATTTTCAGTGTGATACAACTGTCATCGAACTGAGTCAATACTATTTTGACAGGTCGAGCAGGATCGGTAATACCTAATTTCTGAATGGCATTGATGAGAATATTCTTTGTCTCCGCAATGTTTGTGCCATATGCCACACCCACTTCCAAAACGTCAAGTTCGTATCCATGGTTCTTTGTTATGTTCTTATAGTTCTTTGTAAGGAGCTGACTGTTTTGGAAAGCAATGACACTTCCGTCGGTAGCCTCAATCATGGTAGAGGTGTAACTGATGGAACTTACCTTGCCACGGATACCATCGCACTCTATGTAATCGCCTACCTTGATACGTCCGGCCATCAATGATATACCATAATATATATTCTCCAGAATGTCTTTAGAGGCAAAACCGACACCGGTAGAAAGACCACCTGTGATGACAACCAACCATGTGTTGCTGACGTGGAAGATGCTCAAACTGATGAGCAACCATGTTCCCCACACGACAACTTGGATGACATTCTTGGCCATAACCATGCGACTGGCGGCTGTAGAAGGGTCACTCTGTTCGAAATGATGGTACAGAAAGCCTTGCGATGTATGGTTGATATACGCAAAAAGGAAGTATAAGATGATGACCAGTGCCACCGTTGAGATGCTAGCCATGAAGTTTGTGGTATGTATAAAGTCTTGTGTGAGGATGCGTTTAGTAGTATCGCTCAGATTGAAGACGTCTGCAGCCCAATAGATAGCGATCATGACTGAGAGTACACCTAGCGTTGGTAGCAAGACCGAATAGACGAGCCTAAAGAACCATGTCTTTGTAATAGGCTGCTGCATGATACCTTTTCTACGTGAATATTCTCTGAGCCATCCTGACAAACAGGTGATGGTAAGGACGCAAGTGAGCTGCATCATCCACCAAATCAATATTTGTACGCTGAACAATACATAACCTATCCATGAACTGATTACTGATAGTGAGAAGACGAGGAGCGAACAATAGGTGTAGAATACATCGCTTTTGGGAATATTGTTATTGTGTTTTCTGATGACGTACCATTGCCATAAAGTACATAAAAGCTGGATAAGTGGCAAGCTCAAGTTTACTACATCGTTCGGCATCAAAGTAATTCGGAAAGCTATCACGATAAAGCTAATAAGCATAATAGGGGAATAAATCTGGAATCCGCTTTTGATTTGATTGCCGTCGAGTCGTAAGAGTAGGGAGATAAGAATAACACCTAGCAACCACATATATTCTACCATGAGACCGCTAGCCATATAGATAAAGTTTTGGTCGACCGTAAATCGCACGACACCTAGTATGATAGCAAGTGAGATAACACTCGTTGATAGCATCACACAATTGCGCTTTTCGAGGAAAGAAGGCGTGCACAGGCGTTTCGGTATGAGGAATCTAATGACCAATATGTTGAGAGCCAAGGCGATAGCTCCATAGAAAAGGATACTGATAAACAGTCCTATCATGAACTTGAGGTCCCATTGTGAAATTGTCTTCGACTTGATAAAATACTTGGTTTCAACCGTCTCTTTGGTTTCTATCCAATTCTTTTTGAGCCTTGACAATACTTCCAAATAGTTGGTACCCGAATTGCTGAAGATACTGTTTTGTATGTCTGAATACCGTTTGTTGGCGTAGTGGTCCAGATTGCGAAGATGTTCCTCCGTCATTTTGTAATACTTAATGTATTCCGTAAACTGTTCGGAATTGTCTTTTAGGGTATGTCTGATGTTGACAGCAAGCGTCAAACATACATTACGGTCTATTTTAGAACGCTCCGAGAGGTTGACGGTGTACATGCTACTAAGACTTGTTATCAAGCTATCGTAGCGCGAAATCTCTTGGTTTGTCTTCTTCAAGAACAATCTGAAAGGCATGACGGATTCCTTAAACGTACGGTATTGCTTGGTAGCTTCGTGGCATGCGTAAGTCAAATCGAATACATATTCAGGCTTTTGCGAATAGAGCATCAGTGCATTTTGGTTACTTTTGCCCCATGCCGTCATGATGTTGTCGCGCACTTGCTGTTGTTGTTCCTTCTGCAGGCCGGCTCTTTTTTCAAGCTCGGAGTGGTAGTTGGTCAACTCGGTGCGCAATATAGATAGCGTGTTGGCTAAATCTTTCTCTTTAAGAACAGCATGTCCATTGAGTCCAAAACACATGAAGACAGCGAGTGTCAGTACTATTTTCTTATACATAAGTTCTTGGTCATTTGATGACAAAAGTACGAATAAATTGTGGCAGTGGCTCTTTCGACAACAATTTTTTTTTGTGTATTTTACTTCAAACTGGGTTACTTGAGAACTTGTTTTTATGGATTTGCTATTTCGTATAGTCAATATCTCACTAAAAAAGTCCTCATCTCTGACTTAAAAGTTGAAAGACTTCATTTGCTGCAAAGGTTTGGCAATAGTACTGCCTAGTCCATTCAGCAATGCTGCAAAGCCTATACAGCATTGTTGCCATGGCTTTGCATTCTGATAGTTGACAAGTTTATAAATAGACGAGTTGGCTAGTTTGTGAGTTTATAGAGGCTTTGTATAGGTTTGAAAGAGAGTATAGAGAGTCTTTCTTTAGCTATGTGGGGTAACAAAGTATTATTGTTTGATAAAATAGTATCATTAACTGTGCTGATAGTCTAGCCTTTGGTGGATAGAGTCTTTGAATGGGTTGAATGCATAGCATCTGCTGTTATGAGGCGTAGAATCGTGTATGTAGGGAACCTGTGTTTGCAGAATAGGGAAGAGGATGATAAAGAAGTTGTTACTTGATAGTCTTTTTGGTGCTATTTAGATGATAAATTCATTTTGCAAAAATTGCAAAACATCGGGCAAGAAAGTGTCAGTTTTTTGAATTTGTTTGTTTTATCTTTGCAAATAGAAAAAAGCGAGTTGTAGAATCAACTTATAACCTAAACAAATCGTAAGTATCTAACTTGGAAAATAGAAATGAAGACCAAACTGTTTTATTTGTTGTTACTTTTGACCATCGTTCTTCCGTCTTGTGCCCAAAAGTGGGAACATTTGGCTGATACACCACAGATGGGCTGGAGCACGTGGAATAAGTTTCAGGGAAATATCAATGAAGATATTATCATGGGTATTGCCGATGTGATGGTGTCTTCCGGACTGAAAGATGCCGGTTATACCTATATTAATATAGACGACTGTTGGCATGGAAAGCGCGATGCTAATGGCTTTATACAGGTTGACTCGGCGAAATTCCCTCATGGAATGAAGTATTTGGCCGACTATGTACATTCAAAAGGCTTGAAACTTGGTATTTATTCGGATGCCGGAACAGAAACTTGTGGTGGTATGCCCGGCAGTTTGGGACATGAATATCAGGATGCTTTGCAATATGCCCGATGGGGTATCGACTATTTGAAGTATGATTGGTGTAATACTACGAATATTGATCCGCGTGGTGCTTATCAGTTGATGAGTGATGCTTTGCGGGCTGCTGGTCGTCCCATTTTGTTGAGTATGTGCGAGTGGGGAAGCAGTCGGCCTTGGAAATGGGCACGAGAAGTGGGGCATTCTTGGCGTACGACACCTGATATTTGGTGCGATTTTGATAGCTTGCGTGTATTTCCTACCTATACTCAATTTGGTGTTATGCAGTGTGTTAATTATAATGATACCTTGAGGGCTTACGCCGGTAAGGGGCATTGGAACGACCCTGATATGTTGGAAGTGGGCAATGGTATGACCGTGAATGAGGATAGGGCACATTTCACTATGTGGTGTATGATGGCTTCTCCACTAATTATCGGTAACGATATCCGGCATATGTCCGTTGACACAAAGGGCATTTTAGAGAATAAGGAATTGATAGCTATAGACCAAGATAGCCTGTGTGTGCAGGGATATCACTTCAAAGACGAACAAGGAGTAGCCTTTTGGCTCAAACCATTGGCTAATGGAGATTGGGCTTTCACACTTCTGAATGTTTCTAAAAGAGCTACTAAAGTACAGTTGAATTGGTGCCGGTTGAGCGGTGTGAAAGATGATGTTTCGGGACGAACGACGGATTTTGCTGATAATATATATAAGGTACGAGACCTATGGAAACACAAGATTGTTGGCAAGACGAGCAAAAAGGATCAAGTAAGTATGGTCGTAGATGTTCCTGCAAGAGATGTGATAGCCTTTAGATTGATGAAATGAAAATGACAAGCTACTACAAAATAATAAGTCTTCTTACACTGTGTTTGCTAGGTTTTGTGCCTATGCAGGCACAGATTAGAGGCAACAATATCGTTGTGATGGTACAACCTGACCATCAAGATTGGAACTATCGTGTTGGCGAAAAAGCGGTATTTACTGTACAAGTATTGAAATCTAGTACCTTGATGGATGATGTGAAGGTAGACTTAGAAGCTGGACCTGACATGTATCCGACGGTGAAACGGACTGTAACCTTGAAGAACGGAACAACTCGTGTGAGCGGAACGATGACGCAGCCCGGTTTCTATCGTGTGAAGGCCATGGCTACGATAGCCGGTAAACAATACACTGGATTGTGCACGGCAGCCTTTTCGCCTGAGCAGGTGAAGCCTTATGCGCAATGTCCTGTAGACTTTGATAAGTTCTGGAGCAATGCTTTGGCCGATGTTAGGAAGAACGATTTGAATCCTACAAAAGTGTTGCTGCCTGAGCGGTGTACCAAAGATATGAATGTATACGAGGTGAGCTTTACCAATAATTCTTCTCAAAGTAGAATGTATGGTATCCTATCTGTGCCGGTAGCCGATGGTAAATACCCTGCTCTGTTGCGCGTACCAGGAGCCGGTGTCCGTCCTTATGGTGGTGACACCTATACAGCTCCGGGTAAATGTATTGTGCTGGAAATCGGTGTACATGGTATTCCTGTGACAATGAAACAAGAAGTTTACGACCGTCTTTTGCAAGGAGCTTTGAATAATTATTGGTCTGTAAACTTGGACGAACCGAATCAAAATTACTATAAGCGAGTGGTAACGGGGGCTGTCAGAGCTGTAGATTATATTGCTTCGTTGGCAGCTTGGGATGGTAAGACACTTGGAGTAACGGGGGCAAGTCAAGGTGGTTTCCTGTCGTTGGCGGTGGCTGCGCTGGATAAGCGTGTTACTTTCTTGGCTGCGGTACACGATGCTATGTGCGATTATGAGGCCGAACTGCACGGTGTGGCAGGCGGTTGGCCACATTACTTCTATCATAATAAAGGTGTAGATAAGAAGAAATTGGAGGGTGCAAGATATTATGATGGTGTGAACTTTGCCCGTCGTATTCAGGTTCCGGGATGGTATTCGTTCGGTTACAACGACGAGGTTGTTCCGCCGACATCATCTTATGGTCTTTATAACACCATTCAAGCAGAAAAGGAATTGAGCGTATATCAACAGACTGGTCACTTTTGGTACCAAGAGCAATGGGACGAATGGCAGGGTTGGTTGATTGCACATTTATTGAAAAAATAACTTGTTAGTATGAAATTTATCCATCTATCACTGTTTTGGGGCATGATGTTTATGAGTACAATAGCCTTAGGGAGCAATACTCCGGCAGAGAAATTAATCTTTCGATTGAAGAAGATTCAGAAGAAAGGGATTATGATTGGACATCAAGACGACCCTGTATATGGACGTACATGGAAGTGGGATACAGGACGTTCTGATGTGAAAGATGTCTGTGGAGACTATCCAGCTGTGATGGGATTCGACTTAGGTAAATTGGAATTAGGGCGAAAAGAAAACTTGGATGGAGTGTCTTTCGACCGGATGAGAGAGGAAATCATAGCCCAACATGCCAGAGGTGGTATTGTAACATTGAGTTGGCATCCTGATAATCCTGTGACCGAAAAGACGGCATGGGATCCTAGTGGCGATGCGGTGAAAGCTTCTTTGCCTCATGGTACACATCGTGCTAAGATGAGGGAGTGGGTTGATAAGGTTGGTAATTTTATCCTATCACTGAAAGATAAGGGAGGAAATTTAGTCCCGGTAATATTCCGTCCGTTCCATGAAATGTCGGGTGGATGGTTTTGGTGGGGCAGTAATAGCTGCACACCGGAGGAATACCAGCAGCTTTATCGAGTGCTTTACAGGCGGTTGGTAAGCATGGGATGTGACAATCTCGTATGGGCTTATTCTCCAAATGTAGGTTACGATGATTTCATGAAATATTATCCCGGTGATCAATATGTGGATTTGTTGGGTATTGATATCTATGAATTTGATAAAGACAACGCCAAGTATCAGCTGTCGGTGAAGCAATGTCTAGATGAATTGGCAGCCCTTGGGAAGCAAGAGAATAAGCTTATTGCATTCACAGAGACAGGTTGTCAAGGGCTACCTTACGCTGATTGGTTTTCCCAAACATTGTGGCCGGCTATCAAAGATTATCCTATTAGCTATGTACTTTTTTGGCGTAATGCGTGGGATAATGCCAAAGAGTGCTATATGACTAGCCCCGGCCATGCCACAGAGAATGATTTTAAGGCCTTTTATAAGCTGAAGAAGACCTTGTTTGTAAACGATATTAAATAAAAACACATACGTAATGAAGAATTCTAAGGAGAAAGTAGAGCTTTTGAAACAGCATCATCAAGAACTTTTGAAGCGCCCGAATGTGCCGGAAGAGTGGGGGAATGGCATTTATACAAGATATAAATATCCAGTCTTGACAGCTGAACATACTCCTTTGGAGTGGCGATATGATTTCGACGAACAGACCAATCCTTATTTGATGCAACGCATTATGATGAATGCAACCATGAACAGTGGTGCTATTAAATGGAATGGAAAATACGTGTTGATGGTTCGCGTTGAGGGTGCAGACCGTAAGAGCTTCTTCGCTATTGCAGAGAGTCCGAACGGTATAGACAACTTTAAGTTTTGGCCAACTCCTGTTACGATGCCCGATGATTTGGTTCCGGCGACGAACATATACGACATGAGACTCACACAACATGAGGATGGTTGGGTGTATGGAGTGTTTTGTGCTGAACGTCACGACGATACTTGTCCGAACGATTTGAGTGCTGCTACCGCTACAGCAGCGATTGGTCGAACCAAAGATCTCATCCATTGGGATCGCTTGCCTGATTTGAAAACAAAGAGTCAACAGCGTAATGTGGTGCTTCATCCGGAATTTGTTGATGGCAAATATGCTTTTTATACACGTCCGCAAGATGGTTTTATAGATGCCGGTTCAGGCGGTGGTATCGGTTGGGCATTGGTAGATGACATTACTCATGCGGAAATCAAAGAAGAGAAAATCATCAATTTGAGACACTATCACACCATCATGGAGGTGAAGAATGGAGAAGGACCGCATCCTATAAAGACCCCACAAGGATGGTTGCATTTGGCTCATGGCGTGCGTGGATGTGCTAGTGGACTTCGCTATGTGCTCTATATGTACATGACAGCACTGGATGAACCAACACGTGTTATCGCACAACCGGGTGGTTATTTCCTTGTTCCGCAAGGTGAGGAATATATTGGTGATGTGATGAATGTGGTGTTCTCTAATGGTTGGATAGCCGACCCTGATGGCACGGTCTATATCTATTATGCCTCTTCAGATACTCGTATGCATGTGGCAGTGTCTACTATCGACAAGTTGATAGATTATTGTATGCACACGCCAGAGGATGGTTTTACCACTACACATAGCGTAGAGACCATTAAAAAGTTGATAGAAAAGAATCAAAACTTGGGTACATCGAAGTAAAAGTAGTACTTTTGGATGAACTTTAGATAATATTTGATACAATGGCAAAGAGCAAGTTGATAGAGAAGGTTGGTTATGGTTTTGGAGATATGTCTTCCAGTATGTTTTGGAAGATATTCTCCTATTATCTCCCGTTTTTTTATAGTAATATCTTCGGATTGCGTTTGGCAGATGCTGCAACCTTGATGTTGGTCACTCGAATATGGGATGCTGTCTCCGATCCTATGATGGGAATTATCGCCGACCGCACCAATACGCGATGGGGAAAGTACCGTCCTTATCTGTTATGGGTAGCCCCACTGTTCTCTATATCGGGCATCTTGCTGTTCACTACTCCAGATTGGGACTATGCTGCAAAGCTTATTTGGGCTTACGTTACCTATATTTTGATGATGACAGTCTATACTGCAATCAATGTTCCTTATGGCGCTATGTTGGGCGTATTGACTGATGATTCAAACGAGAAAACGGTGTTTTCCAGCTTCAGAATGTTCTTTGCTTATGGCGGTTCTTTTATTGCTTTGTTTGCATGGGAGCCTCTGACACGCCTCTTCGGTGGCTATGATAGCACGCAAGGATGGTTCTGGGCTATGGTTTCGATTGCCGTTGCATGTTTTATTTTGTTCTTGCTTTGCTTTGCAATCACGCGTGAACATTTGAAGACGGTGTCTAATGTGAGTATTGGTTCGGATATAAAATCGTTGCTACACAATAAGCCTTGGTGGCTGTTGATAGGTGCTGCGCTCTGCTTTAACCTGTTTAATACGGTGCGTGGGTCTACGGTTGCCTACTTCTTTAAGGATATTATAGGTGATCAAGCTGTCTTGTTGTTCTTCACTATACAGTTGGCTTTTTATGGAGGATTGTTCCTTGGAGTGGGTGAAGTGTCTAATATGCTGGGGGTATCTATTACTGTTCCTATTGCTAATTGTATCGGGAAGAAGACTACTTTCATCTTGGTAGATATGCTATTGATAGTTTTGAGCATCACCTTTTTCTTTATTCCTTGTAGTCCGACAGGTTATTGGTGGATGCTGATATTCCAAGTATTGATTTCTATTCTTACCGGCGTGATGAGTCCATTAGTATGGAGTATGTATGCCGATGTAAGTGATTATGCTGAGTTGAAGTTCAAAACAGCTTCGACAGGACTTATCTTTAGTAGTAGCTCTATGGCTCAAAAGTTTGGTGGAGCCATCGGTGGTTCGGCTGCATTATGGCTATTGGGTGGCTTTGGATATATCACAGATCCGGCTATTCTAGCCCAAGGTAGCGTGACACAACCTGAAGTTGCGCTCACCTGTCTGCGTTATTTGATGAGTTTTATCCCTGCCGGCGTGGCATTGGTATCACTCGTTGTGGTTTACTTCTACCCTTTGACGACGGAGAAGATTGAAGATATTAATACACGATTGAAGGCTGTGCGCCGTATAGAAGACTAGAGTTATGAATGGATTTAAGCAAATCATGCAAGAAGTCTTGGAGCATAATATTCTCCAATATTGGCTTGATAAGGCTGTCGATCAAGAACGTGGAGGTTTTTATGGCAGAATAGATGGGCACGATGTTTTGCATGCCGATGCCGATAAGGGAGCTGTTTTGCATGCTCGAATCTTATGGGCTTTCAGTGCAGCTTACCGTGTCTTGCAGAAGCCGGAATACTTAAAGGCTGCCATGCATGCTAAGGATTACTTGCTAGAGCACTTCGTGGATAAAGAATACGGAGGCGTATATTGGTGTGTGGATTGCAATGGTGAACCGGTAGATACAAAGAAACAGACTTACGCTATAGGCTTTGCCATCTATGGATTGAGCGAATATGCACGTGCTACCGGCGATCGACTGGCACTTGATATGGCTATTCTGTTGTATCATGACATAGAAAATCATGCTTTCGATAGCAAGAATAATGGTTATATCGAGGCTTTGACGCGTGAATGGGAACCCATTGCCGATATGCGATTGAGTGATAAAGACGAGAATGGAAGTCGTACGATGAACACGCATCTCCACATCATAGAACCTTATACGAATCTCTATCGGGTATGGAAAGATGCCGGATTGGAGCAGCGTATTCGCAATTTGCTGACCATATTTACAGACAGAATACTCAATCATAAGACTTGGCATCTTGACTTGTTTTTTAATGATGAGTGGGAGAGCGAGCGCAATATTCAAAGCTTTGGTCATGACATTGAGGCTGCATGGTTACTTCATGAGTCTGCACTTGTTTTGGGAGATAAAGCTTTGTTGCGCACTATTGCCCCCTTGGTTCGTCGTATTGCCGATGCAGCCGATGAAGGTTTGCAGGCCGATGGTAGTATGTTGTACGAACGTTGGCTAGATTCCGGCCGTGAAGACAGGCAACGCCAATGGTGGGTTCAGTGCGAAAACATCGTCGGTCATGTGAATCTATACCAACATTTTGGTGATGAAGAGGCGCTAGGTGTGGCTGTGAGATGTTGGGCATACGTTCAAAAGAACCTCATAGACTGGAAGATTGGCGAATGGCATTGGGCGATGCTAGATGATGGAACTTTGAATTTAGAGGATGATAAGATAGGGTTATGGAAGTGTCCATACCACAATAGTCGCATGTGCTTGGAATTAATGGAGCGCATGTAGATAGTAACTCATGGTAAATATTAGATTGCTTATTTCTTGAATCCGGGAGGATGAAGGAACTACTAGAAACAAATTAACAGTAATAGAGTTGGCTAGTGGTCGCCTATATAGCTAGTTGGAGGCGACCTACTGACAACTCTTGAAAGATTAAATGACAGATTTCTAAAAACAAAACTACACACGACTCTCACCAAAAGTGAGAGCTTTTTTGTTTGAAGCCTTTGCCATTACCTTTGTTTTGGCTAATTTTGCAGTCATGAAGAGAGTTATCTTGACATTGTCTTTACTATTGTTAGTGACCATTATGGTAAAGGCTGAAACCGAGCATACGAAAACAAGCGACTTAACCACTATACCTGCACTTCAAGAATTGGGACATCAACTCTTGGAAGGGAAGCAAGGAAGCATTGTAGCTATTCGTCCTGAAACAGGAGAAATCTTGGCATTGGTTAGTAATTCTTTGGATTCCAGTAAGATCAACCGCGCCATCACGGGCATATATTCACCGGGGTCGACTATCAAGACTGCCCAAGCACTGACGCTATTGTCGGAAGAAGAGGTGACTCCTCAAACTACTTATCCTTGCAAGAAAGGCTTTTGGAAGCAGGGAACACACGTAGGTTGCCATCCTCATAGTCCTTCACTCAATCTTGTAGATGCTTTGTCTCATTCTTGTAACACATGGTTTTGCGAATCGTTTATGGATATGGTGGCTGATACGATACGCTATGAGACTTATGGACGAGCCGTGGATGTATGGAATGATTACATGCAAAGCTATGGGTTGGGGCATACATTAGGAGTCGATGTACATGGAGAAGCCGGTGGGTTGATACCTAATGCCGAATTCTTAACGAAACGCTATGGCAAGAAATGGAACGAACGTCAAGTGCTATATTTCGGTATGGGGCAGGGACTTATACTTGTTACACCTCTCCAACTTTGCAATTTGGCGGTGACTATAGCTAATCGAGGCCATTATTTCACGCCTTACCTACATCGCAGTTCGGTGAAGGCTGACCCTGTAAAATATTATACTCCACATGTAACCATGGCTACACAGGCAGCTTATCGGACTGTGATTACGGGTATGAGAATGGCCGTGATGCATGGTACCTGTAAAAGTATGAACACCAAAGCGTATGCCATTTGCGGTAAGACGGGGACGGTAGAGAATGCTGGTGAAGACCATTCGGTATTCATAGGCTTTGCTCCTGCGACTCAGCCTAAGATTGCAATCTGTGTGTTTATAGAGCATGGAGGGATGGGAGCAGACGTCGCTGTGCCCATAGCTTCAGCCATGATCAAGAAGTATATGGGCAAATAATTGTGTTTAGTATTTCTATATTATCTCCCATCTTTGCCCACTTGTCTACTCGTTTACTTGTTAACTTCTAGATGTTCTTGTCTACTTGTCAACCTGTTTACTTGTTAACTAAATTACTGCACCGGTTTCGCAGCATTGCTGTATAGGCTTTTCAGCATTACTGCATGGGCTAGACAGCAATGTTGCCTAGGCTTTGCAGTTTGATGATAAACGTGCAAACAAGTTGGTAAGGAGCCTAGATTTGGGGCTGAAATGGAAGCTATGAAGCGCTCGACGTGTTCATTAAGACTAGGTATCTAACCCCTCTTTTTTGCTATCTCGACATGACTTTTTGTTTGAATTTATGATTTTTTGTGTTAATATAGCGTAATTGTAGGCTAAAACTTAGTACCTTTGGGCTCGCTTTGGAAGCATCATATAATAACGTTATAAATTCTTTATGTATTTTACTTTATTTGTTACCGTTTTGATAACGGCTGTAGTTTTGGTGGTGGCAGCATACGTCATAGCCAAGCTTATCGGTCCGCGTTCGTACAATCCGGTCAAAGGTGAAGCATTTGAGTGTGGTATTCCGACCCGTGGGTCGTCGTGGTTGCCAAACCATATTGGGTACTATCTCTTTGCAATCCTTTTCTTGGTGTTCGACATTGAGACCGTGTTCCTATATCCTTGGGCAGTTGTTGTAAAACAGTTTGGACCGATGGCTCTTGTTAGCATCGGCTTCTTCCTTGTAGTACTAGTATTTGGCTTGGCTTATGCTTGGCGGAAAGGAGCGTTGGAATGGAAGTAAGAAAAAGAGCATCTATCAAGAGTTTTCCTTACGATGACTTTAAGGACAATGACTCACTAGAGCGTATTGCTGAAGAACTGAACGAAGGTGGAGCCAACGTAGTGTTGGGTTCGCTCGACGCAGCCATCAACTGGGGACGCTCAAACTCACCTTGGTCGTTAACCTTTGGTACCTCTTGCTGTGGTATCGAGTTCATGTCTATCGGTTGTTCTCGTTACGATATGGCTCGTTTCGGATGGGAGGTTACACGTAACTCGCCCCGTCAAGCCGACCTAATCATGTGTGCCGGAACGATTACCAACAAGATGGCTCCGGTGTTCAAGCGTCTTTATGACGAGATGGCAGAACCTAAGTATGTGGTAGCTGTGGGGGGATGTACCATCAGTGGTGGTCCGTTTAAGAAGAGCTATAGTGTGGTTCGCGGTATAGACGAGCTGGTGCCAGTGGATGTATACATCCCCGGTTGCCCTCCACGTCCCGAAGCTATCATCTATGGCATGATGCAGTTGCAGCGTAAGATTAAAGTAGAGAAATTCTTTGGTGGTGCTAACCACAAGATGAACAGCGAAGAGAAAGCTGAGAGTTTGAAGCTTGGTGGACTTCGTGGTTTGAGTAATGAGAATTTCAGTGCCGACAAGTTGGGCAACAATCGTCCTATCATTGTGACGGAAACGCCTGCTCAGGAGAAAATAGAAGAATTAGGCAAGGAACTTGATACATTGGAGCAGAATGCTGTAAAGGCAGAAAATATCCCTGTAACTCCTGCTACTCCCGCAGCTCCTGCAACTGAGTCGCCTTCTACTGAAACTAATAATAAATAAGGTAAGCGAGCAATATGAAATTAGAAAATAAAGAATTAGGCTTCGATAGTTTCCTTGCGGAGATGACGAAACTGAAAGATGAAAAACATTTCGATTACCTCGTTACAATCATAGGTGAAGATTTTGGAGGCGAAGGAGGACTTGGCTGTATCTATATTTTGGAGAATACAGAGAGTCATGAACGCATCAGTGTAAAGCAGTTGGCAAAGCAAGTGGGTGAGGAGTATGTCATTCCTTCGCTCTATCATGTATGGGCCAGCAGCGATTTGTTGGAGCGTGAGGTCTTCGATTTCCTTGGTATCAAGTTCTTGGGACATCCGGATATGCGTCGCCTTTTCTTGCGCAACGATTTCCAAGGGTATCCTCTCCGTAAGGATTTTGATATGAGTCCGGATGCTAACCAGTTCCCTATGACCGACGAGCCTGAATCTGACTGGACTTCAGAATGGAATTTAAATGCCAATGGTGAATTGGTTGAGACCAAGCATCGTCTTTTTGATGAGAACGATTTCGTGATGAACTTTGGTCCTAACCACCCTTCTACGCATGGTGTGCTTCGTTTGCAGACGGTCGTAGATGGTGAGACTATCAAGCATGTTTATCCACATTTGGGATATATCCATCGTGGTATTGAGAAGATGATGGAGGATATGACCTATCCACAAACACTTGCATTAACCGATCGTCTTAACTATCTGTGTGCTATGCATCATCGTCATGCCTTGGTTGGCGTGATAGAAGAAGCTATGGGTATAGAATTGAGCGACCGTATACTGTACATCCGTACCATCATGGACGAGTTGCAGCGTATCGATAACCACTTGTTGTTCCTCGGTACATGTGCACAAGACTTGAGTGCGTTGACAGCATTCCTTTATTGTATGCGCGACCGTGAACAGGTGCTTAATGTGATGGAAGAGACCACTGGTGGACGCCTGATACAGAACTATTATAGAATAGGTGGATTACAAGCCGATATCGATCCGAACTTCGTTGAGAATACGAAGAAGTTGTGTAAGTATCTCCGTCCGATGATTCAAGAGTATCTTGACGTATTCGGGGATAATGTGATTACACATCAACGTTTGGAAGGTGTGGGCGTTATGGATATGCCTAATTGTATTAATTATGGTGTGACGGGTCCTGCCGGTAGAGCTTCGGGCTGGCACAACGATGTGCGTAAGAACCATCCATATGCTTTGTATGACAAGGTGAAGTGGAACGATATCGTTGCTACTAATGGCGACTCTATGGATCGATATATGATTCATATTCAAGAACTCTATCAGAGTTTGGACATCATCGAACAGTTGATAGACAACATACCTGAGGGAGAATACTATATCAAACAAAAGCCGGTAATCAAGGTTCCGGAAGGTCAATGGTTCTTCTCTGTTGAAGGTGGAGCCGGCGAATTCGGTGTTTATCTTGATAGCCGTGGCGATAAAAGTCCGTATAGAGTGAAGATGCGTCCGATGGGATTGAATATTGTAGGCGCTTTCGACAAGATGTTGAAGGGGCAGAAGATAGCCGATCTCGTGGCAACGGGTGCTGCTGTCGACTTCGTTATTCCCGATTTGGACAGATAATACTAATTTCAAAGAATGATAGAATAAAAACAACGAATAATTATGTTTGATTTTAGTATAGTTACAACATGGTTTGACAATCTTCTCCGCCAGACTCTTGGTCTAGGAGATTTCTTGTCTATATTGATAGAATGTGTGATCGTCGGTGTGTTGATATTGACAGCATATGCCGTCATTGCCATTATACTTATATTTATGGAACGCAAGGTTTGTGCATACTTCCAATGCCGTATCGGGCCGGTTCGTGTAGGTCCGTGGGGTATATTCCAAGTATTTGCTGACGTTGTGAAGATGTTGATAAAGGAAATTTTCATCATTGATAAGGCTGATAAGCTTCTTTATTGCATAGCTCCGTTCCTCGTTATTATTGCTTCGGTGACGACTTTCTCGTTCCTCCCTTGGAATAATGGTGCAGTCATTCTTGACTTCAATGTCGGCATATTCTTGCTTACCGCCGTTTCTTCAATAGGCGTGTTGGGTATCTTTATAGCCGGTTGGGGTAGTAATAATAAGTACTCTGTAGTCTCTGCTATGCGTGGAGCTGTTCAGATGATTTCCTATGAAATATCGTTAGGACTATGCTTGATAGCAGCAGTTGCACTTACCGGAACGATGCAAATCAGCGGTATTGTGGCAGAACAGACAGGTCCTTGGAACTGGCTTATCATCAAAGGACATATCCCAGCCATCATTGCTTTCTTGGTATTCTTGATTGCCGGCAATGCGGAAGCAAACCGTGGCCCGTTCGACTTGGCTGAGGCTGAGAGCGAGTTGACTGCCGGTTATCATACTGAGTATTCAGGTATGGGATTTGGTTTCTACTATTTGGCAGAATATTTGAATCTGTTTGTTATCTCAGGTGTTGCTGCAACAGTCTTCTTAGGCGGTTGGGCACCCCTGAATATCGGCATTGAAGGTTTCGATAATTTGATGAATTTGATTCCCGGATTCGTGTGGTTCTTCGGTAAGACATTCGTAGTCGTATGGCTATTGATGTGGATTCGTTGGACATTCCCACGTCTGCGTGTCGACCAAATATTGAAGCTTGAATGGAAATATCTCATGCCATTGTCATTGCTCAATCTCGTATTAATGACTTTATGTGTAGCATTTGGCTTGGTAGGTTAAATAAATAAGGTATAGAAATGGCAAATAATGAAAAATCATATTTCTGGGGTATTGCCGATGGATTAAAGACTTTGGTTACCGGTTTGAGGGTAACTTTGAAAGAATACTTTATTCCTAAGACGACAGAGCAGTATCCTGAGAACCGCAAGACGACACTGCACGTGAGCCCACGCCATCGTGGTCGCTTGGTGTTTAAGCGCGATGAGAATCAAGCTTATAAGTGTGTTGCTTGCTTGATGTGTGAGAAAGCTTGTCCGAATGATACTATTAAGATCACTTCTGAAATGGTGACCAATGAGGAAACCGGTAGAAAGAAGCGTCAATTGATAGACTATCAGTACGATCTTGGAGACTGTATGTTCTGCGAGCTTTGCGTCAATGCTTGTAATTTTGATGCTATCGAGTTTACCAATGACTTTGAAAACAGTGTTTTCGACCGTGATAAACTCGTGTTGCATCTAGATAAAGAAGTATATAAGGGTGGCAGTCTGCCTCAATTGATTGATGGTGGTGCTCCATTCGAAATAGGTAAGTTCAATACTAAAACAAAATAGGTTAGTAACGAATATGGCAAATTTAGTTGTATTTTGCATCCTAGCTGTAGTCATCATTTGCTCAGCTGTGATGTGTGTAATGACAAAAAGAATTATGCGAGCTGCTACTTTCCTGTTGTTCGTGTTGTTCGGTGTTGCAGGCATATATTTCCTGCTTGACTATACATTCTTGGGTGCTGCGCAGATTTCTATCTATGCCGGTGGTATCACGATGATGTATATCTTCGCTATCCAGTTGGTATCGAAGCAGGCCCTGCAAGGCTTGGTAGAACGTTTTAAAGGTAGCCGTGTGCTGAGTGGAGTATTGGTTTCGCTCATCGGTTTGGCTACTGTAGCAGTGATTCTTCTCAAGAATGAGTTTATTAATGCAGCTACTCAAGTAGCAGATACTGAAGTTCCAATGGCACAGATTGGTAATAGTTTGCTTGGAGCAGATAAGTTCCAATATGTATTACCATTTGAGTTTATCTCTGTGTTCTTGCTGGCTTGTATTATTGGTGGAATTATGATAGCACGAAAGGAGGAAAACAAATGATACCCGTATCGGCTTATTTTATCTTGAGCACATTGTTGTTCTTCATTGGAGTATTTGGTTTTGTTACCCGTCGCAACTTGGTTGCTATGCTCATTTCCGTCGAGTTGGTACTGAATGCGGTGGATATTAACTTCGCAGTATTCAATCGTATCTTGTTCCCCGGACAGTTGGAAGGCTTTTTCTTTACGCTGTTTTCCATCGGTGTGAGTGCTGCTGAGTCAGCCGTTGCTTTGGCAATAATCATCAATGTTTACCGTAATTACAAGAGTGATCAGGTGAACAGTATTGAAAATATGAAATTCTAAAAAGACAATGGAATATAGTTATTCATTTTTAATACTTCTTCTCCCATTCCTAAGCTTCTTGCTTCTTGGACTTGCGGGAATGAAGATGAAAGAGAAGGTTGCCGGTTTGATAGGTACCTGTATGATGGGCTTGGTGTTTGCTATGTCTTGTTTTACGGCATACGAATACTTCTTCGCGGTAGGTCGCGAGGCTGCTACAGGTCTTTATCCTACTGTAACCGTCTTTAATTTGACTTGGTTGAAGTTTACAGAACTATTGACTTTTAACATTGGTTTCCGCTTGTCGCCAATCAGTGTGATGATGTTGATAGTGATTACTACAGTCAGTTTTATGGTTCATATCTACTCTTTCGGCTACATGGCAGAAAGAGATGAGCATTACGAAAAGGAAGGTTACGAGAAAGGTTTCCAACGTTTCTATGCCTATTTGAGCCTCTTTACCATGTCTATGTTGGGGTTGGTAGTAGCTACAAACATCTTCCAGATGTATATGTTCTGGGAGTTGGTGGGTGTATGTTCTTACCTTTTGATTGGTTTCTACTATCCCAAACACGAGGCAGTGCACGCTAGTAAGAAAGCATTTATTGTAACACGTTTTGCCGATTTGTTCTTCCTTATCGGTATCTTGTTCTTCAGTTACTATGTTGGAACATTCAATTACGACCTTCATGCTAATCCCGAATTAGGTTCAAAGTTATCTCAGGTAGCCGTAGAGTATAGTTGGGTATTGCCTTGGGCTTTGTTCTTGATGTTTATCGGTGGTGCCGGTAAGAGTGCCATGTTCCCATTACATATTTGGCTTCCGGATGCTATGGAGGGTCCAACTCCTGTATCTGCGTTGATTCATGCAGCTACCATGGTGGTTGCCGGTGTCTATCAAGTTGCAAGTATGTTCCCCATTTACGTTCAGTTTGGGGCTATAGAGCAACTTCATTGGATAGCATATATCGCAGCTTTTACAGCATTCTATGCTGCAGCTGTTGCATGTTGCCAACGGGATATTAAGCGTGGTTTGGCTTTCTCTACGATTTCCCAGATTGCTTATATGCTTGTAGCTTTAGGTGTTTGTACAGCTTTGGACAACCATGAAGGTGGCTTGGGTTATATGGCCGGTATGTTCCACTTGTTTACTCATGCCATGTTTAAGGCGTTACTCTTCCTTTGTTCAGGTGCTATCATTGTGATTATTGGCAGCAACTTCAAAGAGTATATGGGAGGTTTGCACAAGTATATGCCTATTACAAATGCTTGTTTCTTGATTGGATGCTTGGCTATCAGCGGTATTCCACCATTTGCCGGCTTCTTCTCTAAGGATGAAATCATTACGGCTTGTATGCAATTCAGTCCTTGGATGGGCTACTTTATGACGTTGGTAGCCGGTATGACTGCGTTCTATATGTTCCGTTTATACTATGTTATATTCTGGGGACAGAGCTATTATGAACTAGATCCCGAACATCGTCGCCGTCCTCAGGAGGTTCCGGCGGTTATGTGGATTCCATTGGTATTCCTTGCAGTGGTTTCATGTGTAGCCGGTTTGATTCCATTTGGGCATTTCGTGTCAGCTACAGGAGAGAGTTATGACATCCATATCAATATGCAGGTGGCAGCTACAAGCATTGTTGTTGCATTGCTAGGAATTGGTTTGGCTACTTATATGTATGCTCCTAAGAAGCAACCTTTGGCAGATATGCTGGCTAAGAAGTTGCCTACACTCCATAAGGCAGCTCTCAATCGTTTCTATATAGATGATGCTTGGCAGTTTGTTACCCATAAAGTCATCTTCAACTGTATCTCTAAACCTATTGCTTGGTTCGACCGTCAAGTCATTGATGGTACATTCAACTTCATGGCTTGGGGTGCTCAAGAGGCTGGAGAGACTATTCGTCCGTGGCAGAGTGGCGATGTACGCCAGTATGCTATTTGGTTCTTGACGGGTAGTGTAGCGCTTACGTTGATCTTACTTTGCATTCTTTAATTTGAAAAGATAGAAAGATGAGTATATTAACTTTATTCGTAGTTATTCCCGTACTGATGTTGTTGGGTCTTTGGATTGCCCGCAATGATAATCAAGTACGTGGTGTGATGGTAGCAGGTGCGTCAGCTATTCTTGTATTAGCGGTTTGGCTTACTGTTACTTTTGTTCAGATGCGTCATGCAGGCAATACCGATGCGATGCTCTTTACGGCTAGTATCCCTTGGTTTAAGCCTTTGAATATAGCTTATAGTGTGGGTGTTGATGGAATCTCCGTAGTGATGATACTCTTGAGTGCCATCATTGTTTGGACCGGAACATTTGCTTCTTGGCGTATGCAACCCATGATGAAAGAGTATTTCCTGTGGTTTACTCTGTTGAGTATCGGTGTGTTTGGCTTCTTCATCTCTACCGATATGTTCACCATGTTCATGTTCTATGAGGTGGCCTTGATTCCTATGTACCTCTTGATTGGTGTGTGGGGAACAGGTCCAAAGGAGTATGCTGCCATGAAGCTTACTCTGATGTTGATGGGTGGTTCGGCTTTGTTGATTATCGGTATCCTCGGTATTTATTACTTTAGTGGTGCAACAACCATGGAGGTAACTCAGATAGCAGCTCTGCACAATATCCCTGTTGAGGTTCAGAAAGTATTCTTCCCATTCATTTTTATCGGCTTTGGAGTGCTTGGAGCCATGTTCCCATTCCACACATGGAGCCCCGACGGTCACGCCAGTGCGCCTTCAGCTGTATCTATGTTGCACGCCGGTGTGTTGATGAAACTTGGTGGTTACGGATGTTTCCGTATTGCTATGTACTTGCTACCTGAGGCTGCTCAGGAGTTATCATGGATATTCTTGATTCTCACAACCTGCTCTGTTGTCTATGGTGCGCTCTCTGCTTGTGTACAGACCGACTTGAAGTATATCAACGCATATTCTTCTGTGTCTCACTGTGGACTTGTATTATTCGCTCTATTGATGATGACTCAGACTGCTTGTACAGGTGCTATTCTCCAAATGTTATCCCACGGTTTGATGACAGCATTGTTCTTTGCCGTTATCGGTATGATTTACCACCGTGCCGGAACACGTGATGTACGTTACCTAGGTGGTTTGATGAAAGTTATCCCATTCCTTTCTGTGGCTTATGTCATTGCCGGTTTGGCCAACTTAGGTCTGCCCGGTTTCTCTGGATTCGTTGCCGAAATGACCATCTTTGTAGGCTCTTTCCAGAATGCTGACATGTTCCGTCGCGTATGCACCATCATTGCTTGTACGTCTATTGTGATTACAGCAGTCTACATTCTGCGTGTTGTTGGTAAGATTCTTTATCAGAAAGTGCCCAACCCAGAGTTCGAGAAATTGCACGATGCCTCTTGGGATGAGCGTGTAGCTGTTATTGGTTTGATTGCCTGTGTTGCAGGATTAGGTATGTTCCCACTTTGGGTCGGCAATACCATTTCAGATGCAGTGGGTACAATTCTTCAGAACATTATCGGATAATCTAGAATTAATAAAGAGATGAATTATAGTCAATTTTTAAATATGATTCCAGAGGTTACGTTGACAGTAGCCTTGGTTATTACTTTTATTGCCGATTTCTGGAGTGCAAGTTCCACAGACCGTAAGTGGTTCAATCCGTTGGTATGTGTACTGTTGTTGGCTCATTTGTTATTCAATATCGGTCCTACAGAAGCTACGACAGCTTTTGGTGGCATGTATTACACGAATGCTTCTATCGGCATTATCAAGACTATTTTGGCCTTTGGTACATTGATTGTACTTATTCAGTCAAAGGAATGGATGAGCCGTCCTGACACATCTTTCAAAGAAGGCGAGTTCTATGTATTGATGCTTTCAACATTGTTGGGTATGAACATGATGGTAAGTGCCAACCATTTCCTTTTGTTCTTCCTTGGATTAGAGATGGCTTCAGTGCCTATGGCTTGCCTTGTTGCACTTGATAAATATCGCCACGACTCTGCCGAAGCAGGTGCTAAGTTCATTCTGACAGCAACTTTCTCCAGTGGTGTGATGTTGTATGGTATCTCATTCCTCTATGGTGCTGTCGGTACATTGTACTTCGACGATGTAGCAACAAGAATTACAGCTACTCCGTTGACCATTATGGGATTAGTATTCTTCTTCAGTGGACTTGGTTTTAAGATTAGTCTTGTGCCTTTCCACTTTTGGACTGCCGACACTTATCAGGGTGCGCCAACCACCGTTACAGGCTATCTTTCTGTCGTAAGTAAAGGTGCTGCTGCGTTTACATTGTGCGCTATCTTGATGAAAGTGTTTGCTCCTATGGCGGAGTATTGGCAGTATTTGCTCTATATAGTTGTGGTATTGTCTATTACCATCGCCAACTTGTTTGCACTTCGTCAGAGCAATTTGAAGCGTTTCATGGCGTTTAGCTCTATCTCACAGGCCGGTTATATCGTGCTGGCCATCGTGGGTAACTCTGCATTGAGCGTGGCTACACTCAGCTTCTATGTTTTGATTTACGTGGTAGCTAATATGAGTGTATTCACTATCATCAGCACTATCGAAGAGCATAACAACGGAACTGTAGAGATGGATAGCTACAATGGTCTTTACAAGACCAACCCCAAGTTGGCTTTCTTGATGACTTTGGCTTTGTTCTCGCTCGGTGGTATTCCTCCATTTGCGGGTATGTTCAGTAAGTTCTTTGTCTTTATGGCAGCCGTTAAGGGTATGAGTATTGACACTACTGTTGGTACTTGGGCTTACATTGTATTGTTCATAGCTTTGATTAATACCGTAGTGTCGTTGTACTACTATCTGCTTATTGTCAAGGCCATGTTCATTCGTCACAACGATACACCGTTGCCAACATTCCAAAGCAATCTCAATACCAAGTTGGCATTGGCTCTTTGTACGCTTGGTATTGTTGCTTTCGGCGTTTGCTCATTTGTCTTCGATTGGATTGATATGGCATCTAAAGCCATGTAAAATTCCTTCTTCATATTTAAAAAGCGTTTAGGTCGTCTGACTTAAACGCTTTTTTATTTGCTATGTATACTACTCGTAATGGGCAAAAACCTTATTTCTAACTCCTAGCTTGTTTGTTTGTCAATTTATCAATAGGCCAATTTGCAGCCTGCAAAGCCGTAACAGTGCTGCTGGCTGGCCCTTGCAGTAATGCTGTTTGGGCTTGGCAGTAAGATTGCCGAAATGTTGCAGTCTCTAGTAAATAAGTTAACGACTTCACCAGTAGATAAGTTTGAGCTGTTGGTATTGGTGTTTTAAGTGTAAATTAGTACCTTTGTACAAATATCACAACCCTGAATCATGAAAAGAAATTATTTATTATTGTTTGTTTGTCTTTGGCTTGTAGGTGGTCTACATGCCGAAGAGAAGTTGTCTAAAGAACAGGCTATTGCTGTCAAGCAAGAGTTGGTGGAACAATGGAAAGCTGATGTTCGTGCGCGTTATCGGCAAACATGGAATGACAAGTGTGTACGTATTGACACATTGAAAATGCCGTTTTGGGTGAAAATATATGGTGAGAAGCCGAAAGACGGTTATAGTCTGTATATCTCATTGCATGGTGGCGGTACGGCACCGGCAGCTGTCAATGATCAGCAGTATGAGAATCAGAAACGCCTCTATGCACCTAAGAACAGTGTGTATTTAGTACCTCGTGCTCCTTATAATTTGTGGAATATGTGGTGTCGACCTATGTTAGATCAATTCTATGAGGCTCTTATTCAAATGGGAATAGTCTTTGAAGACGTAAATCCCGATAAGGTTTACATTATGGGATATTCGGCTGGAGGAGATGGAGTGTGGCGCATGGCACCGCGTATGGCCGATACTTGGGCTGCAGCTTCGATGATGGCTGGTCATCCCGGTGATGTTTCATTGTTGAATTTGCGTAATACTCCATTTATGATATGGTGTGGAGCAGATGACGCTGCTTATGATCGTAACAAGTTAGATGAGCAGCGTGGTGTGCAGATGGACTCATTACAGCAGGCTGATCCTGAAGGTTATATCCACGAAACACATATCGTAAAAGGGATGGGACACTGGATGCAACGTGTAGATACCGTTGCCGTTGATTGGATGGCACAGTATCAGCGTAATCCTTATCCAAAGAAAATCGTGTGGCAGCAAGAAGAGGTGCGCCGGCCATCGTTCTATTGGATAACAATTCCCAAGCGCGAGATGTTGCGTGGTAAAACTATCCGCTTGTCGGTAGAAGGAAATGTTATCAATATCACAGAGTGTAATTATAAACAGCTAACATTGAGTTTGAACGATGAACTGGTCAACTTGGATGAGAAGGTGACGGTGTTGTATCGTGGTAAGAAAGTGTTTAAAGGAAAGTTGAAGCGTTCGCGTGCGACGCTCGAAGCAACACTGAAAGAGCGCAATGATCCTCGATTCGCTTTTCCGGCACAAGTGAGATTGGATTTGCGATAATTGAAGTTATCACTTCTATAATTATCCTTTTGGCACACGAATTGCTATTATAAAAAGAAAAATGTATGGGTAGAACTAAATTCTCACAACAAGAAATTAAGCAAATAGCTCGTCTGCTGCATCTCAAGAATGAAAGTAATCGGTTTAAGCAAAAGATGATTCGACACGATCTGAGAGTGGAATTCGAGTTTAATATCTCTGACTTCAATGAGCCCGGTAAAGCTTTTGGAGAGGAAGAATTGCAGGATGCTATTCGGCGTGGTACAATAGAGATATTAGACGATAAGACCATTGCCGACATGAAAGAGAAGCGTGCTCGTGATAAGGCACGTGACGAAGCTGCTCGTATCAAGCAGGCTGTAGAGCTGGGCGAGGCTACAGATTGGCAGGAAGCTATGAAAGAATGGCAGGAATGGGAAAGCAGTCAACCCAATAAATAATCAACAATTAAACAATAGAATTATGGCACATGGACACGATGTCCTCCACATGATGGAGGGTAATAGTTATGATAGTAAGGAAAGTTTGGTGAAGGCTATCATCGAGAAGTTTGGTACGGAAGAACGTTTTCATACTTGTTCGGTAGATGGAATGGATGCTGAAGAATTGGTAGACTTCTTGGAAGAGCGTGGTAAGTTTATGCCTTCTAAGCAGGAAGGGTTTACTGTAGATGCATCTAAGATTTGTAATCATTGAATTTCAAGGACCAGTATATGATTAAGATATATGGTATGAAATCGTGTCCGGACTGTGTAGCGGTCTATGAACAGATAGAAGGGGATAGCCGTTATCAGACAGTTGATATAGGGGCACATGTGAGTTACCTGAAAGAATTCCTACGCTTGCGTGACAATAATCCTGTTTTCGACGATGCTCGTAAGTATGGTTATGCCGGAATTCCCTGCTTCGTGTTGGAAGATGGTAGGGTGACGCTTTCACCCGAAGAGGCTGGTATTACACTAGGAGCAAGTCATGGTGCCTCATGCAATATTGATGGGACAGGGTGTTGAAGATACTATTGTGGCTTATATAAGTTCTATGGTTAAGGAGTTTTAGAGTATTCTTAACCATAGAACTTTTTTAATTTCATTCTTCGATGAGCACGTAAGTGATACCAATAGATTATCGTTGCAACTTAAAAAATACCAAAATATTGAAAAAACTCAAACTTTCTGTATCTAATTCTAAAAACTAAACTATCTTTGCATAAGACAGATTACGGTCAGAAAATATGAGAACGAACTCTCGTTTTGCTCGCTTGTACCGTCTTCTTAATAATAGGAAGGGATGTAGGGGAAACAAAATATGGAGTCGCTGCATCATTTAAAACCTTCAAGAACAATCTAGCCACCTTAGACATGAAAAAACAATTATTAGTGATATGTGCACTTTTTTGCTTGGTGATGGTTTGTCAAGCGCAGGCTAGTGGTATCATGTGCGGTGATGAACAAACAGAATCCTACTTTCCACTGTTGAAGAATAAACGGGTAGCCCTTTTCTCCAATCATACCGGTTTGGTTAAAGGACGCCATCTAATAGATGTATTGTTGGCTCATCATTTTAATGTAGTAGGCGTATTCTCACCCGAACATGGATTTCGTGGTAAGGCCGATGCTGGAGAAACGGTTGGTAACTCGATAGATGAAGAGACTGGTGTGCAGATCTATTCGCTTTATAAGGGAGAAGGGGGAAAGCCCGATGAAGCGTTATTAAACAAAACCGATATTTTATTAGTGGATATTCAAGATGTAGGACTACGTTTCTACACCTATTATATATCTATGTATAAGTTGATGGATGTATGTGCTGAGCGACGTATACCGGTTGTGATACTGGATAGACCTAATCCCAATGGCTTTTATGTAGATGGCCCGTTGCTTGACATGAAGTATAAGTCGGGGGTAGGCGCATTGCCTATTCCTGTGGTACATGGTATGACTTTAGCCGAATTGGCATTGATGATTAATGGCGAAGGATGGCTCAGTAAAGGCCGGAAGTGTCCTTTACAGGTGGTAGCTTGTAAGAATTATACTCATCAGTCGCATTATGATTTACCTGTTCCACCATCACCCAATTTACCTAATATGAAGTCAATATATCTGTATCCTTCTACTTGTTACTTTGAAGGGACGGTTGCTAGCTTGGGTCGTGGTACCGATAAGCCATTTCAAATTTATGGTCATCCTTTGTTGAAAGGTGGAACATACGACTTTATACCGCGTAGTATATCCGGAGCTAAGAACCCTCCATTGCTGAATGAACAGTGTCATGGAGTGAATTTAACAATGATTCCAAATGAGGATATATGGAAGAATGGCCTTGATTTGTCTTATGTGATAGATGCTTATCGGAAGATAGGTATCGGTGATAAGTTCTTCACTCCATTTTTTGAAAAGCTCATCGGTGTAGGCTATGTACGCAAAATGATAGAGAGTGGGCACAACGCAAAGTCTATCAAAGCACGTTGGAAGAATGATGTGAAGAAATTTAAGATACAGCGTAAACCTTATTTACTCTATCCGGAATAACCCCCTAGAACCTTAAGCCTATGTCTCCAATTACAATTATCTTCATCGTTGCGGCCTATTTCGCAGTACTTTTGGCCATATCATGGTATGCCAAACGCAATGTAGACAATGCCGGTTTCTTCACAGGCAACCGCCAGTCGAATTGGTATATGGTAGCATTCTCTATGATTGGTGCCAGTATTTCGGGCGTCACCTACGTGTCTGTACCCGGTATGGTAGGGAAAAGTAGTTTTGGATACTTGCAGTTGGTGATGGGATTTATCGTAGGACAACTGTTGATAGCCTTTGTGTTGACACCACTATTTTATAAAATGAAGTTGACATCGGTGTATGAATATTTAAGCAATCGATTTGGTCTGTCTTCTTATCATACGGGAGCTTGGTTCTTTTTTATTTCAAAGATGCTTGGTGCAGCGGTACGTTTGTTCTTGGTATGCTTTACGCTTCAACTGTTGGCTTTTGACCCCTTAGGTATTCCTTTTGGCGTGAATGTAGCCATCTCAATATCTTTTGTTTGGCTTTATACAGCGCAGGGGGGGGTGAAGTCGGTTATTTGGGCTGACTTGATTAAGACTTCGTGCCTGATTATTTCAGTCGGATTGTGTATCTACTTCATTACCCGTCAAATGAATATGGTTGGTGGACAGATGTGGCAAGCGGTGCAAGAAAGCAGCATGAGTCGTATATTTTTCTTCGATGATGTAAATAATAAGCAGTATTTCTTCAAACAATTCCTAGCAGGAATTTTTACGATGGTAGCCATGAATGGTCTAGACCAAGACATGATGCAGCGTAACTTGAGCTGCCGAAATAGTAAAGAGTCGCAACTGAATATGATTATAAGTATCTTGTTACAGTTTGTTGTGGTATGGGCTTTTCTGATGCTGGGTGCATTACTCTATCTGTTTGCAGATATGAATGGCCTACAACAAGAGGGTGATAAGATATTTCCGATGATAGCAACAGGAGGTTATTTGCCGGTTATTGTGGGAGTATTGTTCATCATTGGCCTGGTATCTTCGGCTTATAATGCTGCAGGCTCAGCCCTTACAGCCTTGACAACATCGTTTACAGTAGATATTTTGGGTATCAAGCATCGTAGCGAAGAGGAAATCAGCCGGATTCGCAAGCGCGTTCACCTAGGTATGGCTATCGTGATGGGAGTGACGATTATGGTATTTAATTTCCTGAATAATACAAGTGTAGTAGATGCTGTATATACCTTGGCAAGCTATACTTACGGTCCTATCTTGGGTATGTTTGCTTTTGGTATTATCATGAAGCAATCGGTACGTGATAAGTATATACCATTGGTAGCCATTGTCTCGCCAGTTATCTGCTTTATTTTGGATAAGAATTCTGAGCATTGGTTTGGCGGTTATCATTTCAGTTATGAATTGTTAATCTTCAATGCATTCTTTACATTTATAGGTCTTTGTTTGTTGAGCAAGCGTGTAAAGGTTAACTAGAAAAGTGTTGTCATGGATGAGAAGAAACTTTCAATGAGCATTTTACTTGCTGCGATGAGTCTGAATATAGCAGCACAAGGAGTTTTTGCGCCCAAAGCTAATGAGCCATTGGTAACAGAGTTGACAGCTTTGCAGACTCCTACCAAAGGGCTAGTGGGGCGACATATTGCCATGTGGCAAAGCCATGGACGATATTATGAGAATAAGCTAGATCGTTGGGAATGGCAACGTGCTCGCTTGATGATGACAGTGGAAGATCTTTATACGCAAAGTTATGTGTTGCCATTTTTAGTACCTATGCTTGAAAATGCAGGCGCAAATGTGTTACTACCTCGCGAAAGAGACTGGAATACAGAGGAAATCGTGGTAGACAATGATGGAGCTTTCGGCAATCGTTCTTCCCAATATATAGAGCGAGTTGGGGCTCAGGCGTGGATTACAGGAGAAGGGAATGGGTTTGCACAGACACAAGATGTATATGTGGATATGCAAAATCCGTTTACGGCAGGGACGTTCCGTTGTGCTTCTTCTATCAAAAAAGGAAATGAAAGTACGGTAAGATGGGTTCCGGCTGTGAAGAATGGGGGGCGCTATGCGGTCTATGTTTCTTATCATACGTTGCCACAAAGCACTTCGTCGGCTATTTATACGGTAAAGCATCAAGGCGGAGTGAGCCGTTTTAGTGTGAACCAACAGATGGGTGGAGGCACGTGGATATATCTTGGAACATTCTCATTTGAAAAGAATGCAAGTGGTAGTCAATATGTGGAATTAACGAATGCTACCGGTTCAAAAGGCGAAATAGTAACTGCAGATGCTGTAAAGTTTGGTGGCGGAATGGGAAATATAGGGCGTCCCGATGCTAGTGGCTATCCGCGTTTTACAGAAGCTGCTCGCTATTGGTTGCAATGGGCAGGTGCTCCTGATTCGGTTTATACTCCTTCGAAAGGGACAAATGACTATGCTGATGATTATAAATGTCGTGGATTGTGGGTCAACTGGCTTGCTGGTGGTTCGGAAGTGAATCCACAAGAAGTGGGATTGAATATCCCAGTAGACCTATCTTTTGCTTTCCATTCTGATGCCGGGACGACCTTGAATGATTCCATCATTGGCACGTTGGGCATCTATATGACTGATTGTTATGATGGCGTGTTTGCCAATGGAGCATCAAGACAATTGTGTAAAGAGCTGACAGATAGTATTCAAAATAGTATTTTGCACGATATACGACTGCAATTTGAGCCCAATTGGACAAGTCGTGGGAGCAGGGATGAATCGTATTTTGAAGCGCGTGTGCCACGTGTCCCGACCATGTTATTGGAACTCTTGTCGCATCAAAACTTTGCAGATATGCGCTATGGGCTTGATCCTCGATTTCGTTTCGCGGTCAGTAGGGCTATCTATAAGGGTATGTTGAGATTCTTGAGCAGGCAAAGAGGACAGAAATTTGAGGTTCAACCACTGCCGATAGATCATTTTGCAGCACACTTAAATGAGAAAAAAGAAGTGGAATTGACATGGTCGCCTGTACTTGATTCACTTGAAGAGTCGGCTCGTCCTGACCGTTATATTGTTTATAAACGAATAGGGGAGGGCGAGTTTGATAAGGGGACGACTGTGAAGAAGCCTCGTTATACGACACGAATTCCATCGGATGTAGTTTGTAGTTTCAAAGTTGTAGCATATAATAAAGGTGGTAAGAGTTTCCCATCTGAAACTCTTGCAGTGGGTATTTCGTCTAAGAATCCGATTAAAAAAGCCTTGATAGTGAATGGATTTAATCGCATAAGTGCCCCGGCCGATTTTGTTGCGCCCGGTGATGGCAGTTGTAAGATGGCTGGATTTCTTGACGATGTAGACCATGGGGTACCATACTTGCAAGATATTAGTTACATCGGTAAGATGAAAAACTTTGACCGTATGCAACCTTGGTTGGATGATGATTCAGGTGGGTATGGCGATAGTTATGGCGATCAAGAAACAAAAGTAATTGCAGGAAATACGTTTGATTATCCTTCAATGCATGGTGTGGCTATCTTAAAAGCTGGTTATTCGTTCGAATCATGTAGTAGAAAGACTTTTACAAAGGTTGAGGATGGTGTCTCGTTTGTAGATGTTATTCTTGGCAAACAATGCCAGACAAAGATGGGGCGAGGCGGTTTGAAGCCTTTAGAGTTTAAGGCTTTTGATGATAACATGCAACAAATGCTGACTGAGTATGCTCATCAAGGCGTAAACATCATGGTTACCGGCGCTTATGTAGGAACGGATATTTGGAATAATCCGTTGGCAGTTACAAGTAAAAAAGATCAAGATTTTGCAACAGGGGTGCTAAGATACAAATGGCGTAATAGTCGTGCTGCGATTACAGGACGTGTTAAAGGAGTACGTTCTCCATTGGATTTAAAGATAGGAGAGGTGAATTATTGGAATCAACTAAACGAAAAGTCGTATGTAGTTGAATCTCCCGATGGTATAGAACCAGCAGATAGTGCGTCGTTTACGGTGATGCGTTATCCTGAAAGCAACTTGAGTGCGGGCGTAGCTTATAGTGGTCATGATTATAAGACATTTATTATGGGAGTTCCTTTTGAATCTATCATCGATTCCATACAACGTGAAAGTTTGATGGATGCCGTGATTCGCTTCTTTGAAAAGGAATAAAAATGGAGGGTATAATTATAATAGTACAAACTAAAAAGATAAATAAGATATGAAAAAGATTAGCTGTTTTGTGCCATATATTAGTGAACAACAGGCTTCTGAAACAATAGAAGCTTTGCGTTCTGAAGCTGAAGTTAGTGATGTGAATAAAGTAGATGAAAGTCTATTTAAAACTTCTACGTTGAGAGCTATTGCCGCAAGAGCAACGGCAGAGTATACATTGATTTACACCAAACAAACTATTCTGCGCTTCGGGTATTTGGCTCTGAGACGCTTGATGAATATTGCCGAGGACACAGATGCGGGGATGGTTTATGCCGATCATTATAAAGTAATGAACGGAGAAGAAGTGAAAGCTCCCGTTATTGATTATCAGTTTGGTTCTTTGCGTGATGATTTTGATTTCGGGTCTGTGCTTTTCTTCAAAACTTCGGTGCTGAAACAAGCTGTTCAGCAGATGACAGCTGATTACCAATTTGCAGGTCTTTATGACTTAAGATTGAAGTTGAGCCAGTGTGCTAGTCTTGTTCATGTGAACGAATATCTATATAGTGAGATTGAAAATGATACGCGAAAGAGCGGTGAAAAGCAGTTCGATTATGTGGATCCTCGTAACCGTGACCGCCAAATAGAGATGGAGAAAGCATGTACAGAACATCTGAAAGAGATAGGTGGATACTTGAAACCAGAGTTTGATACAATCAATCTTGCAGAAGGAACTTTTGAATATGAGGCTTCTGTTATCATTCCGGTTCGTAATCGTGTCACTACAATTAAGGCAGCTATCGAATCTGTTCTGAAGCAGGAAACGTCGTTTAAATACAATGTAATCGTTATTGATAACCATTCAAATGATGGAACCAGTGAGGCTATTGAAACATTTGCCGATGATGAGCGCGTCGTTCATTTAATACCTGAACGTACAGATTTGGGTATTGGAGGATGTTGGAATCTTGGTGTTCAGTCTGAGTTGTGTGGTCGATTTGCTGTTCAATTAGATAGTGATGACCTATATAAAGATGCTCATACATTGCAAACAATTGTTGATGCATTCTATGCTCAGCAGTGTGGAATGGTCATTGGAACCTATATGATGACCGATTTTGACCTGAATACATTACCCCCCGGCATTATTGATCATAAGGAATGGACTCCAGATAATGGACGTAATAATGCCTTGCGTATCAATGGTTTAGGTGCGCCTCGTGCTTTCTTTACTCCTTTGGTAAGGCAGTTGGGACTGCCAAATACCAGTTACGGCGAGGATTATGCTATGGGATTGAATATTTCTCGTCACTATCAGATAGGTCGAATCTATGATGTTCTTTATCTTTGCCGGCGTTGGGGAGGCAATTCGGATGCGGCATTGAGTATAGAAAAGGTGAACGCTAATAATCTATATAAGGATAGAATCCGTACTTGGGAACTTCAGGCGCGTATAGCAATGAATCGTCAATAACAATTAACTTTCTTGTTTGAATGAAGAATATCACTCGAAATATCAGTCCATGGTTGTGGATACCAACCCTCTATTTTGCTGAGGGAATCCCTTATTTCATCGTCAATAACATCTCCGTAACGATGTTTACGCGTATGGGAGTGCCTAATGGTGAGATGGCATTGTTTACCAGTTTGCTTTATTTGCCATGGACCATCAAGCCATTGTGGAGTCCGTTTGTCGATATTGTTCGTACCAAGCGATGGTGGATTTTGATGATGCAATTGCTGATAAGCGCATGTTTTGTGCTGCTTACATTATCAATTCCGCATCCTGATTTGTCATTGATTCAGTCCATGCAGACCCCTGTGAGTATGTTTACATTCGTGCTAATACTCTTTATTATTACGGCTTTTGCCTCGGCAACCCATGATATTGCAGCTGATGGATTCTATATGTTGGCACTTAATCATTCCGAACAATCACTTTTTGTTGGTATTCGTAGCACCTTCTATCGCCTTTCTTCCATCTTTGGACAAGGTGTTTTGGTATTTATTGCGGGGTTGTTAGAATCGAAGACTAATAATATACCAATGGCTTGGACCATTACGATGGTAATCACGGCCATTATGTTTGCTTTGGTAACATTCTATCATACATTCTTCATTCCAAGGCCCAAAGAAGATGCATCACGCCTTGGTGACACAAAAGGACAGGCTAAAGAGATTATCTTTGAGTTTGGTCGTACCTTTGTTACGTACTTCAAAAAGCCCGGTGTATTGATTGCTATTGTTTTCATGTTGCTTTATCGTTTGCCCGAAGCATTTCTTTTGAAGATGGTCAATCCTTTCTTGTTAGATACTCGCGAGCATGGAGGATTGCAGCTAGCAACCGAGAATGTGGGCATCGTCTATGGTACAATAGGTGTCTTCTTCCTTACTATTGGTGGAATCATCGGTGGTATTGCTGCATCTAAATGGGGCTTGAAGAAGTCTTTGTGGCCTATGGCTGCTTGTATGACCCTGCCTTGTTTCACGTTCGTATACTTGAGTATGTTCGTGCCATCCAACCTTGTTGTTATCAGTATTTGCGTAGCTATAGAGCAATTTGGTTATGGTTTTGGTTTTACAGCGTACATGTTGTATATGATGTACTTCTCTGAGGGCGAGTTCAAGACAGCACATTATGCTATCTGTACGGCTTTCATGGCTTTGAGTATGATGATTCCGGGCATGTTTGCCGGTTATCTACAAGAATGGTTAGGCTATGAACACTTCTTTTGGATGGTCATCTTATGCTGTTTAGCTACTATAGCCGTAACATTATTAGTAAAGGTTGACCCTATGTATGGGAAGAAAGAAGAGCAAGAAAATGAAGACGTATAAAGGTATAATAGCATTACTTATTGGTGTGCTTGCATGCTCTCCGTTAGTCATGGAGGCTCGTAGCCATCGCGTTGAGGTGGGTATCGAAGTTTTACGTGACCAACAATTCAAATGCTTAGAAGGGAAACGGGTTGGTTTGATAACCAATCCTACCGGTGTTGATAGCAATTTGAAGTCTACGATAGATATTTTGTATGAAGCTCCTAATGTGAATCTTGTGGCTCTTTTTGGCCCGGAGCATGGGGTACGTGGTGATGTAAAAGCCGGTGATAAGGTCGAAGATATCAAAGATGTAACTACAGGATTACCAGTATATTCGCTCTATGGAAAGACACGCAAACCCGCTCAAGATATGTTGAAAGATATTGACGTATTGGTATACGATATTCAAGACATTGGTTGTCGATCGTTTACGTTTATCAGTACAATGGGGCTTGCAATGGAAGCTGCCGCAGAATGCGGTAAGGAGTTTGTGGTATTAGACCGTCCTAATCCTATTGGTGGATTGAAAATTGAAGGGAATTTAGTAGAGCCCGATTGTGTTTCGTTTGTCAGTCAGTTTAAAATACCTTATATATACGGACTTACATGTGGAGAGTTGGCGCAGCTGCTGAATGACGAACACATGTTAAAAAATGGGGTACAATGTAAACTTACAGTCGTAAAGATGAAAGGTTGGAAGCGCCATATGAACTATGGTGATACTGGATTGCAATGGATTGCTTCCTCACCCCATATCCCTCAAGCCCTTACTTCTTATTACTATCCCGTCAGTGGTATCTTAGGAGAATTAGGATACATGTCTATTGGAGTGGGCTATACGATTCCTTTCCAGATGTTTGCAGCTTCTTGGGTGAATGCCAATCAACTAGCTTCGGCCATGAACGCTCACCATTTGCCCGGTGTAACGTTCCGTCCTATCTACGTACGCCCTTACTATAGCGTTGGAGTAGGAAAGCAGTTGCAAGGTGTGCAAGTGCATTTGACTAATTATAAAGAGGCGACTCTTACCGACATACAGTTTATCTTGATGCAAGAGATAGCCAGGCTTTATCCGGAATATTCAATTCTTGAGCATGCAGATAAGGGCAGATTCTCTATGTTTGATAAAGTCTGTGGCTCCAAACAGATTCGCCGACTTATGATGAAGCGCAACCAATGGAGCGATGCTCGTGGTTATTGGTATAAAGATGTAGACGCTTTCCGTAGTCTTTCTAAAAAGTATTATCTTTATCATTAAACTTACTGATATTATGACAGAGCATATCAAAAAGAGCAATAGGATATTAGCTATCGACATTCTACGCGGTATCACGATAGCCGGTATGATACTTGTGAATAATCCCGGAAGTTGGTCTCACATCCTTACTCCGTTAGGACATGCTGAATGGAATGGAATGACACCTACCGATTTGGTCTTTCCTTTCTTTATGTTTATTATGGGTGTATGTATATTCATATCTCTATTGACGTTTGATTTCAAGTGCGATAGGTCTACAGTTACCAAGATTATCCGCCGTATAATCCTTATTTATTTGGTTGGGGTAGCCATTGGTTGGTTTGCAAGATTTTGTTATCGTTGGAATAACCCTTTGGAAAATGCAGGCTTGTTGGACCAAATATGGTATATGGTTTGGTCGTTTGAAAAGATGCGTATATCGGGTGTACTGGCTCGTTTAGCCATTTGTTATGGCGTAGCATCGCTTGTGGCTATCACCGTTCGTCATCGTTATATTCCTTATATTGTTGTTACGTTGTTGGTAGGTTATTGTGTGATATTGTTTGTCGGTAATGGTTTTGCTTACGATGAGACCAATATTCTTTCTATAGTAGACCGTGCTATCCTTACCGATGCCCACATGTATCATGACAATGGTATTGACCCCGAAGGCTTGCTTAGTACAATTCCTGCCGTAGCTCATACCCTTCTAGGGTTTCTTGTCGGCCGATTGCTTTTTAGCAAACGTACTCATGTCGTATCAACGGATACAAAAACCGATTTGCTGATTACCAAAATTATTCCTTTATTTGTTGTTGGGACAACCTTGACTTTTAGTGGTTTCTTGTTGAGCTATGGCTGTCCACTCAACAAAAAGGTCTGGTCTCCAACCTATGTCTTTGTTGCTTGTGGACTAGCCGCCACACTTTTGGCTCTGCTTATTTACATTATAGATGTTAAGGAACACCGTCGTTGGTGCCGATTCTTTGAGGTTTTTGGTGTCAATCCTTTGTTTCTATACGTATTAAGTGATTTCTTTGCTATAGTGTTTGGAGCATTCTCGTTTAAGTTTGGTGGCGAGGACACCACAATCATAGGCTTCTTCTACAATGAATTGTTGCAACCTGTATTTGGTGATAATGGCGGTTCGTTGGCCTATGCATTGCTGTTTGTGCTATTGAATTGGTGTGTAGGATACCAATTATACAAGCGTCGTATTTACATAAAGCTATAATGATATGAGTCAATTACTATTAATTGCTGATAGCGGATCTACTAAAACCGATTGGTGTTTAGTAGAAGATGGAAAAGCAATTCGTCGAATCCCGACTAAGGGAATGAATCCTTTTTTTCAGAGTTCTGACGAGATGGCTGCCGAAATTCGTGAAAACTTGCTTCCCCAATTGCCTGTTGAACGCCTAGACTCCGTCTATTTTTATGGTGCTGGATGTACTCCTCAGAAGAGTCCTGAAGTAGAAGTTACGATACGACGTAGCTTGCCAGTTGATGGAATAGTAGAGGCTCAGTCCGATTTATTGGCTGCAGCTCGCAGTTTATGTGGACATGCACCGGGTATTGCCAGTATCTTAGGGACAGGTTCTAATTCCTGTTTCTTTGATGGTAAGGAGATTGTTAAGAATACACCTGCGCTTGGTTTCATCCTTGGCGATGAAGGAAGTGGGGCAAATCTTGGTAAGCGTTTGGTCGGTGATATATTGAAAGATCAGATGTCCCCGGCATTGAAAGATCAGTTCTTTCAACAATTTGGTTTGTCACAAGCGGATATTATAGAGCGTGTTTATCGCCAACCTTTCCCCAGTCGATTCCTTGCCAGCTTGAATATCTTCCTTGAACAGCACCGTGACGATGCTACTGTCCATCGGTTATTGATAGAAGCTTTCACTGCCTTTGTGAAGCGTAATATCTTGCATTATGATTATCGTACGTATCCACTTAACTGTATTGGAACGATAGCATTGGTGTATCGGCAGGAGCTTACCGAGGCGGCTGAGACTTTGGGCGTACGCATTGGAACTATCAGTAAGACACCGATGGAAGGTTTGATAGAGTATCATAGATTAAATTCAAAGAAGAATTGAGTATGAGTTTTACTAAGATTACAGAGCAGTCTTCCCTCTACAATGATTTAGAGAATAAGTCTGTACGTGAATTATTGGAAGATATTAATCGAGAAGATCAAAAAGTGGCTTCGGCAGTACAGCAGGCTATTCCACAAATAGAGAAGCTTGTAGAACAGATTGTACCTAGAATGCGTCAAGGAGGTCGTATTTTTTATATGGGTGCAGGTACGAGTGGGCGTCTTGGAGTGCTCGACGCTTCTGAACTTCCCCCTACGTTTGGTGTCCCCAAAACATTGGTCATCGGGTTGATAGCCGGTGGTGATACCGCCTTGCGCAATGCTGTGGAGAAAGCAGAAGATAGCGTAGAGGATGGTTGGAATGAATTGGTAGAAAATAATATCAATGCCAATGATACTGTCATTGGCATCGCTGCTTCCGGTGCAACTCCCTATGTTGTGGGGGCGTTGCACGAAGCTCGCGAGCATGGTATCTTGACAGCGTGCATCACAAGCAATCCCGATTCACCAATGTCTAAAGAGTCTGACGTGGCTATAGAAATGATTGTTGGGCCTGAGTATGTGACAGGAAGTTCGCGAATGAAGTCGGGAACCGGTCAGAAAATGATACTGAACATGATAAGTACCTCTGTAATGATTCAGCTAGGGCGAGTTAAAGGCAATCGAATGGTGAATATGCAGCTCACCAATCAGAAATTGGTTGACCGTGGAACTCGTATGCTCGTCGATATGTTAGGGCTCGATTATGGTAAGGCCAAGAGATTGTTGCTACTTCATGGATCTGTGGAAAAGACGCTCGAAGCCTATGATAAGTAGTGCTTGTGAGTATTATTAAACGAAAGAAATGAATGGAAACATAACTCAAAAATAGTAAAAATATGAAAATTAGATTTTCGGTTATAGGATTATTATTGTGTTGTCACGTAGCATGGGCTGGCAATTTACCTAGGGTGACACCTGAAAGTGTGGGTATGAGTAGCGAGCGATTGAAAAATGCCGACGCAGCTATTGAACAGGCAATTAAAGAAGGTCGTACGCCGGGAGCTGTGTTAGCGGTGGTGCGGCATGGCAAGATGGCTTATCTAAAAGCTTATGGTAATCGCCAAGTATATCCCGAAAAGAAACCGATGACTGTGCAGACCGTGTTTGATTTGGCCTCATGTAGCAAGCCTATGTCAACGGCTACATGTGCCATGATTCTTATGGAACGTGGACAGTTGCGCACGTTGGATGCCGTAAATACAATTATTCCAAACTTTCGCAGTTGGAGTGTGGAAGGTAAGGATTCTGCAACAATTCGGGTGGTCAATCTTTTTACGCACACATCAGGGTTGCCTTCGTATGCTCCTGTAGCCGAATTGAAGGCTAAATATGGTAGTCCTAATCCTGCGGCTACAATGGATTATATTGCTACATGCAAGCGAGATTTTAAACCGGGAACCGGCTCTCAATACAGTTGTTTGAACTATATTACGCTACAAAACATTGTAGAGAAGCTTGCCGGGAAGAGTTTGCGTGACTTTGCTACCGAGCAAATATTCAAACCACTGGGAATGGAACACACAGATTATTTGCCTTGTAAGCAAAATAAGAAAGGATTATGGGTCAACACCGATAGTCCCCGATGGCTGAAAGAGGGAACGAAAGCTGATGGCGAAAATTATCCCATAGCCCCGACAGAACGGCAAGATGATGGTAGCGTATTGTTGGGTCAAGTACACGACCCATTGGCTCGTGTTATGAATGGTGGCGTTTCTGGTAATGCCGGTCTGTTTTCCACAGCTGATGATATTGCCGTGTTCTGCGCTATGTTACAAAACGGTGGAGAGTGGAATGGACAACGCGTGTTGAGTCCACTTGCCGTGAAAGCCATGCGAACGATACCCCACGATCTCATGAAATTTGGCCGTACGCTGGGTTGGGTCATTTATTCGCCTTATGCATCTAATGCCGGCGACTTGTTGAGTCAAGAAACTTATGGCCATACAGGCTACAGTGGTACCTCTATATTGATAGATCCTGTCAACGATATTTCTATCATCTTACTGACTAATTGCGTTCATCCGGTCGATAAGTCTAATGTTATTCGTCTCCGCGCACTGGTGTCCAATGCCGTTGCCGGAAGTGTCATAAAGTAATTTTTTCTCTCACAAGAATTGGAAGGAATGAATAAACGCTTAATCTTTACTTTTGTAGGAGCAGTCGTAAGTAGTGGCTGTAAGTGTGTGATGGCTGCTAATCAAGACGGGCAAAAGCGTATGAATGTCTTGTTGGTGATGTGTGATGACCTTCGGCCGGAATTGGGATGCTACGGTGTGGAGGCCATACGCACGCCAAATATAGACCGATTCGCTGCTCAATCACTGGTGTTTGACAATGCTTATTGTAATATTCCGGTGAGTGGGGCGTCGCGTGCCAGTCTGTTTACGGGCATGTACCCCAAGTTTCCACATCGGTTTGTCAATTACACAAGCCGTATAAGCCATGACGCGCCCAATGCGATAGCCTTGTCACAGTGGTTTACTTCGCATGGATATCATACTATTTCTAATGGAAAGGTGATTCATCATGTGGAGGATAAGGCCGATACATGGAGTGAAGCACCGTGGAGATTACATCCGAAAGGATATGATGTCTATTGGGCGGAATACAACAAGTGGGAACTTTGGTTGAACAGTGAATCGGGCAAGCATATGAATCCAAAAACGATGCGTGGCCCCTTTTCAGAGATGGCCGATGTGCCCGATACGGCTTATGATGATGGACATGTGATGCTGAAAACCATCTCCGACCTACGTAGACTCAAGAGTCGGAACGAGCCTTTCTTCTTGGCTTGCGGATTTTGGAAGCCCCATTTGCCATTCTGTGCACCCAAAAAGTACTGGGATTTATACGATAGGGCCAGCATCCCGATGGCTTCGAATCGCTATAGACCGAAAGATTTGCCAGATGAAGTGAAAAATTCTAATGAGATAAATGCGTATGCACGGGTATCAACTCCTACTGATGAGGCTTTCTTGCGCGAGGTGAAACATGGTTATTATGCTTGTGTGAGCTATGTAGATGCACTTTTTGGACGCGTTATGGAAGAACTTAATACATTGGGACTTGCCGACAATACCATCGTCGTATTGCTGGGTGACCATGGTTGGAATTTGGGTGAACACGGTTTCGTGGGCAAACATAACTTGATGGATTGTGCCACTCGAATACCTCTTATCGTTCATGTACCCGGCATGGAACAGGGAAAGTCCGCCTCAATGGTGGAATTGGTAGACTTATATCCGACCTTGTGCGATCTTTGTCATTTACCAATACCAGTCGCACAATTGGAAGGAATAAGTTTCTTGCCGGTCCTAAAAGATAAGAAGACGGATACAAAGAGGAATGTATTTGTGCAATGGGAAGGTGGCGATAATTTTATAGATGGTCGATATAGTTATGCAGAATGGCCAAAATCGGGGCATCGGATGTTGTTCGACCATCAAGAAGATGCTGCGGAAAATAAGAATGTGGTGGGTGAGATTAAGTATTCTAAAGTTGTTAATCGTGCTGCCAAAACTATCCGAAAACAAAAGAATAAATATAGATTGAATGCCAAGTAATAGCTGCTTTTAGGCTTTCTAGACAAAAAAGCTTGTCTACTTGTTAACTCATTAACACTTCATCTAAACAACTGTCAGGCTTTCGCAGCATCGCTGCGGAAGTTTGGCAGTTTTGTTGAAAGGCCGATACAGCAATGCTGATAAGCCCTTGCAGCAAGTTCATAGATATTGTCAAATCTGTCAGTATGGATGTGACAGAATTGTCATAGGAACGCTTTGGCATGGTTTTGGCATAGTAGTGGGTGAATCGATAGTATGTATGACTGTCGATAGAAGATAAGTAAATCTAACAATTAAAATATTATTTTATGAACGTTAAACCATTAGCAGACAGAGTACTGGTACTTCCTGCACCAGCAGAAGAAAAAGTAGGTGGAATCATTATTCCTGATACAGCAAAAGAAAAGCCACAGCGTGGCAAGGTTGTAGCTACAGGTAAAGGAACAAAGGACGAGGAGATGCTTTTGAAAGAAGGTGATATCGTGCTTTACGGAAAGTATGCCGGAACCGAATTGGAGTTCGGTGCTGAGAAGTATCTTATGATGCGCCAAAGCGATGTTTTGGCTATCGTAGAGGAATAATCAATCATTCTAACGCTTTAAATATAAATAATCATGGCAAAGATAATTAAATATAATACAGAAGCCCGCGACCTTTTGAAGCAGGGTGTAGACCAGTTAGCAGACGCAGTAAAGGTAACATTAGGTCCTAAGGGACGCAACGTTGTTATTGAGAAGAAGTTTGGCGCTCCTCAGATTACAAAGGATGGTGTGACCGTTGCAAAGGAAATTGAGTTGGAAGACAAGTTCGAGAACACTGGTGCACAGCTTGTAAAGAGCGTAGCTAGTAAGACTGGAGATGATGCCGGAGACGGTACTACTACCGCCACAATCCTTACTCAAGCCATCGTAACCGAAGGCTTGAAGAATGTAACAGCCGGTGCTAACCCTATGGATTTGAAGCGTGGTATTGACAAAGCTGTTGATAAAGTGGTAGAATTCATTAAAGGTAGTGCAGAGGTTGTAGGCGACAACTACGATAAGATAGAGCAGGTTGCTACCGTATCTGCAAATAACGATCCTGAAATCGGTAAGCTTTTGGCCGATGCTATGCGCAAGGTTTCTAAGGATGGTGTTATTACTATTGAGGAAAGCAAGAGCCGTGATACTAACATAGGTGTAGTAGAAGGTATGCAGTTTGACCGTGGTTATCTTTCAGGTTACTTTGTTACAGACTCTGAGAAAATGGAGTGTGTGATGGATAATCCTTATATCTTGTTGTACGACAAGAAGATTAGCAATCTCAAAGACTTCTTGCCTGTATTGCAGCCTGCTGCCGAGAGCGGTCGTCCTTTGTTGGTTATAGCAGAAGATGTAGACTCAGAAGCTTTGACAACATTGGTAGTCAACCGTTTGCGTGGTGGTTTGAAGATTTGCGCAGTGAAGGCTCCCGGCTTCGGAGATCGTCGCAAAGCTATGCTTGAAGATATTGCCGTATTGACCGGTGGTGTTGTTATCAGTGAGGATAAGGGCTTGAAGTTGGAACAGGCTACATTGGAAATGCTTGGTTCAGCAGAGAAGGTTACTGTCAGCAAGGATAATACTACTATTGTTAATGGTGGTGGACAGAAGGAAGCTATTGCCGACCGTGTTGCTCAAATCAAGAATGAGATTGAGAATACTAAGAGTTCTTATGATAAGGAAAAGCTTCAGGAGCGTTTGGCAAAGTTGTCAGGTGGCGTAGCTGTTCTTTATGTTGGTGCTAACAGTGAGGTTGAGATGAAAGAGAAGAAAGATCGTGTAGACGATGCTCTTTGTGCAACTCGTGCAGCTATTGAAGAAGGTGTTGTAGCCGGTGGTGGTACTACTTACATCCGCGCTCAGGAAGTCTTGAAGGATGTGAAGGGCGAAAATGCCGACGAACAGACTGGTATTAATATCGTAGTTCGTGCCATTGAAGAGCCTCTTCGCCAAATTGTAGCCAATGCAGGTGGTGAAGGTTCTGTTGTAGTGAACAAGGTTCGTGAGGGCAAGGGCGACTTCGGTTACAATGCACGTAAGGATGTTTACGAAGATTTGCGACAAGTTGGTATCGTTGATCCGGCTAAGGTGGCACGCGTAGCTTTAGAGAATGCTGCTTCAATTGCAGGTCTGTTCTTGACAACAGAGTGCGTGTTGACAGACAAACCTGAGCCTCAGCCCGCTATGCCGGCAGCTCAACCGGGTATGGGTGGCATGATGTAAACAGTGCTAAATACGCAAGGAAACAATAAAAAAGGGGGATGATTCTGCTAGGAATCGTCCCTCTTATCATTTTTTTTAAATATATGAGTGATTTTAAGCGTATCTAATTTGAACATATCCAAAATATTCCTACCTTTGCAAAAAGATTTGAAATATAATGTCGGAATACTTCCGAAAGAAGATATTTTTTGATTTGTTTTAGTAGATTAGTTTTTAAGTAGTTTGTTTTTAGAAATCGGATGTCGTGATGACAACCGATTTTTTTTGTTTAATACGATACTATATTATAATCTCAATATAATTTTGTAAATTTGCAATCAATATGAGACAAGGTGTAAATTGGAAGATGATAGCGCTCTATGTGATTGTTGCTTGGGCGCTCATATTGCTGACTGGCTCATTCTTAATGTCGGCAGGTGTCTTTGTGTTGCTTTTTGCTTTAGAGTATATTATAGAGTATTTTACCGAGCAACGCAAGAAAAATAAAGGCACAAAATAGGCTGTATCTTGATAAACCTTGAACTAACAGAAAATGCCGTTCGGCTATAATCAACATAGAAATGCAAAAACTCATCGACCTATATAAGACTTGGAAAGGTCAAGAACCTGCTCGTATGGAGAAATTACCGGGCGCAGGGAGCAATCGACAATACTTTCGCTTATGGAGCAAAGACAATCAATCGGTAATAGGAGTCATTGGAACTAGCAGAGATGAGGATCATGCCTTTGTCTACATGGCACGGCATTTTGCAAAACAAAAATTACCAGTTCCCACAGTCTTAGCGGTGAGTAGTGATGAGTTACGCTACCTGCAAAGTGACTTAGGAAGTGTTTCTCTCTTTGATGCAATCAAAGGTGGACGGGAAGCCGATGGCCGTTATAACCAGCGAGAAAAACAGTTGTTGGTGAAAGCGGTGCGTGAATTGCCCGGTTTCCAGATTGCCGGTGCACGTGGAATGGAGTGGGAGAACTGTTATCCCCAACCCGAATTCAATGAAGATGGAGTGCTCTTTGATTTGAATTATTTCAAATATTGCTTCCTTAAAGCTACGGGATTAGATTTCCATGAGTTAAAATTAGAGGCCAACTTCCATATGTTTGCCAAAGATTTGACATCAGAAAAGGTTGAAAGTTTCTTATATCGAGATTTCCAAGCACGCAATATCATGTTGGATGATAAGGGAAATCCGCATTTCATAGATTTCCAAGGAGGCCGTAAGGGACCTTATTATTATGATTTAGCATCGTTCTTGTGGCAGGCATCAGCTAAGTATTCGTTTAAGTTACGCAGGGAGTTGGTATCCGAATATTATGCATCTTTAAAGACGTATATAGAGGTTCCATCGGTTCGTCATTTCGTAGACAGACTTAGTTTGTTTGTTCTTTTCCGCACACTTCAGGTTCTTGGAGCGTATGGGTTCCGTGGGTATTTTGAGCGTAAAAAACATTTTATCGATTCTATTCCGGCCGCAATGCAGAATCTGAGAGAATTGTTGAAGTTGAATCCAAGCATATTTCCATATCCGTATATGATGGAAATGCTGAAACGTTTGACCGAGTTACCGCAGTTTGCAGAGACTGAAAAGCCTGTCGTAACGCGTGCTGATGGATATAAAATAACAGAGCATCCAATCTATGAAGCTCATCCTCAAGATGGTCCGGCAACTTTTTCGAAGTATGATGGGAAAGGTCCGTTGGTAGTACGGATATGGAGTTTCTCCTATAGAAAGGGTATACCGGAAGACCCGACAGGCAATGGGGGAGGTTATGTATTCGACTGTCGAAGTACACATAATCCCGGACGCTATGAGCCTTATAAGCAATTGACAGGTTTAGATGAACCGGTTATCCGTTTTTTAGAGGACGATGGGGAGATTCTTACATTCTTGGATAGCGTTTATAAACTAGCCGATAACCATGTCAGACGATATATACAGCGTGGTTTTACTAGCTTGATGTTCTCTTTTGGATGTACGGGTGGCCAGCATAGAAGCGTTTACAGTGCTCAGCATTTGGCTGAACATTTACATCGAAAGTTTGGAATAGAAGTTCGTATTTGCCATCGTGAGCAGAATATAGAGCAAATACTTTCGGCGGAAAGAAAATGATATTCCGCTATCGTGGAATGTAGATGTGAAACTTGTGCATTCCAAATAAAAAGACTAATTTTGCAGATATAAAACGACATAAGGACGATGATGCAAGCTATGATTTTTGCTGCAGGCTTAGGAACTCGCCTGAAACCGCTTACCGATAGCACTCCAAAGGCATTGGTAAGGGTAGGAGGGGAACCGTTGCTCAAGCATGTTGTCCTTAAATTAAAGGCTGCCGGATTTACTCGAATCGTTGTAAATGTTCATCATTTTGCCGACCAAATCATAGATTATTTGGCTGCAAATAACAACTTCGGATTGGATATTCTAATCAGTGATGAGCGTAGTGGATTACTGGAAACAGGCGGTGGTATCAAGAAAGCTAGACCCTTTTTTGATTTATCAGCTCCCATCTTAATACACAATGTAGACATTCTGAGCAATATAGACCTGCAAAAGTTCTATGAAGAAGGGTTGCATTCAGATGCGACACTGCTTGTAAGTACCCGTAAGACGAAACGCTATTTTCTTTTTTCACAGGATGATACGCGTTTGTTAAAGGGTTGGACGAATATCGAAACACGTGAAGTGAAGAGTCCATATCAAGATTTGGAAATCACAAATTATGATATGTATGCTTTCAGTGGTATTCATGTATTCTCGCCATCTTTATTTCCTTGCATGGACGATATGCCCGATAAGTTTGGTATTGTTGATTTCTATTTGAGTCATTGTAAGGACTATCGCATCCGTGGATATGTAAAAGATAATCTTAAACTCATGGATGTAGGGAAATTAGATACTCTGCATGATGCAGAAAAGTTTTTGAAAGAAATTTAATCAAATATATATTATGCAACAGAAGATAATCATATTAGACTTCGGTTCACAGACGACTCAATTGATTGGACGTCGTGTTCGTGAACTCGATACCTTCTGCGAAATCTTGCCTTATAATAAGTTTCCGAAAGACGACCCTTCAGTTATAGGGGTCATTCTGAGCGGTTCGCCTTATTCGGTACATGATAAGGAGGCGTTCAAGTGTAATTTGGATGACTTCGTAGGTAAGTATCCTGTTTTGGGAATTTGCTACGGTGCGCAGTTCATTTCTTATTCCGGAGGCGGAAAAGTAGAGCAGGCGGGTACTCGTGAGTACGGTCGTGCCAATCTAGAAACCATCAATCTAGAGTCTAAATTGTTCCATGGATTTGATAAAGGTTCGCAAGTGTGGATGTCGCATGGTGATACTATTACTGCCATACCTGGAGGATTTGATATTATTGGTTCTACTGGTGATGTGAAGTTTGCTGCATTCTCAAATGAGCAAAAGCGCATTTGGGCTGTTCAGTTCCATCCCGAAGTATACCATTCTTTGCAAGGTAAGACGCTGCTGAAGAATTTTGTAGTTGATATTTGTGGCAGTAAACAGGAGTGGAGTGCGGCTTCTTTCGTGGAAAGTACGGTAGAAGAGTTGAAAAAGCAACTTGGTAACGACCGCGTTATTCTTGGCTTGTCGGGTGGTGTAGATTCTTCTGTATGTGCTACTTTGCTGAATAGGGCGATAGGAAAGAATCTGACCTGCATCTTTGTTGACCACGGAATGCTTCGCAAGAATGAGTTCGATAAGGTGATGGAAGCTTATTCCGGACTTGGTTTGAACGTGATTGGCGTGGATGCAAGTGAGAAATTCTTCAAAGATTTGGAGGGTGTTACCGATCCGGAGCAGAAGCGCAAGATTATTGGTCGTGATTTCGTTGAGGTGTTTAATGCCGAAGCCAAGAAGATTACTGACGCCAAATGGCTTGCTCAAGGCACGATCTATCCCGACCGGATTGAAAGTTTGAGCATTACAGGTATGACCATTAAGAGCCATCATAATGTGGGTGGATTGCCCAAAGAGATGAAACTTCAGCTTTGCGAACCGTTGCAATGGCTATTCAAAGATGAGGTTCGTCGTGTAGGTTATGAACTGGGTATGCCCGAAAGATTGATTAAGCGCCACCCATTCCCGGGACCGGGTTTGGCCGTACGTATATTGGGTGACATTACCAGAGAGAAAGTTCGTATCCTTCAAGATGCCGACGATATATACATCGAAAAGATGCACGATTATGTTTGTGAAGATGGTGAACGCCTCTACGATAAGGTTTGGCAGGCTGGAACAGTATTGCTTTCGACGATTCGTAGTGTCGGAGTGATGGGCGACGAACGCACCTATGAGCATCCTGTTGCATTGCGTGCGGTGACCAGTATGGATGCTATGACGGCCGATTGGGCACATTTGCCTTATGACTTTATGGCCGATGTGTCGAATGAAATCATTCGTAAAGTGAAAGGCGTCAACCGTGTTTGCTACGACATCTCTTCAAAACCACCTTCGACAATCGAGTGGGAATAACACTTAGTGAGCAATGACGAATGTGAGAACGCGTTTTGGTCATATCGAAGATGAGTACAAACGCGAGGAATTGTTAAGGAAGATTGTCCACTCAGTAGAACAATTGAAACAAGGAGAATTGGAAGCATTATACTATGATATGCTGACGAAAGACTATATAAGGGAGTAAGCTCAGCGCTTATTCCCTTTTTTATGATGATACAAAGTTCTCTTTTATGAATTCTTGCAGCGGTTTGGCAAAATTGCTGTTCAGCCTTAACAGCAAAACTGAATAGGCTTGGCAGCATTGTTGTTAAGCCGTTGCAATGAATTGAATGAGGTGTTATTAGCTCTATCTCTTAAACAATATCTTTACCGAAAGGAGTTAAAGCAAGTCGTGCCAGTTTGAAATGTTGTTTGCCAAAAGGTATTCCGAGGATAGTAATGTAGAGTAGACAGCCGAATAACAGATGGGTAAGACAAATCCAAATGCCACCAATGAATATCCAAATAATATTCATGATAAGGTCTAAACAGCCGCCTATGCTAGAGTTTTCTACTACCTGTGAGCCGAAAGGCCATAAGCATAGAATTCCTATTTTAATAGTCTTGATGCCGAAAGGAATTCCTACTATTGTAATCATCAAGGCTAGGCTGGAAAGAAAATATCCGATGGCTGTTTCCAAGCCACCGAATATTAACCAAATGATATTTCCTAATATTTTCATTCTCTAAACAGAAGTATTATTTGTTCTTCAACAAATCACGAATTTCACCAAGGAGTTTTTCCTCGTTACTAGGTTCTGCCGGCACTTCAGGGGCAGCGGGTGCTTCTTCCTCTTTCTTTGTGTTAAGTTTGTTAATTCCCTTAACTATCAAGAATACACAGAATGCAATGATGATGAAATTGAATAATGTCTGTAGAAAATTACCATAGTTGATAGTTGCAGGGGCAAGTTTTTCTACGCCCATATCAATTGATGGTAGTGTGATTTTAAGGTCGGTGAAGTTTACACCACCAATGAGCCAACCAATAGGGGGCATGATAATATCGTCTACAATGGAGCTAACAATTTTTCCAAAAGCACCACCAATGATTACACCGACAGCCATATCGACTGCATTTCCTTTTACTGCGAACTCTTTAAATTCGGTTAAAAGCTTTCCCATAATAATTTGTTTATGATGATAAAATGTTATTTTGCCACCTTGAGTTTGCACTCTGGAAGTCTAATTCTTTCTTGCAAGCCTTGGCCGTTGTGGCGAGTTGATTTTTAATATTTTAATACTCTAATTATCTGCAAATATAGAAATAAATTTGTATATTTGCACTCGGAAAGAAGAAAAAATGTCTCAATGGCGTTATCTTTTGATATGAGAATGATTAAAGGGGTTTCGTCAGGATAGACAGAGATACTTTTTAAAATATGATATTTAACCCTTTAATTAATAAATTTAAAGTAAAATGATTAAAATTGCAATTAACGGTTTCGGCCGTATCGGTCGTTTGGCATTCCGTCAGATGTTTGAAGCAGATGGTTATGAAGTTGTTGCTATCAACGACCTTACAAGCCCCAAGATGCTTGCTCACCTTCTTAAGTATGATACAGCACAGGGTGGCTTCGCTGGAAAGTTCGGTGAAGGCAAGCACACTGTAGACTTTAAGGATTCTGTTCTTGCTGAGGATGGTAAGACTGTTGTAACTCCGGGCTCTATCACTGTAGACGGTAAGGAAATTACTATCTATGCAAAACCAAACGCTGCTGAACTTCCTTGGGGCGAGCTTGGCGTAGACGTAGTTCTCGAATGCACCGGTTTCTATACATCAAAGGCTAAGGCTTCTGCTCATATTCAGGCAGGTGCTAAGAAGGTTGTTATCTCTGCACCAGCAGGAAACGATCTTCCTACAATCGTTTACAATGTAAACCACGAGACTCTGACAGCTAACGATACTGTTATCTCTGCAGCTTCTTGTACAACAAACTGCTTGGCTCCTATGGCTGCAGCTCTTCACAAGTATGCTCCAATCCAGAGCGGTATCATGTCAACAATCCACGCTTACACTGGTGACCAGATGATTCTTGACGGTCCTCAGCGCAAGGGTGACCTCCGTCGTTCACGTGCAGGTGCTTGCAATATCGTTCCTAACTCAACAGGTGCAGCTAAGGCTATCGGTCTTGTAATTCCTGAGTTGAACGGTAAATTGATTGGTTCTGCACAGCGTATCCCAACTCCTACAGGTTCTACAACTATCCTTATCGCAGTTGTTAAGGGTAAGGATGTAACCAAGGAAGGTATCAATGCAGCTATGAAGGCAGCTGTTACAGAGAGCTTCGGTTACACAGAGGATGAGATCGTTTCTTCTGATATCATCGGCATGCGTTTTGGTTCTCTCTTCGATGCTACTCAGACAATGGTTAGCAAGATTGACGATGACACATATCAGGTTCAGGTAGTTTCTTGGTATGACAATGAGAACTCTTATACTTCTCAGATGGTTCGTACTATCAAGTGCCTCGCAGAGTTGAAGTAATACACTAAGATATTACAATTGAAATATAAGGTCGGCTATCTGATAGATAGTCGACTTTTTTGTTTGCTTTCTTGGATTTGTGGGCGATAAACAGTATATTTGCATTTTGAATCAGAGCTCTGTATGTTCATTAAATCCAATTCATGGAAAAGATATGCCCTACAATATGATTACCATACTTGGTCCGACGGCGAGTGGCAAGACTGACTTGGCCGCTAGGTTGGCTTATGATTTAAATGCAGAGATTATTAGTGCTGATAGTAGGCAGGTATATCGGCGTATGGATATAGGTACAGGTAAGGACTTAGACGACTATACTGTCAATGGAAGGGATATTCCTTACCATCTAATAGATATTTGTGAGCCCGGTACCAAGTATAATTTATTCCGCTATCAGGAAGATTTTAGAAAGTCATATCAAAGTATTGTGAGCCGTGGACGACTACCTATTCTTTGTGGAGGAACTGGATTGTATATTGAGTCTGTATTGAAAGGTTATCAATTATCGCCGGTTCCACAGAATGAATCTTTGAGAAAATCGTTGGCTGAAAAGACATTGGATGAGCTTGTTCCGATGTTAGAGCAATTGAAGAGACAGACAGGAAGTATTATGCATAATACAACTGACGTTGATTCTTGCCAACGTGCTATCCGTGCAATAGAAATAGAAACCTACAATGTACAGCATCCTATGGCTAAAAGAGAGATGCTGGGAGTAGACTCTTTGATAGTAGGTCTTGACATTGAAAGGAATGCTCGAAGAGCAAAAATATCCCATAGACTTAAATCGCGTTTGGAAAATGGAATGGTAGATGAGGTGAAATCTATCCTTGATAGTGGGGTAGATGCAGATTCTCTTATCTATTATGGATTGGAATATAAGTATGTAACGGAATATATTATAGGAAGATTATCTTATGATGAAATGTATCATTTGCTGGAAATTGCCATACATCAATTTGCAAAACGACAAATGACATGGTTCCGTGGTATGGAGCGACGTGGGTTACATATTCATTGGATTGACGCATTAAGCCCAATGGAAGATAAGATAAATATAATCAAGAAGTTATGGCAGTAAGTGAAAATAGATGGGGAATACTCTTTTGTCCTAAGCATGAAGGGTGGAGTACTTCTGCAAAACAATGGAAGAAGATAGAGCGAAGTTTGAATAATCACGGCGTAGAATACGATTTTATACAGAGTGAGAATGCCGGTAGCGTTGAACGACTCGTCTCTATGATGGTCAATAATGGCTATCGTACTATTGTGATTGTAGGTGGTGATTCGGCTTTGAATGATGCTGTTAACAGCTTGATGCAAGTAGAAAAGAGGGTGCGCGATACTGTTACATTGGGATTAATACCCAATGGATTGATGAACGACTTTGCTCATTTCTGGGGATTTAAGGAGTCTGATTACGACCAAACAATAGAGTGGTTGAAAGCACGACGTGTTAGAAAGATTGATTTAGGATGTATCCGATACACCAATAAACTTGGTGAGAAATGTCATCGGTATTTCTTAAATTGTGTCAATGTGGGATTGATAGCTGCTATTATGAACCTTCGAAGACAGACACATCATTTGTTTGGTTCGCGTACATTGTCGTTTATATTCTCTTTTGTGCTGATGATATTCCAACGACTTGATTATAAGATGCATCTTAAAATCAATACCGATGAAGTGAAGCGAAAAGTGATGACTGTGTGTGTGGGTAATTCAACGGGGTATGGACAGACTCCCAATGCAGTCCCTTATAATGGCCTGTTAGATATATCTGTAGTCTATCATCCAGAGATGACACAATTATTAGAGGGCTTTTATCTCTTTGTTAAAGGTAAGTTCTTAAATCACAAAAGCGTGCATCCTTATCGTGCAAGGGAAATAGAAGTTCTAGAAGCACAGCATGCGATGGTAGGGATAGATGGGAGATTGATGAAAACGCCTGTCGGCCCCTTTAGAATCAATGTAGAACAGGAAGTTATTAATTTCCTAATACCGTCTTAACCCATCTTTGAAATTTTGACAAGCTCATCGTAATTGATGAGTTTTATCTTCTTGCCATCAATGGCAACGAGCTTTTCATCGGCAAAGGTTGAAAGTGTTCGAATGGCATTGCTTGTTGTCATATTAGAGATATTGGCCAAATCTTCTCGGCTCATATAGATGCTAAGAGTAAATCCATCCTCTTCCAACCCATAACTTTCTTGCAGGAATATCAATGCTTCGGCAAGTCTACCTCGAATATGTTTTTGGGTGAGATTGACGGTACGGTCGTCTGAGCAACCTAACTCCACGGCAAGTTTTTGAATAAAGAAAAAACTGATGTGATGATTGTCTTGCATCAGCTTGATGATTACATCCATGGGAAAGAAAGCTACTGTGGTGGTCTCAAAAGCCATTGCAGCCGTCTTGTATTCTTCTTTGGCAAAGTAAGCTCGGTAACCAAAGAACTCCATAGGCTTAAAAACGCGTAGAATTTGGTTGCGTCCACCGATGCCAACCTTATATACCTTGACTTTCCCATGTATCAGACACATTATTTGTGTAGGTCCATCTTGGTCTTTATATATTAATTCGTTTTTCTTAAACTTACGGATTTCAATGTTGTCAGACAGTATGATGCGTTGTTTGTCTGTCAATTCTTTCCATAAATTAGAAATCGCTTTGACAACTTCTTCTTTGTTGATCTCACCTTTCAAAGCCATAGTTTACCTTCCTCTTTTTATTAATTGGGTATGGTAGGATGTTTTTAAATAGTTCCAACTATGTGCAAAATTAACAAAAATGTTTGAAAATAAGTTTCCTTGTAGGAAAAATATAAGTGTCTACTTGAAATGATTTCAAATTTCAATAAAAACGCTTCTTTTATTTTGTATTACCGCAAGAAATGTTTAACTTTGAAGTCATGACAAGTGCTTTATGTCGTAACGGGAGGCTCTTGTTGTTGAAAATAATTATCGAAATATTTAAAACCTTAATACGGAACTATGAGTTATTTACGATTTGAAAAGGCATTGATGACTAATTTGGAAGAATCTTTGCCACGAGAATTACTCCGTACGAATCGTTCAGGAGCTTATTCCTGCTCTACGATAGTGGATTGTAATACTCGAAAATATCATGGCTTACTTGTTATTCCGGTTCCAGAGTTGGATGATGAAAATCATGTTCTACTTTCTTCGATGGATGTGACGGTTATCCAACATGGTGCAGAATTTAATCTTGGACTGCATAAGTATCAAGGCAATAATTATAGTCCATTGGGTCATAAGTACATCCGTGAGTTTGATTGTGGTAAGGTTCCCACCATAATATATAGGGTTGGAGGAGTCATTCTGAAAAAAGAAGTGGTTTTCCAGCACTATGAGAACCGAATATTAATACGTTACACGCTGGTAGATGCACATTCTGCTACAACGTTAAGATTCCGTCCTTTCTTGGCATTCCGCAGTGTTCGACAGTTTACTCATGAGAACTCAAATGTGAATAGAGATTACCAACAGGTAGAAGATGGAATCAAAACATGCATGTATGCGGGCTATCCCGATTTGTATATGCAGTTTAGTAAAAAGAATGAATTTATCTTCCAACCCGATTGGTACCGTGGTGTTGAATATCCAAAGGAGCAAGAACGTGGATATGCTTCAAATGAAGACCTCTATGTTCCCGGTTATTTTGAGATGAATATCAAGAAAGGGGAGAGTGTCGTCTTTGCTGCATCTACTTCTGAATCGAAGACAAAAACGTTGAAGAAGCTCTTTGAGACAGAGGTGGAAGAGCGCAGTCCGCGAGATAATTTCTTCCATTGTTTAGTCAATGCTGCCCATCAATTTCATATTCGTAAGCCCAATGACGACCGCTATATTCTTGCCGGTTATCCTTGGTTTAAATGCCGTGCTCGTGATACATTTATTTCATTACCGGGTCTGACGCTCTCTATCGAAGAGCAAGACTACTTTGAGTTGGTTATGAAAACTGCGGAAAAGGGATTGAGAGAGTTTATGGTTGGTAAACCGCTTACAGTAAATATCTATGAAATGGAGCAACCTGACGTACCTCTGTGGGCCGTTTGGTGCATACAACAGTATGCTAAGGAAGTAGGTAATGAGGCATGTCTTCGTCGTTATGGTTCCTTCCTAAAGGCTATCATCCAGTTTATTGAAGGTAACAAACATCCCAATTTGCATCTTGATGAGAATGGACTGCTTCGTACGGATGGTAAAGAAAAGCCGGTCACTTGGATGAATTCAGTGGCTAATGGGCGTCCCGTTGTACCTCGTACAGGCTATATAGTAGAGTTTAATGCGTTATGGTATAATGCTTTATGTTTCGCAGCTTCCTTGGCTGAACTAGATAATAATGCCAAGTCGGTAGCTCGTCTTCAGGCTTTGGCAGAGCGTTGTAAAGAGTCGTTTGTTAACGTATTCTACAATGAATATGGCTATCTGTTCGACTATGTAGATGATAATACTGTAGATTGGAGTGTCCGTCCCAATATGATTTTTGCCGTAGCTCTAGATTATTCACCGCTTGATTTGGTTCAGAAGAAGAGCGTTTTGGATATTTGTACACGTGAACTTTTAACGCCGAAGGGCTTGCGTTCGCTCTCTCCCAAGAGCGGAGGATACAACCCAATGTACGTAGGACCGCAGAGTCAGCGTGACTATGCATATCATCAAGGCACTGCATGGCCATGGTTGGTAGGCTTTTATATGGAGGCATGTCTTCGCCTTTATAAGCGCACTCGCCTTAGTTTTATTGAACGTCAGATGGTGGGGTACGAGGATGAGATGCTTTATCACTGCCTTGGTACAATCCCTGAACTCTTCGATGGTAATCCTCCGTTCCATGGACGTGGTGCTATTTCGTTTGCCATGAACGTGGCTGAGATTCTGCGAACATTGGAATTGTTGGAAAAATATAACTTTAAATAAGAATAGGAGGAGAATGCTATGAAAGTATTAATGTTTGGATGGGAGTATCCTCCTCACGTTTATGGTGGATTGGCAACGGCCAACTTCGGTATTTCCGAAGGACTCCATGCGCAAGGAGATATAGAGACCACACTCTGTTTACCGAAGCCTTGGGGTGATGAAGACCATACTTATGCGAATATTGTAGCCATGAACTGTGTACCGGTAGCATGGCGCGACGTGGATTATGATTATGTAAAGAGTCGGGTAGGGAATGTGATGAACCCTGATATGTATTTCAAAATGCGCGACCATCTCTATGCCGATTTCAACTATTTATATCTCAATGATTTAGGATGTATAGAGTTTGCAGGTGGGTATCCGGCTAATCTTCATGATGAGATTAATAACTACTCCATCATAGCGGGGGTTGTAGCTCGTACCGTTGAGTTTGATATTATACACGCTCATGACTGGCTTACTTATCCGGCGGGAATTCATGCGAAGAAAGTAAGTGGCAAACCTCTGTGCATACATGTGCATGCTACCGACTTCGACCGTAGCCGTGGAAAAGTTAATCCGACTGTCTATGGAATCGAGAAAGACGGAATGGACAATGCTGATTGCATCATGTGCGTGTCTGAATTAACTCGTCAAACAGTCATACACCAGTATCATCAAGATCCACGTAAGGTATTTACAGTACATAATGCCGTTTATCCTTTGAGTCCGGAGAATGATGCCATCCCTCGTCCTGACCATAAAGGAGGCGAGAAAGTGGTCACTTTCTTAGGCCGATTAACCATGCAAAAAGGGCCGGAATACTTCGTTGAGGCTGCTAATATGGTGCTTCATCGTAGTCGGAAGATTCGTTTCTGTATGGCCGGTTCGGGTGATATGATGGATCAGATGATTTATTTGGCAGCAGAGCGAGGGATCTCTGACCGTTTTCATTTCCCCGGATTTATGCGCGGAAAGCAGGTTTACGAGTGTCTTAAGAATAGCGATGTATATGTCATGCCGTCTGTCAGTGAGCCTTTTGGTATCTCTCCTTTGGAGGCAATGCAGTGTGGAACACCTACTATCATCTCTAAACAGAGCGGTTGTGCCGAGATATTGACCAACTGTATCAAGGTCGATTATTGGGATATCCATGCACTTGCCGACTCTATTTACAGCATATGTACGAATGAAAGTCTGTTCAATTATCTGAAAGAAGAAGGCAAACGAGAAGTTGACCAAATCACATGGGAGCGTGTAGGAGCTTGGATTCGCGAACTCTATATGCGTACTTTGGGGTGGAAATAGCGTCTGTCAATTTATATAGTTAAATATTTAAACGACCATAGATCATGAAAACAATATGTTTATATTTTGAAATACATCAGATTATTCATCTGAAACGTTATCGTTTTTTCGATATAGGAACAGATCATTATTACTATGATGATTTCGAGAACGAGCGTACCATCAATGATTTTACTGAGCGTTGTTATATGCCGGCATTGGATACTTTGCTCAGTATGATAAAGGAGAATGAAGGCAATTTTAAAGTGACGTTCTCGCTATCCGGTGTTGGAATGGAGCAATTGGAGATGCATGCCCCACAAGTTTTGGCCAAATTGCAAGAACTGAATGAGACCGGTTGTGTGGAGTTTTTGGCCGAACCTTATTCTCATGGGCTTTCTTCTCTAGTCAACGAAGAGTGTTTTGCCACCGACGTAAAGCGCCAATGCGAAAAAATCAAGGAATATTTTGGAAAGTATCCTACCGTCCTTCGTAACTCTTCTTTGATTTATAGTGATGATATTGGAGTCCAAGCTGCCGGTATGGGCTTTAAAGGTATGATTACGGAAGGAGCTAAACATGTGCTGGGTTGGAAATCTCCGCACTATGTATATAACTGTGCTTTGAATCGTAACTTGAAGTTGTTGCTTCGTGATTATCAACTCAGCGATGATATCGCATTGCGGTTTAGTGATACCGGTTGGGATGGTTATCCTCTCTTTGCAGATGTGTATATGAACAAGATTGCTGCTCTTCCGGCTGAAGAACAGAATGTTAACATCTTCATGGAGCTCTCTGCCCTTGGTATTTCACAGCCGCTTTCCAGCAATATTCTTGAATTCTTTAAGGCTTTACCAGCTTGTGCTAAGGAACGGAATATAACATTCTCTACTCCGAGTGAAGTATTCAAACAGACGAAGAGTGTTGGTGCGCTTGATGTTCCCGATACATTGAGTTGGGTAGATGAGGAACGTGACGTCAGTCCATGGCTTGGTAATCCCATGCAGCGTGAGGCTTTCAACAAACTTTATAGTGTTGCCGACCGTGTACGCATAGCCAACGACCCGCGTATAAATCAAGATTGGGATTATCTACAGGCTAGCAATAACTTCCGCTTTATGACCACCAAGCCAAGCAATGTGGGACTAGATCGCGGTATTTATACCAGTCCGTTCGATGCGTTTACGAACTATATGAACATCCTCGGCGACTTTATCAGCCGTGTTAATAGGCTTTATCCCGAAGAAATAGACAATGATGAGTTGAATAGTCTGCTTACGGCAATCAACAATCAGGGCGAAGAAATTGAGATGAAAGAAAAGGAAATCATCCGTCTGCAAGCCAAGGTTGAGAAGATGGAGAAAGCCGAAGCTGCTCGTCGTGAGAAACAATCAGCTTCTAAAAAGAAGACGACCACTACTCGAAAGAAGGCTGTCAAGGCTGCTCCTATAAAGAAAGAGGAGGCTAAGTAACTTTATCTAGTATATCTAAGGCATTTGTTTGATATACCATTAGTGGTTTTATTATATTATTGCAAAGGCTCCGCAGCATTGCTGCGGAGCCTTTGCTGTTTTACTGAACTGCTGAGTCAGCATTGCTGTTATGTTCTTGCAGCAACTCAAGACTATTCTAAGCCATGCTAAACATGGTGTTTGGGTGAGCACAGATGTGCCATACTTGAGGTGTTGTGGTCTGTTTCTAGTCCTTCAATTCCTCTTTGAGAAACTTTACGGTGTAGCCTTTATTCTCTTTTACTACTTCTTCCGGTGTACCGGTACACAGTACTTTTCCTCCGCCACGACCACCTTCCGGTCCCATATCGATGATGTAGTCAGCTAGTTTAATGACATCTAGATTGTGTTCGATGATGATGACTGTATTGCCACGATCGACGAGTTTTTGAAGTACATCCATCAAGATGTTGATGTCTTCAAAGTGTAGTCCGGTAGTAGGTTCGTCAAGAATATAGAGCGTTTTGCCTGTATCTTTCTTGGCTAATTCCGTTGCCAGCTTCACTCGTTGGCTTTCACCGCCCGATAGGGTAGTGGAACTCTGCCCCAGTTTGATATATCCCAAGCCTACATCCTGCAGGCTCTTAATCTTTGGCAGGATGCTTGGCACGTTCTCAAAGAACTCTACTGCCTGATTGATAGTCATATCGAGGACATCGGCAATACTCTTTCCTTTGAATCTTACTTCCAACGTTTCGCGGTTGTATCTTTTGCCGTGGCATACCTCGCAAGGCACCATCACATCGGGTAAGAAATTCATTTCGATGGTTTTATAGCCGTTTCCACCGCATGTTTCGCACCTTCCACCCTTCACATTGAATGAGAATCTACCGGGCTTATAGCCACGTATCTTGGCTTCGGGCAGGTTGACGAAGAGCTTTCTTATCTCGCTGAACACGCCCGTATAGGTGGCTGGGTTGCTACGAGGAGTCCTTCCGATGGGGCTTTGATCTACATTTACCACCTTATCTATATGGTCTATGCCCTCGATAGAGTGATAGGGCATCGGCTTTTTCAATGACCGATAGAAGTGATGAGATAGGATTGGTTGCAGTGTTTCATTGATTAAGGTGGATTTACCCGACCCCGAAACGCCTGTTACCACGATGAGTTTGCCTAGCGGGAAATCTATATCAACATCTTTTAAGTTGTTGCCCGATGCGCCAAGCAGGCGTAGTGTTTTGCCGTTTCCTTTACGACGCTTGGCCGGAATGGCAATTTCTCGGTCGCCATTGAGGTAATCGGCGGTTATGGTATGTGTCTTGAGCATCTCTTGAGGAGTACCTTGGAATACCACTTCACCACCTTTTCGTCCGGCTTTGGGGCCGATGTCGACGATGTAATCGGCTGCCAACATCATATCTTTGTCATGTTCCACCACGATAACCGTGTTTCCGAGGTCGCGTAATTCCTTTAATGAACGAATGAGACGCTCGTTGTCTCGTTGGTGTAAACCGATGCTTGGCTCGTCGAGAATATATAGTACGTTTACCAATTGGGAGCCAATTTGTGTGGCCAATCGGATGCGTTGGCTCTCTCCACCCGACAGACTTGCCGATTGGCGGTTTAGAGATAAATAGTCAAGTCCTACCTCTAAGAGGAAGTTGACACGTGTTTTAATTTCCTTGATAATCTCTGTTCCAATCTTCTTTTGGGTATCGTCCATGTGCTCTTCCACTTGGTCGAGCCATTCCTTCAGCTCCAGTAAGTCAAAGTTGGCAACTGTTGCGATGTTCTTATCCCATATTTTATAAGAGAGAGCTTCACGGTTTAGTCGTTGTCCATGACATTCCGGACATTCGGTTTCGGCCAAGAATTGGTCGGCCCACTTTTGTCCTGCCGACGTATCATCATTCTCTATAACGTTTTGTAAGTACTTGATGATACCGTCAAAATCAATGAAATAGTCGGAACTTGTGTGTACAAGTTCTTTACTAATTTTCACTTTCTCAAGACTTCCGTATAAAATCTCGTCTACAGCTTCTTGTGGAATATCTTTGAACGGAGTCTTCAGCGTGCAGTCGTATTTATCAAGGATGGCGCCAACTTGCCAGAAAATCATTTGGTTCTTGTATTTGCCAAGTGGCAAAATGGCTCCATCATGGATGCTCAATTTGTCGTTTGGAATGACCTTCTTCAAGTCTATTTGATTTACATAGCCCAATCCTTTGCAGTGTGGACAGGCACCTTCGGGAGAATTGAATGAGAAGATATTGGGCGCAGGATCCTTATATGAGATTCCCGAAGTGGGACACATCAATCGCTTGGAGTAATATTTGCCCTCGTTACTCTCCTTATCCAGTATCATGATGAGGCCTTCACCTTCTCGCATGGCCACCTGAACTGTCTTCTTCAATCGCTGATCATCCTTGGATTGTACGGCCAGTTTGTCTATCACGACTTCTATGTTGTGGTTCTTATAGCGGTCGGTCTTCATGCCGGGTTTGAGGTCCATAACTTCCCCATCTACCCGTATATAGAGGTAACCTTTGCGCCGCATGCTTTCAAAAAGTTCACGATAATGTCCTTTTCGGTTTCTTACAAGTGGGGCAAGAATGTAGATTTTCTTGCCATCATAGGTGTTGAGAATCATCTCTAGCACCTTTTCTTCGGTGTATCTCACCATCTTTTCGCCCGTCATATAGCTATAGGCTATGCCAGCTCTGGCGTATAGCAGACGTAAGTAGTCGTAGATTTCGGTGGTCGTACCAACCGTTGAGCGTGGATTTTTATTGGTTGTCTTCTGCTCAATACTGATAACCGGACTCAAACCTGTAATCTTATCAACGTCCGGACGTTCCATGTTTCCTAAGAAATTGCGTGCGTATGCTGAGAAAGTCTCGATGTATCGACGTTGTCCTTCGGCAAAGATTGTGTCGAAAGCCAATGACGATTTACCCGAGCCACTAAGTCCGGTGATGACCGTTAATGAGTTACGCGGAATGGTAACATCTATATTTTTCAGATTATGTACGCGTGCTCCCCAAATGTTTATTTGGTCTTCATTCCTATTCATGTGCGTTGCTATATCCTCTTAACAGGTTTACATCTTTTCTAATATTGAAAGTACGGCCATCTGCCCCTTTCGCTTTAACCAAGACAAAATACACTCCTTCCTTGACGTTTTGTCCACGAAAAGTCCCATCCCAGCCTCCTGCCGGGTCATTCCATTCATAGAGTTTCTGTCCCCATCTGTTGAAAATGTAGGCTTTAAACTCCACAATGCTCTGATAACCTTTTTTGGCTTTATAGATGTCGTTGACTCCGTCATCATTGGGGGAGAACGCATTGGGCATTTCAAGCTTACTTTCCGAGATGGTTATCGTGATGGGATTGGTGTCCTCACTTTGCCATGTGATAGACTCACCCCCTTTCGTAAAGGTGGCATAAAGCTGTACGTAATGCGATCCTGATTCCTTAAACGTATAGCTGGTATTTTCCTCATATCTAATAAGATACGGCGTCTTGGCATTCCCCTCAGTATAGAAATGCCATTCATAGAGGGCATCCCATCCCGTCTGATTGAGTACATTGGCTTTGAATGCACATGTAACAGGGGCAGAACCTGAATAAGTTGTTATGCCTTCATCAGTCGTTCCGTCTGTCGTAGTGACGTTGACGGTAGGGCTTATCGTAGGCGTAACATCTGCATATACAGCAATCGGAGAAATCGAAAGCATTGCTGTTATGATAGAAGTATGTAATATCCCTATTCTCATTGTTTGTAATTGTGCAAAGTTACTAAAAAGATGAGAGATGTCATATGGGGATGAGAGTTTTTTTGTATTTTTGCAATTGTAATAAATAAAAGCACCAATCATGAAGTATTTGACTCGCTATGCGTCATTCATATTATTCTTATTCTTGGCTTTATCAGCTGTCGGACAGACCACAAAGTGGCGCGATATGTATAAAGTAAAGAAGAAAGATACCCTTTTTGGAATAGCTAGACAATATGGAATATCAATTCCTGAGCTAATGAATGCCAATCCCGAAATGAAGGTAGAAGGCTACTCTCTCAAGAAAGGAGATTATATATTTATTCCTTATTCTGCTCCGGAAGCGGCAACCGCCAAACCTACTCAGCCGGTAACGCAGGCTAAATCTACTGTGAAACAAGCTGTTGGGCGCACCGTGAATATTGGTGTGATGCTGCCTTTACACGATGTTGACGGTGATGGTAGACGCATGGTTGAGTATTATCGTGGTGTCTTGATGGCATGTGATAAGCTGAAGAAGGAGGGTATTTCCACCTCTATCCATAGTTGGAATGTAGCTATTGATGCTGATGTAAGAACAGTATTGTTAGATGATAATGCCAAGAAATGCGATTTGATATTCGGTCCTTTGTACACGAAACAGCTCAAATCGTTGGCCGAATTCTGTACACGTAACGATATTAAATTGGTCGTTCCGTTCTCTATTAGTGGCAATGACGTGGAGGCATATAAGCAGGTCTATCAAATCTATCAGAGCCCGACGAAGCAGAATGATGCTGCTATCAAAGCCTTTTTGGAGCGATTTCCGCACCATCATGCTGTCTTTATCGATTGCAATGATACCACTAGTCGCAAGGGAATATTCACATTCGGGTTACGTAAACAGTTGGATCAACGCGGTATCAAGTATAATATTACGAACTTGAAATCGAGTGAAGAGATGTTTGCCAAGGCGTTTAGTCGTACAGAGCCCAATGTTGTTATTCTGAATACTGGTCGTTCGCCGGAGTTGAGAGTGGCACTTGCCAAACTTGATGGTTTGTCTGTCAGTTATCCACAGGTACGAGTTTCTATGTTTGGATACACGGAATGGTTGATGTATGTGGACTATTATCTGCCGTCATTTTATAAATATGACACTTATATTCCTACCACATTCTATTATAATCCTGTTGATAGTCAAACGAAAGAGGCTATAAATAATTATACGCGATGGTTCCATGCGAGTATGCAGAATGCGTTGCCTCGCTTCGCATTGACAGGTTATGACCATGCTTCTTATTTTGTTCGAGGTCTGTGGAGATATGGAAAATCCTTTATAGGAAGTAAATCCCAGAATGTATATAAGGCTATGCAGGCTCCTTTGTATTTCAATAAGGTGGGCAATGGAGGTTATATGAATGACTGTTTCCAATTGATTCATTATACTGTTAATCAAACTATTGAGAGCATCAACTATTGATATGAAGAACCGTTATATCCGTTTGGTATTTGTAGGTGCAATGCTCTTGACGGCATCTTTTGCCCACGCTCAGGTGGGAGAGTACCGTAATGACCTTTCTGTCGGAGTTAATGGGGGCTACGTGATGAGTCAAGTAGGCTTTACTCCCAAAGTGAATCAGAAGTGGCTGGGAGGTATGACCGGTGGTTTATCTATCCGTTATAAAAGTGAAAAATACTTTAGTACGATTTGTTCTATTGTGGCAGAAGTGAACTATTCTCAGGTAGGTTGGAAAGAAGATATTTTGGATGTAAACGATAAACCGGTGATAAATGCCACCACTGGAGTAGCCGAAGAATACAGCCGAACACTCTCTTATGTGCAGGTACCTGTGTTTGCCCATTTGGCATGGGGGCGCGAAACGCGAGGCGCACAGTTCTTTATTAACTTGGGACCACAGTTTGGTTGGCTGCTTAGTGAGCGTACTCAGATGAACTTCGACTTCGCTTCAAGGAATACCAAAGACCGTGTTAGCTCAGTAGTAGCGCAAGATACGATGGCCGTGGAGCATAGTTTCGACTATGGAATTGCTGCGGGCGCAGGTTTGGAATATAGTATTCCTGCCGTAGGACACTTTGCGTTGGAGGCCAGATATTATTTTGGACTGGGCAATTTATACGGTGCTTCAAAGAAAGATTACTTTGCTAAATCTAATCTAAGTAATGTTGTGGTAAAGATGACTTACTGGTTTGATATAGTTAAAACCAAGAAAAACAAAAATAAAAAATAATCACTTAAATTCTTAATGACTTATGTTTGAAAACCAACCTAAAGGACTTTATGCTTTAGCATTGGCTAATACCGGCGAAAGATTCGGTTATTACACCATGCTAGCTACCTTTGTACTCTTCTTGAAAGCCAACTTTGGCTTCTCAGCAGGAACGGCCGGTTCTATCTATGCTGCCTTCCTCGCATTAGTGTATTTTCTTCCTTTCATTGGTGGTATCCTTGCCGATAAGTTCGGTTATGGCCGAATGGTGAAGATAGGTGTGATGATTATGTTTGCCGGATACGTGGTTTTAGCTATGCCACTAGGCGCAAATGTCATTGCAATTATCGGTATGGCAGCCGCATTGTTGATGATTTCGGCTGGTACCGGATTGTTTAAGGGAAATCTGCAAGTAATGGTGGGTAACCTATATGATGACCCTCGCTATTCATCTCAGCGCGATTCGGCTTTTTCTATCTTCTATATGGCCATCAATATTGGTGCGCTCTTTGCTCCTTCTGCTGCCGTTGGTATCATGAAGTGGGCTCAGAACAATCTCGGTGTAGGTGTTAATGATAGTTATCATTTTGCTTTTGGAGTGGCATGTATCTCATTGATAGTTTCTATCCTTATCTATTATGGATTCAGAAGCACTTTTAAACATGTAGAAGGAAATGGTACAGTACGTACTTCTGAGGCTAAGGATGAGGTTGTAGAGTTGTCACCCAAGGAAACCAAAGACCGTATTACGGCTCTTATCTTGGTGTTTGCAGTCGTTGTATTCTTCTGGATGGCTTTCCATCAGAATGGTCTTACGTTAACCCTTTTTGCCGATGAATTCACCGTGAAGAGCACTACCGGTGTTGAAAGTATGTTCTTCGACGTATTTAATTTGGTATTGGCTATCGTGATGGTGTATGGCTTATTTGGTCTCTTCCAATCTAAAACAAGTCGTGGAAAAGGCATTGCCGGTGCTATAGTTGCTTTAGCTGCTGCCGGTTTGGCATGGAAATATGCTCATATATCAGGTTCAACAGAGATTGATGCTCCTATCTTCCAGCAGTTCAATCCATTCTTTGTGGTTGCTTTGACACCTGTAAGTATGGCACTATTTGGTTGGCTAGGTCGCGTAGGTAAGGAGCCATCTGCTCCTCGTAAGATAGCATACGGTATGTTGGTAGCTGCTATTGGTTTCATGATTATGACGGTTGGGTCTGTCGGTCTTCCTTCTCCAGCGATGCAAGCTGCTAACGGTGCTACACCCGAAACATTGGTATCATCCAATTGGCTCATCTCTACCTATTTGGTATTGACATTCGGTGAACTTCTGCTTTCACCCATGGGAATCTCTTTTGTCAGCAAGGTTGCTCCTCCAAAGTACAAAGGTATGATGATGGGAGGATGGTTTGTGGCTACCGCTATTGGTAACTATCTTACCAGTATTCCTGCCTTATTGTGGGCCCATGCGCCTCTGTATGTGGTTTGGGGATTGCTTATTGTGCTCTGCCTGTTGGCATTTATCTTCATGCTTGCGATTATGAAGAAGCTTGAAAAAGTGTGCTAAGCAGCATTTAGAAATATAGAAAAGCGGTGCAACTTGTTTGGGTTGCACCGCTTTTGTTATGTATTGATGTTCCTAATCATGCTATATCACCATCTTACCATGTCGCTTTTAGGATATCTATACTTTTTATTGGATTTACTGCAGAGGCATGGCAACATTGCTGTTTAGTCTCTGCAGTTTCGCTGACTCAGCCTTGCAGCAATCTTGCTACGGCCTTGCAGTGGAGTCGTAGATAAGTGCACAGGATGACGAGTGGATGAAGTTCGAGTGAGAAGTGAAGTTTTATGAGTAAATAAAGAATAATAAAAAATCCCCTTCACAGATGGCTTTGTTCCATTCCATGAAAGGGATTGTTTTATAATATTGTTATCTTACTTCTTTATATTGGCTTTTTGTAGGCCATATCCTTTCTTTTTATCGATGGCAATGAGCACCAACGATGTAATAATGGCAGCGATACCGAAGCCGGTGAAGATACTCATGGAGGTGGTATAGCTTGGGTCGCTTCCGTTAACTCTTCCTATCCACATTGGAACCAAGGACAATCCTATATTCTGGATGTAGAATATAACGGCGTAAGCACTTCCCAAATACTTCAAAGGAATAATCTTTGGGACGCTTGGCCACATGGCAGATGGTACCAAAGAGAAGGCAATACCTAGAATAATCATGATGATAACGGCAAACCAACCGTATGGCATGATGTGGGTAGCAAAGATGAGATGTACGCCTGTTAGCATAGTACTACCGATCAACATCAGTGTGGCACCTTTGCCTACCTTATCATATATAGAACCGAATAGGGGAGTAAGGAAGATGGTTCCAAATGGAATCAAGCCGGGAATGATACCGGCCCATTCCTCTTTTACGGCATAGTTGGCAACCATTAGCTTGGTAGCAAACTTCAAGAAGGGGAACACACCGCTATAGAAAAGGAGGCATAAGATGGTAATACACCAAAAGCCGGGATTGGTAAAGATAAGTTTCAAATCGCTGAAATGGAATGATTCGTCTTCGCTCTCTACAGTGTTTTCTGCATTATATGCAGCTGTCGATGCATCTAGTTTCTTGTCCATGATGTTGTAAACCAAGAATGCCAGCAGACCAATGATTAAGAGTGCTGCGCCTAAGAGAATGGGAGCACCAATAGAATTGCCAAAAGCCTTGGCAATAGGGAGGCTTCCCATCATAGCAGCCGCAGTTCCTAGACGAGCCAATGCCACCTGTAATCCCATGGCTAATGCCAACTCGTGACCGGCAAACCATTTCGTCATAATCTTAGAAACGGTGATTCCGCAGATTTCACAGCCAACTCCGAAGATGGCAAAACCGAGTGAAGCGATAGCCGCCGACATCGGTAATGAGAAGTTGACAAAATCGAGTGTGAATTTGGTATCGCCGAAATCTCCAGTGATTCCGTAGTATTTGATGAATACACCGGCAACCATGAGTACGCATGATAAGATTCCGGCAAATCTGATTCCCATCTTGTCGAGGATGATACCCCCGAAGAATAACATGAGCAGGAAGACGTTGATGAGACCGTAAGAGCCGGCAAAGAATCCGTAATCATCGGAACTCCAACCTAGTCCACCAGCCGATGCTGGCTTGGTAAGTAGTACTTCTAGAGGTGACATAACGTCGGTGATGAAGTATCCCATCATCATTGTGAAGGCTACGATGAACAAGGCTGTCCATCTAGCACTGGCACTGTCACTCAATTTCTTTTGTATTTTTTCGACCATTTTTATTGATATGTATTATTATTTTTTCAACCATTTATCCAACCAACTGAAGAAGGTACGCTGCCAGAGAATACCGTTTTGTGGCTTCAATACCCAGTGGTTTTCATCGGGGAAGATGAGAAGTTCGGCCGGGATGCCGCGCATACGGGCTGCATTAAATGCTCCCATACCTTGATTAGCATTGATTCGATAATCTTTTTCACCGTGAATGACGAGGATGGGAGTATCCCATTTGTCGACAAACTTGTGAGGACTGTTGTCATAAGTCTTCTTGCCATTGGCAGTAATATCCTTGTTCCAAGGCGCACTCTCGTATTCCCAATTAGAGAACCATGCTTCCTCGGTATCGGTATACATGCTTTCGAGGTTGAAAGCACCGTCGTGTGCGATGAACGCTTTGAATCGTTTGTCGTGGTGACCGGCCAAATAGAATACCGAGAAACCACCGAAGCTGGCTCCTACGCATCCCAATCTGTCTTTGTCAACATAAGGTAAGTTGGTGGTAGCATCGTCAATGGCGCTGAAGTAATCGTTCATACATTGACCGGTCCAATCGCCACTGATGTCCTCGTTCCATTTGCTTCCAAAGCCCGGAAGTCCGCGTCTGTTGGGGGCAATAACAATGTACCCGTTGGCTGCCATGATTTGGAAATTCCAACGATAGCTCCAAAATTGGCTTACCGGACTTTGTGGTCCACCCTCACAGAATAATAGAGTGGGGTACTTCTTTGTGGCATCGAAGTGTGGCGGAAGTACTACCCAAACGAGCATATCTTTGCCATCGGTGGTCTTCACCCAGCGCTGTTCTGTCTTGCCGAGTGCCAATTGGTCGTATATATGCTTATTTTCAAAAGTTATTTGACTAACAATTGCTTTCTTCTCTTTGCCCGGTTTCACCAAGAAAAGTTCGTCGCCATTCTGGTGAGAGTGTCTGCTTGCTAAGAGCATATTACCGTTGTTGGCTAGTTGTATGCTTCCATAGTCAAACCAACCGTCGGTAAGTTGTATCACTTTTCCCTCTAGGTTAGTCTGATATATCATTTCTGTGGCATGCCAAATACCGAGGAAATAAAGTGTTTTTGAGTCGTTATTCCAGCAGTAATCGTCTACATTGGAGTCGAAACTCTCCGTTACGTATTTCTTTTTTCCGGTTGCCAAGTTGTATACGCATAGGCGGTTGCGATCGCTCTCATAGCCGTTGTGCTCCATACTTTGCCATGCAATGTATTTGCCATTGGGCGAGAATTTTGGGTTGACATCGTAGCCTACATTCATATCTGCATCTTGATGATTCACCGCTTGAGTCTTCATCGTCTTGGTAGCATCAATCTTTGGCTCGACATAACCGACTGGTTTGCAGATGTTTTTGGTCTGCTTAGTCTCTATATCGTAAAGATATATGTCGGTATCTGTGGAGATTGCGTATTGTATTCCCTCTTTTTTTCGAGAAGTATAGGCAATGATTTTAGAGTCAGGACTCCATGCTATTTGCTCTATTCCACCAAAAGGAGCAACCGGACTTTCGTAAGGTTCGCCCTCCATGATGTCTGTTCCATTGTTGATACCGGCCTCTGATACCTCTGCAAGGAATGGATGAGCAATGCTTTCTACGTAATGATCCCAGTGGCGATAGTTCATATCGGTGACCAATCTACCTGTAGCTTTGGGTAAATCATCAGGATTCTTTTTGATGGTTCCGTAGTAAGGAATCGATTTGATGAGCACCACTTTCTTGCCATCGGGGCTAAAACGGAAGCCCTCAATGTCTATAACTGAGTGTGATAATTGCTTGCGTTCGCTTCCATCTGCCTTCATACTCCATATCTGACCGGCTCTTAAGAAGGCTATTCTTTGGCCGTTTTCAATCCATGTAGCATCGCTTTCGCTCTTGTTATCAAGTGTAAGTTGTTTCTTGTTCTTGCCATTTATGTCTGCAAGATAGAGTATTGTATGACTCTTATTCTCTTTTACACTGTAATAAGATACTTGATATACTATTTGTTTTCCATTCGGAGAAACCTGTGAACCACCTATTCTGCCCATGGCCCAAAGTGCTTCCGGAGTCATCAAGTCGGATTGTAAAGTGATGTGATGTGGCCCTATGATACTCTGTTCTTGGGCTTGGCTCTGTGTTGATACAGTGAGCATTGTTGCCATTGCTAGTCCCACTATTCTGTTCATATTTGTTGTTATAATGCTAAAAGAGCCACTAACTTTCTTCTTTTTCCGAATTCGAGTTAGTGGCTTCTGTGTTATTTATAATCCTTTTTTCTTTCTATTGAGTTCTTCTTGCTTACGTCTGGTTTCTTCTTGTTGCTTCTGTTGCATCTCTTGCAAGGCTTGGAGTCTGGCAGCTAAGCCTCCCATTTTCTTCTGAGGATTCGCTAGGTTCTCCTTATAACGTGTTTCCAAGAGTTGAAGAAGTTTCTCGTCGTTGGTCGTTTTTCGCAATGCCCACATGATAGCAGCACTGAAGAAGAGGCTGACGAAGTAGTAGAAATTCAGTCCGGCACTATAGTCGTTGAACATAAAGAAGAAGAATAGAGGCATCAGATACATCATGTATTGCATCATCTTCATCTGTTCAGCCTGCTGACCTACCATCTGATCGCGCTGTTGACGCATTGTCATCCAAGAGTAAAGGACGTTGGCTATGCAGAAAAGAATACAGGTTAAGCTCAAGTGATCGCCTATCAACCAAAGATTATTGTTCCATTCGAAGATGGGATCGTAGGTACTTAAATCTTTAATCCATAAGAAATTCTCACCTCGTAATTGGATAGCGTTCGGCACAAAGTTGAACATTGCAATCCAGATAGGCATCTGTATCAGCATAGGAAGACAGCCTGATAGTGGGCTTACCCCATACTTAGAGTACTCAGCCATCATGGCTTGTTGCTTTTGCATTTGGTCTTCCGGCTTGTCATATTGCTTGGTTGCCTCGTCCAATTTCGGTTTCAACACACGCATTTTGGCTGAACTCATGTAGCTTTTCTTCACCATCGGGTAGGTAATAACCTTTAGCAAGAGGGTTATCAGTATCAATACGATACCCATATTGATATTGAGTCCGGTCAGGAAATCGAATACATAGAGGGTAAACCAGCGGTTGATGATGCGGAAGAGTGGCCAGCCTAAGTAAACCAAGCGTTGTAGTTGAAGATCCTTACCAAAGGTACTTTCTTTTTCAACCTTTTGTAATAGCCTGAAATCATTGGGACCGTAATAGAACTCAAACTCCGATGCTTGATTACCTTTGGGGTCGAAGAAAGTCTTCAATTTAGCTCTATACTGCTTCAAATATCCGCTTTCTTTCTCTTGGGGGATACTTGTCATCAGTGAATTTGCCGCAAAATCATTCTTCGCAATCATTACGGCTGAGAAGAATTGATTCTTAAATGCCACCCAATCTGTTTTGTCTTCGATACTCTCATCAATCTTTTCTTGGGTTTCATTCAAGTAATCTGTGCCTCCATCTACTTTGTGATAGGTGAGGGTAGCGTAGCGATTCTCGAATGTGAAACCGCGTTCTTGCTGGCGGCACATGTCTTCCCAAGTCACATCCATAGTTGATGTGTTTGGGGCAAATAGGCCTGCCATGCCACTCACACGCATCTGCATGCGTAGCAGATAATCTTTGCCAAGTGTATAATTGATAGTAATAGCCTGACCACTATTGGCACTAGCGGTGAATGTAACAGTAGAATCTGTTACCTGACTTGGCTGGAAATACAAGTCTTGCGTAGCAATATTGGTCTGTTTGGCCGCCAATGTATAATTCAAACTTTGGTCTTTCCCATCGAAGATAGTCACGTTTTTGTTACCATTACGATCTGAGAAATTCTTGATAACAGCTTTGGTTACGGTGGCTCCCTTCGTATTGAACGATAGTTCTAGTTTCTTGTTTTTGAGGACAACAGTGTGTGCTTCACCCACTAATGATTCGTGGAAAAGAGCTGTGGTATCGGTTAGTGCTGCTTGTTTCTCAGCAGTCTGTTGGGCTTTAGACTTAAATTCGGCAGCCTTCTTTGCTTCCTCTTGTTTTGCTTTTGCGATGGAGTCTTGTACGAATGCTGCTCTCTGTTCCTCTTTAGAAGGCTGGCTCCACCAACTGAAGCCTATCAGTACGAGGCCTATTAATACAAGTCCTATTACGTTATTGCGATCCATTATTGTTTGTTAGATAATGATAGCCAAGTCTCGTAAAATAACAATGGGACTTGGCTATCGTATGAAATGTTTAGTGTTTCTTGCTTTCGCTAGCCGTTTTAATGAAGTCTACAAAGAGTGGATGTGGCTTTAAAACGGTCGATTGATATTCCGGATGGAACTGCGTACCGATGTACCATTTCAGTCCTGGAATTTCTACTATCTCTACCAAGTCGCTTTCCGGATTCTTTCCAACACACATCATGCCGGCCTTTTCGTACTCGGTCAGATAGTCGTTGTTGAATTCATAGCGGTGGCGATGGCGTTCCTGAATATGCTCTTGTTTGTAAATATCGAAGACACGAGAGTTTTGTCGCAGTTTACAATCGTATGCACCAAGACGCATAGTACCACCCATATTGGTGATATTTTTCTGCTCTTCCATGATGTCGATAACGTTATGCTCGGTCTTCTCGTCCATTTCACGGCTGTTAGCATCGCTATATCCCAATACATTGCGAGCAAACTCAATCACCATCATTTGCATACCTAGGCAGATACCAAATGTAGGAATGTCGTGGATGCGAGCATAGTGAGCAGCGATAATTTTTCCTTCGATACCACGTTGACCAAATCCCGGACATACCATGATACCATCTTGACCTTCCAAGAGTTCGCTGATATTCTCTTCGGTTATCTTCTCTGAGTTGATAAAAGTGAGTACGGTCTTGCGGTCGTTGTACGTACCTGCCTGAGAAAGGCTTTCGCGTATGCTCTTATAAGCGTCTTGCAAGTCGTATTTACCAATCAGGCCGATGTGTACTTCTTCGGTAGCTTTGTTCCTTCTTTCAAGGAATTCTTTCCACGGACCGAGCGTAGGTTTCTCACCGACAGGCTCGCCTATTTTGCGAAGGATGGCTGCATCGAGTCCTTGGTTCTGCATATTGACAGGTACTTCGTAGATACTTGGCAGATCTTCACTCTGAATAACGCAGTCGAAATCTACGTTACAGAAGCTTGCAACTTTCTTTAAAATGCCTTCTCCGAGGTGTTTCTCGGTTCGTAAAACCAATATGTCGGGTTGAATACCAATGCTCTGTAGTTCTTTTACTGAGTGCTGGGTAGGTTTCGTCTTCAATTCTCCAGCCGCCTTTAAATAGGGGACGTACGTCAAGTGTACGTTGATAGCATTCTTACCAAGTTCCCATTTGAGCTGTCTGATGGCTTCCATATATGGAGCACTTTCGATGTCGCCGATGGTACCACCAATCTCTGTAATGACGAAATCGTAATGGTATTTTTGGCCAAGCATCTTCACATTGCGCTTGATTTCGTCGGTGATGTGGGGCACAACCTGAATGGTCTTGCCTAAATAATCACCACGACGTTCTTTGTCGATGACAGCTTTGTAGATTCTACCTGTAGTAAGAGAGTTGGCCTTAGTGGTTTGAATGCTGGTATAACGCTCGTAATGTCCCAAGTCCAAATCGGTCTCCATACCATCCACTGTGACATAGCATTCGCCATGTTCGTAAGGGTTTAGCGTCCCCGGGTCGATGTTAATGTACGGGTCGAACTTTTGAATTGTGATGTTATATCCCCTTGCTTGTAGAAGTTTACCAATAGATGCAGAGATGATACCTTTGCCTAATGATGATACCACTCCGCCGGTTACGAAGATGTATTTTGTCTCAGCCACGATGTTTGGTTTAAATAAAAATGTTCAATGTGCAAAATTACAACAAAATAATGAACCCTCCAAAACTAATCAATATTAATAATTCGGCATTGTGTTCTTGCATACCTAAATATTTATTTTTTCAGAGCTAGTGTATAGGTTATATGAATTCGACGATTTTACATTATTTAATCAAGGCAAGGGTATCCTACCCATTCTATCATTGAGATTAGGGCTGCCAAACTCTCTAATAATCTGATCTTGAAATAATCATATACATATTATGTTCGTTGGACTCACGTTGTATTAGTTTACATTTTCAATAAAGGTCACGTCTTTAATAAAGAACTTAGTCGTACTGCAAATATCCGGTACAAAGTACACAAGCACCTTCTTCAAGTCATTTGCAGTTGCAGCACGATCACTTTTTCCTTCTTTTATTTTATTCAAATCAAAAGTGAATGTTTTCTCAGCCCATTCGGTTGTTGCAGCAATATGCTTGATAGTATTAGTTGTTCCGTTTTCGTAAAACCACAATTTCTCGCCCATGCAAGGTATTACCCCTAGTTGAAGTTCACTTGCCATACTGGCTTTCACCTTAAACTTTAAGGTATATTTTCCTGCTTTAGCTGCATTTTCTTGTGTACAATAATAAAGTGTACCATTATGCCATGCACCATCTTTACGAACTAATGACATAGCCGATTCCGTATTATCGAAAGCAATTATCGCGTTATCTTTAAAACTTGCCTGTGTAATAACTGTATTCCAACCTTCTACACAAGTCTGCTTCTCTTTTTGAGCAGTTAGGGTTGTAGAAGTTGAGAAAGTTCCTTGTGCAGACGAAATCAATTCCACAGGTACTATAGGGTCTTTCTCTAACTTACCGGTTTGGTCGACATCAGTATTCCATCCACTTGTAGTTACATCAGTAGAGACTGCCACGACCTTTTTCTCTGCATCAATAGACAGGGTAAACTTAGTACTACCGCCTTGTGTAAGAGTCTTATCTTCTGCAGGTTTATACCTATAAACGGTTGAACCTACAGCTATTTTGAACATTTCACTACCCGAAGTAAATGTTTGTGCGGGAACTACAGCCCAATATTCTTGTGACGATTCTGAAACTTTCCACATTTTAATAGAGAGAGCTTCACCACTTGTAGCGAACTTATTAGTAGTGTGTGTCCATGTTATTGTTGGCTGTGCTTTAACAGTAATACTAGTAGCATCAGACAATGCGTCACCTACTAGTACCACCTTTACCAAAGAAAGTCCATGATTAAAGGTAAATTTTACAGCTGTACCTGTAGCACTAGACTTGGCATACAAGAAATCATTAGCTTCAAAATCGGTTTGTGAAGTTTGATTGGTAACTGTAAATGCCACAGTACCATCAGCATTTGATTCGGCATAAGGGTAATAAGCATAAAAATTACCAATAGCTGTTGCATCTGTCCATGTAATCTCATTTCCTTGATTTGCAACGGTAAGACTGCCTCCATCGGTAGCATTTACGTTATACTTAACGTTAGTAGCTGTCGCGCCACCAGTAGCGTAGATACCAAGCAAATCGCCATCTTTGAATTGGGTAGAACCGTCTGAAGTGCTTACCACTGTACGTGTAATTGGATTACTGTTTACAAAGAAACTAACTTCCTCTCCATTGCAAGCAGGCGTAAACTTCTCATCGCTATTGTTACAAGCAGAGAATACTGCAATAGAGACAATAACCGTCATCAATAATTTTTTCTTCATGATAATGTAGATTTTAGTTTTAAATATTTTAATGTGAGTCCAACGAAATATCTATCATTTCTGATTTGAAGAATAGCTAGATTAATTGCTACTTTATGGCATTAGATATTAAAGAATTGCAAAGAAATCATCACTATGTTTAATGAAAGCAAAGTTACTGAAAAAACATTTATAGCGGATGAATTCTTTAAGTTATTTGAGCAAGTAATAGAAAAATGTGCTATTTTAACTATCAAAAACGGAAATATTACTATGAATCCATGGAATAGTCAATGAAGAATTGAAGAATATAGCATAGGTGAAATATTCAAGGTACAGGTATTTCCGGATGTGTTTCTTCATCTTGTCTTATACCGTATTTACATCGTGTATACACTTTCTTGTAATTGCTTTTTATTTATCTATGAATGTTAATTTACTATCTTCATCCAACGTACAAATATTAGGTTTGGCAAGCGCATATTCAAGGAGTCTAGTATTCTTTTCTATAATTATTGAAGATGAGCATTCTTATATTGGATAATTACTTACGATGCACTACCATAACCCTATTGATAGCCAGGAAATTACGTTTTAATCGGTACCTATATGGCTCACAATGATATGACAAATGAACTCTGCCCTTCATATCGTCCGATCATCCGTAATTTCCTCTCCCTCTCTGTTCCTTTTCCTCGTTCCATCAATGTCGCTGTATTTGAACGTTGTTCTAATTGCAAAATCGCGATATATAAGCCAGTGGAAATAAAAAACGGGAAATAAATTCCCGAATCGCCTTCCCATTTGACGGAAAAGTGTCAAGGCCAGCATAAATTCTTTGTCCTAAATGCGTGCTCTAAGTCACAATATGTATTATCTTTGAGCAAAAAAATTAATAATCCTCAAATGTAGGCTTATGAGAATCGTATGTGCCCTTGACGTGCACAAAGATAGTGTCTTTCCGAGACTGACAGGGGCTTTGTCAAGAACCATGATGACGAAATACTCTCCCAGCGGACTGCGCTTGACGGCGAGGGTCTTGATCTTGCCGTCGTAGGGCCTGCTCAACGAGAATTTGTATCGCTTGCTTATTGGAAAATCCACACTAATTTGACCCACGCTGGCAAAGTATCTTAGACCCAGTAAAACGATTTATTATTGACCCACTAAATGCCCTGGTCGGGTGGGTCATTTTATTTCGCTATTACTTGGTAATATTCTT